>CAZSOV010000061.1:0-31129 GCA_964608505.1 uncultured Verrucomicrobiota bacterium
CAGGTCCTGCTCTCCGCCCAGACCCGTGCAGGCGCCGTCCACGCTGGCATCGTCGAGGCAGACGTTGCCCGTCAAACTGTAGCTGCCATTCAGTTTCAGGCCGAAGTCCACCCCGAGATCGCAGTCGGAACACGACGAACCGCCAATGGCGGCGACCGATCCGCCACTCAGTTGGACCGCGGTGCTTCCATCCGGCACGACATCGCCATCCGTGCTCGACGCGAGCCCGGCGGGGATTTCGATGATCACGGCATGGAGGCCGTCGGCAGCGTTCTCGAAGTAATAGCGGCCGTCCTGATCGGTGCGCACCCAGCGCTCGCCTTCGCCGGAGTCCCAGACTCCGTTGGCGTTCAGGTCCGTCCAGTCGAGCGTGCCCGGGTTCCCGGTATCCAGGCGGACCCGGACGTTGCCGACGCCGTGTTCGCCCTCGTCCTGGAGTCCGTCTTGATCGAGGTCCAACCACACGCGGTCGCCGATGACCCCCGGGGGGACATAGCCGAAATCGGCGCCGGAGAACACGGTGCCCGGGCCGAGGGTGATGTCGCGGTAGTCGCCGCTGCCGGTTCGACCGTCGCAGACCGAGGACGGAGGATCGGTGGTGGGGGAGAGCGCCGAGCAGGGGATCCCGTCGGCATCGGGGTCGGAGGAGAGGCTGGCGGCGGTGAGACCGGCGGGCAGCGTCGACGCGTCGACGGCGATCTGATAGGAACCGGCGGACAACTGGTTAAAGAGGTAGCTGCCGGACGCGGTTCCCGCACTGCCGTTGGAGGTGAGTTGGGTGGCGAGCGCGGAGCCGGCGCTGCAGTCCGTCGCAGTCGCGGCGCACAGGAAGACCCGAACCCCGGGGATGCCGGACTCGCCGACGTCCTGGGTGCCGTTGCGATTCGCGTCGTAGAAGACGATGTCCCCGATGGCCCCGAGCGGCCTCAGGCCGAAATCGGCGTCGCGGTTGCAGCTGGCGCAGGCGTTGCCCGCGAGGGAGGTGGTCCGTCCTTGGACCAGAAGGACGGAGAACGAGATCGGGGTCGACGGCGCGTAGCTGGAACCGGAGAAATCCCGGGGGATCTGCGGATCGGCGGTGTCATAAGCGACGAGATAGGAGCCGTCCTGAATTCCCGAGAAGAGGTAGAGGCCGCCGCCGGCGGTGACGGTGGAGGAGACGGCGCTGGCCGCGTTGCAGGGAGAGGCGTCCCCGGGGCAGAGCCAGACCGTGATGCCATCGATGCCAGCCTCGGCGACGCTGTCCTTCAGCCCGTTGCCGTTGAGGTCGGCATACACCTGATCGCCGAGGAAACCATCGGCGGCCGGGCGGTAGCCGAAATCGACATCCGCCCGCGTGTTCGAGCCGGTGAGCGCGATGGCGGCGCTGCGTCCATCGCACGACGAACCGGAACAGGCGCCCGCGGAATCCGGGTCGTCGGTCTGCGCATAGCTGCCCGGCAGCGTCGTTTCATCGAGCACGACGAAGTAGGTCCCCGACGCGAGTCCGGCGAACAGGTAGGCCCCGGATGGACCGGTGACCTGCTGGGCCAGCAACAGGTCCTGGGCCGGGTCATAGCTGCTGTTCCCGTTGGCGTCGTAGTAGAGACGCAGGATCACCCCTTCCACCCCCGTCTCGTGGTCATCCCGAGCGCCGTCCCCGTCATTGTCGCGGTAGACCAGATCTCCGATGGAGGAGGCGCCCGGGAGGGCGTAGCCGAAATTCTCCGGGCCGACCAGGTCCCCCGCGACCACGGTCCGGGTGGTGGTCGTCCTGTGATCGCACGTCGCGCAGGGGCCGGATTCGTCGGGATCGCCCGTCGGCACGCCGCCGGCGAGGGCGCTGCTGCCGGTGTTGACGGCGACCCGGTAGCTTCCGGGGACGAGGCCGCTGAAGACATAGGCCCCGGTCGCGCTGGTGGTGGCGGAGGTTTCGCCCGAGCAACCGCCGTCGTTGTTGGCGTCGAGGCAGAGCGACACCCCGCTGATGGCTGGTTCTCCTTCATCCCAGACCCCGTCGGAATCGACGTCGCGCCAGACGTGGCCGAAGAGGGCCGCGCTGAGAGAGTAGCCGAAGTTGATGTTCGTGTAGTGATAGGCGTCGGCGGTCCCGTAGGTGCTGGTGCCGAGCGACAGCGTCAATCCGTCGTTCCAGACGTTGTTGCAGGGCTCGGCGCCGCCGCCGCCGCCGCCGCAGGTGCCCCCGTTGCCGCTGCTTCCCCGGGCGGTATCGTCATCGGGGTCGCCGGTCTGGGTCGGGGACGCGTTGCCGACGAACGAAGTGGTCACGACGCGGGACGTGTAACGTCCCCCCGGTATGAGCCCGTTGAAGACATAGTAGCCGGAGGAGTCGGTCACGGTGGTGTCGATCACCACGAAGGCGTCGCAGCCCCCGCTGTTGTTCACCACGGTACACTGGAGCAGTTCGAGGGTGACGCCGCCGACCCGCGGTTCGCCGTCCTGATAACCCGTGGCCCCCTGCCAGCCGTTGGCGGGACCGACGGTGTCGCTCCAGACGGAGCCGCTGATGGAGCCGGTGGGTTTGACCGTCGCGACGGCCAGGGCGCTGGGGGTGTTGGCCGGTCGCCCATTCACGAACGTGGCGGCGGTCACGGTGGCGGTGTTGGTGACCGCGAGGTCGGTGTTGCCCGAAACGGCCTTGGCCCGGAACACCAGAACCAGGCTCAGCGAGCTCGCGGGGTGGATCGGCCCCAGGCCTTCCCACACGATCTGGCCGGTGCCCTGGTCCACGCTGGTGGGGGGCAGCGACGCCGACAGAAACTCGAGCCGGGTCGGATCGAAGGTGTCCACCAGGCGGATGGGATCGATGCTGCGGTCCGGGTCGAGGGTGCCGGCCACATCGCCCCCGCAGTCGGTCGTGATGCGAAGCCCGAAGGCGTCGAGGTACATCGAGGCGTCCGCGGCGTTGTCCTTGTTGGCTCGGATGGCGAGATGGTTGCCGGTCGACTGGGCGAGGCTGGTCCAGCTCCATTCCGCCTCGCCCGAGAGGTCCCACAGAACCGCGGTGAACGCGGTGTCGGAGATGGCGTTCAGTTGCGCCGGGGAGAATGTCAGGGAGTCGAGGGTGGTGCCGCCCCGGGACACGAAGAGGTTCAGGGAATCGTTGCTGAAGGTCTTGCCCGCCTCGCGGCGCAGGTGGGCGATGGCGTTGACGCCGAGGATGAGGTGCGAGGTCGGGGCGCCGCCCGCGATGGCGAACTGTTCGACCTCGAGATACTCCTTCCCGGGCACGAACGTGGTGGTGGCATAGGTTCCCGAGGCAAAGGTCAGTTGCGGGGCGCCGAGGCCGTTGGCCGGATCGTTGAAACTCGAGCCAGCCGTGACCACAGTGGGAAAGGCCTCGTAGATGCACGGCGAAATGCTGCCCAGCAGACTCCCCGTGGAGGAGCGGAGCTGGTTCCAGAGATCGATCTTGTAACGCAGTTCGTGGCCCTCGTAGGTGCTGGCGGAAGAGATCAACCCCTTCTTCAGACCGAGGGCGGGCGTGAAACCGAAATCGGCACTCAGGTCGTTGCCTGCCCGGGTGTCCGCCGCAAGCTGTTCCGGCGTGGTGGTTCCGTAGCCGGTCGGAATGCCGCCGGAGGTGGGGTCGACCACCACCAGCCACCGGGTCGAGGGGAGATTGTCGAAAAGGTAGTTGCCGGAACCATCGGTGCTCCGCGTGCCCATCAAGAGGTCACCGGCATCCAGGGTTCCGTCCGCATTGGCATCGAAGTACAGGCTGACCGTGACGCCGCCAAGGCCTGGTTCGCCGGGATCCTGAACGCCGTTGCCGGCGGTTCCCGCGCCGTCGTCTCGAAACACCGTGTCGCCGACCTGCCGTGTCCCCCCCACCAGGGCCGCGGCCGAGGCGGTGACCATCGGTTGGGCGTCGCCCACCCGAAGGCTGGCGGTGTTGGGGATCACCGCGGAGGCGTAATCGGAGGGAACGTCGGTCTGGAAGCTGACGGTCCCCGTCGCGGCGGACGGCAGAACGCCGGTCAGCCGCCACTCGAGGTGGGTCACCGTGGTCACGGGGCTGGGTTCCGTCGCCAGCCAGCTCGTGCCCTGGTTCGTGGAGTAGTGGATCTGGGCGTTGAGGGTCCCACCGGCAATCGAGAAGGCGGCGCTGCCGGTCCGGTACGTCGTCCCCGCCGGGATGGCGTCCCGGAGGATCACGGGATACCCGAAGGTGGGATTGCCCAAGGCTGCGGGCGAGGTATTGGTGAAGGCCAAGGTCCAGGTGGCCAGGCCGGGCAACGGGAATACGGTCGTGGGCGAGACCGACTTGCCCAGGCCTGCGGTGGGCGTCACCGGGTCCGGCGCGGGGTGCTCCGAGAGCGCCCCGAAATCCCCGTTGAACTTCTCGTTGTCGGAACCGGAAGCCACTTCCTGGTACGGACTCAAGGTCCCCGAACAGGGAGAGTCCAGCGCCATGAACGTGTAATAGACCAGGCCGACGACGCCGGTGTTGTTGACCGGCAGATGTTCGAAATAGAGCTCGTCCTGAAACGGAATGATCCGCTCCGTGCCGTCGTTCAGCTTCACGATCAGCACGCCCTGCATCGAGACGGGCCGGAAACAGCCGGGATCGTAGGTGGCGGGATCGCCGACCGGCTGCATCCAGGCGTTGTAGTCGGGCACGAGATCGCCGTCGTTGTCGAATCCCTGGCCGACGACGCCAAAATCGTACCAGATGCCGGCCATGGTGAAGGTGTCGCCGGGAAAGAGGCCGCTGGTCCCGCCGCTTTCGAGCACACGCCAGCCGAGCGGCGAGGCCGGGAGGTTCAGGTATTCCTCGGGAACCTTGGCCAGGGTGTTCGGCCAGATCTTGTTGGCGTTCGCCGAGATCTCGTTCCGCATCGTGGCCGTTCGGGTGTCCCAGGCGGTCACGGTCGCGCCTCCCAGCGGATTGCCGGTGGCCCAGACGTCATATTCGAGAACCAGGTCGTCCTCGGGCACATGGGCCGCTCCCCAGACTGGATTGCCCACCTGGCCATCGTTCCACACCGGGTCGGTAATCGGCTCCGAATCCATGCGGGGATAGGTCACCAGCCACCACTGGCTGGAGCACTCGCCCGGGGCGAGCGTACCGATCCGCCTCACGGCGTCCGCGGTGCCGAGGCGCCCGCCCAGATGCCGCAACGCGAAGGTTCCTGTATACCCCCGCCCCAACTCGGGGCCGATGGTCGTCGTCGGATAAACGCCCGGGGACGAATCCGCCACGCCGAGATCGCCGTTGGGATCGAAGTCCCCGATGGCCACCTGCAGATTCTCGAAGACCGTCGCGCTCTCGTTGCAGACCTGGACGCCGATGTAGGCGGATCGCGGTGCATAGGTCGCCGGGGTCTTGACGTTCGAATCGACGACGAAATTGGGGGCCGTGCGGATGCGAACGCGCAGACCCGCCACCGGATTTTCCCCGCCGAACGAGGCGGGAACGCCTGTGGAGCCGATCAGCAGGAGGTTCAGCAGCAGCTGGATCCAGCTGGCCCAGGCCGGAACACGGCCCAAACCGGCCGAACCCAGTTCGCGTGGGTAGCAAGATCGGGGGGAGGTCCTGGTGACGACGAGGGAGAGTCCAGGGTATGGCTGGCCAAGGGCGCCGAGCGCGGAAGAGTCCGACCGGAAATCAAGATTCCCGCTTCCGCCGGCAGGAGCATGGGTGTCCACCTCCGAGGGCAAGGCCCCCCGTGTCCGTGGAGTCGCAAACGCAGATCCTGCCATCGTGGTTCTTGGGTTTCGGAGGTTCGATTGGGCCATGCCCGCGCATCCCCCGTTTGGAGGACGCACCTATGCATCGGCAGGATGGCGCGCCTACTTGAGGGAGGATCGCTACATGGACTGGCTAGGAATCCTCGCGGCACCGGTCGTGGCGAAGGACCGGGTCCATCCAGCCTGCGCCGCGCCGACGGATGGCTCTTTCTACCGGGTTACGGCGAATTGATCCGCGTGCGGTTGCTTCCTGAATCATGGAACGACCACCGCGCACCCACCGGGCTTACGCGAACAGGCGGGGGCCCACGCCACGATGCGACGAGTGCCACGACCGAGGCCGAGGAATCCCCGCCCCTTCCGGTTCGTGGCGAGCGTGGCGTGCTGGTGCGAGTTCGTCCGATGCGGTCCGCCCGTGGGGCCGCAATCTCCGCTCGACGGCTCCCAGGCTAGGGCTGCTTTCGGACCGGCGTCGCCACGGGTTCCCAGTCGGAATTCCGCAGGACGATCGACGCGTCCGGCTTGGGCAGGGGCACGCCGGCGGCCAGCATGACCTGTTGGACGGCCTCGACGGTCTCCTGCGACGGCTTGAAGTTCCCGGGGCGATGGCCCTGCGCGAGCATCAGGGGGGTGGACCCGAACTTGTTCTTCCGGTTCCAGATCGCGGGCCGGGCGCCGTGGTCGGCCAGGAAGGCCACGACCCGCGGCAGGTTCTTCAGGGCCGCCCCGTGCATCGCCGTTTCGCCGCTGGCATCCACGGCGTCGACGTCGGCGCCCAGCTTCAACAGAGGCGCCGCCGTTTCCAGCACCTCGGCTTCCGAGCCGGCCACCTCCGTCCGTGAGGGGTCAGTCCCACTTATCAATACTTCCCGGCGTCACGGCGCGGTTTGGGCCGGCGTGGGTTCGACCACCCGGCCGCAGAGGCGGAGGCGGGGGCGGGGAAGCCGGGATGGCGTTCGCACCTGGCTCACCGAGGCGCCGAGCGGGAAGCCAGGATGACCCCGCCTCGGAGGACCGGGAGGTATAAATAAGTGGGACTGCCCCCTTTTTGTTTGGGCGGTGCACCGGGGCCTGGCCATGGCCTTGGGGAGGGCGTGCAACGTTTACAGGACCCTGCTTGACCTCGGGGGGAAACTTGGGCTGCACTGATTTCATAAATTACGAAGTCATGCACGACGCGCCCCATGCTCCCCGTATCGTTCGCTCGGCCCCGCCGACGACCGGATTGATTTTCTGGCTGGCGATCCTCCTCGGGTTCGCCGGACTGCCGGCCCAGGCCCTCATCCTGTTGCGGATCGAGGGCCTCACGGACGGTCTGGGCAGTTCCATGATTCACGGTTACGAGGACAACTACATTTCGCTGACCGGCCTGAGCTTCGGCGTGGATCGAACGCTCACGGAGGGCCCGGTGGGAGGCTCGGGGGACGTGATCCTCGCCATCGGGAAGTTCAAGACGCTGACGCTGACGAAGCGGCTGGACCGGGCGAGCACCGCTTTGCTGCGCAAGGCGATCCAGGGAAGCGCCGCGGGTACGGCCTACCTCTTCTTCCTGGAACCCGATCCACGCGAGCCCGGCTCGCTGGAGAATCTCGTGGTGGTCATGGCCTATCGTCTCGAGACGACCTTCGTCAAAAGCTGGTCGATGGTCGGCGACGCCGACGCGCGGCCCACCGAGACCGTGGAGCTCTGGTTCAACAAGGTCGCCATGCAGACCAGCCTGCCGGAGGCCGGGCGGTTCAACTTGTCCACCCCGGCCACCTGGGATCAGGTGCTGGGCCGTCCGTGGAACTCCGGGGATCTGATCGACAGCAACGGTCAACCGACTGCCCGCTAGGCGGTTGCATTCCAAGCCAACCGGCACGACCGACCGCCGGATTGCGAATGAAGCACTCCTCCTCCCGCTCCCTTCCCTCGCGCGGCGGTCCATGGCGGGCGTGGCCGCGGCTGCTGGCGGTGGCCGCCCTCTGCGGCGGGTCGGCCTCCGCCACGATCCTGCTCGAGATCGAGTCCATCCCGGGCTCCAGCACCCTCGGTCCCTTCCAGGCCCAGATCGCCTGCGATTCCTTCCGCTTCGACGTCGATCGCGCCGACCCGGGACCGGGCTCCTCGACGTTCGAACTCGAGGTCCCCGTCCTCGGTTCCGTCCGCCTGGAGAAGCCGCTGGGAATCGACTCGAGCCCATTGCTGCGGCGGGGCATTTCCGGGGCCACCCTCGGACCCGCGGTGATCCGGTTCTTCGACCCGACCATTTCCCGGGGGGCGCAGTACATGCAGGTGGTGCTCGACTCCGCCTTCATCAAGAGCTGGGTGACCGCGACCGGAGACACGAGTCGTCCCCGCGAGACCATCGAGCTCTGGTACACCCGGATTTCCGTGCACACGGCGGCCGAGGCTCCCTCCGGCGAAGTGCCCCGGGCAGACCAACCCACGGGTTGGGATCGGCTGGCGGGGAGACCCTGGACCTCGCCCCTGGAATTCGACCCGTTTCTGAATCAGCCACCCGTGGCCCGGACGGATTCCGTCCCGCGCGCGTCCGGCTTGGACGTGAAGGTGAAAGCCTCCTCCCTCCTCGCCAATGATTCCGATCCCGACGGGGACCCCTTCGCGCTGATCGACGTGGGTTCGCCCAGCCCAGCCGGTGCGACCGTCACGCGAACGGGGGACTGGATCGTGTACACCTCGTCCAGCGACGCTGCCGGCTCGTTTTCCTATACCCTCCGCGACGAGTACGGCGCCACCGCCACGGGCCTGGTCCACGTGAACATCGCCTCGAGTCCGGGACGACTCGACCTGGTGGCCAGGATCGAACGGATGCCGTCCGATCCCGATCTGTTCCGCATCACCTTTGCCGGAGTTCCCGGTCTGCAGTACCGGATTCTGCTGGCGGACCGGCTCGATCTGGCGGCGACGTGGTCCGTCCTGGGCGCCGTGACGGCCGATCCGAAAGGTCAGGTCACCTACGTGGATCGCGGTGCCTCGACGGGACGTTTCTATCGGCTGGTGTACCCATGAACCACCCACGCGGAACCCCCTCCCCGAAACGCCCGAAACGCCGACTTGCGGCCAGCCTTGCGCTCGTCGGGTTGGCCGGGCTCGAATTCGGCGCCGCCGCCGCCCGCGCCGCGGTCTCGGAAGTCCATGTGTTCGAGACTTTCGGCGGCCAGCCTAGCGTGGCCATCCCCGACGGAGATCTCCTGGGCATCAGCGATCATCGCGTCGTCGAATCGGCCCTCGACCGCGTGGGCCGGGTGGAGGTGAGCCTCACGGTCTCCGGGGAGTTCACCGGGGACCTCTACGTCTATCTGCAACACGATACGGGCTTCTCGGTGCTGCTGAACCGACCGGGACGCGGTTCCTCGCTGCCGTCGGGATACGGCGACGCGGGATTGTCCGTTACCCTCGCCGACGACGCGGCGGGGGGAAACATCCATGGGTACCGGAGCGCGATCTCGCTGACGGACGGTTCGCCGCTGACGGGCCGTTGGAGTCCGGACGGACGCGGGCTCCTCCCCACCTCCACCCCCTCGTTGTTCGACGCCGCGGAGCCGACCGCCCTCCTGTCGTCCTTCGGGGGGCTCGATCCCGGAGGGATCTGGACGCTGTTCGCCTCGGACCTCTCGGGTGGCGGGACGCATCGGCTCGAATCCTGGTCGCTCGAGTTCGAGGCCGTCCCCGAGCCCGGGGCGTCCGCGGTAGCGGTCGCCCTGCTGCTGGTCGGCTTCGGCAGCCTACGGGCCCGGCGCCGCGCGCCGACCCCAAGGCCGGACTAACCGAGGGTCGGACGCAGGGCCCGTCCGCTCACGGTCCCTTCCCCTTCCCGACCGCGGGCGTCGCCACGGGTTCCCAGTCGGAATTCCGCAGGACGATCGGCGCATCCGGCTTGGGCAGGGGCACGCCGGCGGCCAGCATGACTTGTTGGACGGCCTCGACGGTCTCCTGCGACGGCTTGAAGTTCCCGGGGCGATGGCCCTGCGCGAGCATCAGGGGGGTGGACCCGAACTTGTTCTTCCGGTTCCAGATCGCGGGCCGGGCGCCGTGGTCGGCCAGGAAGGCCACGACCCGCGGCAGGTTCTTCAGGGCCGCCCCGTGCATCGCCGTTTCGCCGCTGGCATCCACGGCGTCGACGTCGGCGCCCAGCTTCAACAGAGGCGCCGCCGTTTCCAGCACCTCGGCTTCCGAGCCGGCCACCTCGGTCGCCTGGTCGGACCCGACGTGAATCCCACAGGCGACGATCAGGGGCGTGCAACCGTCCGCGTTCGGAATCGTCGGATCGGCACCGAGCTCGAGCAGAAGCTTCAGGTAGGAAGCATCCGCCGTCGCCGCCGCCATCAGGAACGGCGTGGCGCCCTGGGGGCTGTACTTGCCGTAGCCGCCCCTGCCCTGCTTCAGGCGCAGGTTCACGTCGGCACCGCGCCGGACGAGTTCCCGGACGAACTGCAGGCTGTTCAAACCCTCGAGTTCGGGTGGCGGCGGCGCGCCGAAATCCTCGCCGCGCGGCGGCTTGCGCACCCACGTCATGACGTGCAGCGGCGCGAAGCCCGAGCGGGCATCGTTCGGATCGGCCCCGGCGTCGAGCAGGGCGAGCGCGAGTTCGTAATGCCCGTTCTCGATGGCCAGCAGCAGCGCGCTCGTGCCCTTCGCGGGCGCCTTGGCCGGGGCCCGACGCGGTTCGGTCGCCGCGTTCACGTCCGCCCCCGCCTTCAACAGCACCCGCACCACCTCCGCCCGTCCTTCCCGCGCCGCGAACAGCAGCGGCGTGAACCCGGAATCCGGCAGCGCCAGCCGGAAATCGGCACCGGCGCGAATCAGACACTCCGCGACCTCGGCATGGCCCTCCGCGGCCGCCCACATCAGGGCGGTCTGACCGCGCCGCTCGGCGGCGTCCACCCTGGCGCCGCGCCGGAGGAGGGCCTGGACAGGCTCGATCCGTCCCGTGCGCGCCGCCGTCATGAGCGCGGTCTCGCCGCCGCGCTGCACGGTGTTCGGATCCGCCCTGTGTTCGAGCAGCGACTCGACGACGTCCGGGTTTCCGTTGCGGCACGCCAAGGAGAGCGGCGCGACTCCATACCGGTTCGTGGCTCCGACAGCGGCCCCGGCGGCCAGGAGAAGTCGGGCAGCCTCCGCGTCCCCCCGGAGCGCCGCCCAATGCAACGCCGTCATGCCGTCCGGCTGGAGCGCGTTCGCGTCGGCACGCGCGGCGAGCAGGCTGCGGAGCGCGGCGAGATCGGCGCGTTCGACGGCCTCCGCGACCGGCGCGGGCACGGGCGCTGCGGCGGAGGCGGGCAAGGCCCGCAGGGCTCCCGTGGCGAGCGCGCCGGCGAGGGCCAGGGCGAGGGCGAAAGCGGGGCTGGACCAGGCGGGGTTCATCACACGGCGAGGGGTTCGAACAGCCCCTCCAGCGGACCGGTGCTGTCCCCGAACCGGTCGAGCGTCACCCCGACCTTGTCGAGCAGGGCGAGGTGGAGATTCGCGAGGGGAACGGGTTTCGGGAGCCTGAGGTGGCGTCCGCCCTTCATGCCGCCGGCGGCCCCGCCAGCGACGAGGATGGGCAGGTTGGTATGATCATGGACGTTGGGATCGCCGATGCCGCTGCCGTAGAGGAAGAGCGAATGATCGAGCAACGTGCCGTTGCCCTCCCTCGTTTCCGCGAGTTTCCCGAGGAACTCGGCGAATAACGAGACGTGGAACTGGTTGATCTTCGCCATGCGCGCGATCTTGGCGGGGTCGTTGCCGTGGTGGGAAAGCGGGTGGTGCGGGTCGGGGACGCCGATTTCCGGGTAGGTGCGGTTGCTGGTCTCGCGCGCGAGCTGGAAGGTGAGCACCCGCGTCACGTCGCCCTGCATGGCCAGCGATTGCAGATCGAACATCAGCCGCGCGTGATCCGCATAGGCGGCCGGCACGCCCAGCGGGCGGTCGAGATCCGGCAGCCGGTTCTCCTGCGCGTCGGCCTCGGCCTTGCGGATGCGGCGTTCCACCTCCCGCACCGTCTCGAGGTACTGGTCCACCCGCGCCCGGTCGCCCGGACCGAGGTCGCGCCCGAGGCGGGCCAGTTCCGCGCCGAAGCCGTCGAGCAGGCTGCCGCGGCGGTTCGCGGTCCGCTCCCGTTCCCCGGCGTTGCCGCCGTCGCCGAACAGGCTCTCGAACACGATGCGGGGATGGGCCTCGGCCGGGAGGGGCGTGGTGGGGGAGGACCAGGACAGGTTGTTGTGGTAGGCGCAGGCGTACCCGTTGTCGCACTGCCCGACGACCTGCAGCAGGTCCATGGCCAGTTCGAGGGAAGGCAGGGGCGTTTCCCGCCCGATTTCACGGGCCGCCACCTGATCGACGGTGGTGCCGAGGTAGTAGTCGTTGCTCTCGGTCAGCTTCGCCCGGGCACAGCTGAGGAAGGACGAGTTCGACGTGGCATGGCTGCCGGGATAGGCGCACTGGAGCTCGAGGTTGCTGATCACTGTGACGTGCCGTTTGACCGGCCCCAGCGGCTCGAGAATCGGCGACAGCGCGTCGAGCGTCTCCCCGCCGGGCGGCGTCCACCGGCTTTGGTCGCAACCCATCGGCATGAACACGTAACCGATCCGGCGCACGGGCCGGGCCGCCGTCCTGGCCAGCGGGGTGGCGGCCGGCACCATCGCCTCCAGCAGCGGCAGCGCGAGCGTTCCGGCGACGCCGCGCAGGAACGTCCGGCGCGGCAGGCATTTCTTCGTGAGGATCATGGGGCGGCCTTTCTCGAGGTGAACGGCGTGCTGCGGACGATTCCGAGCACGAGGGCGGAAAACCGATGCCGATCCGTCGCGGCCTCGCGCACGATCCTCCGGACCGCCGGGGCGTCCGCGGCCTCCAGTCCGCGCCCGAGCGCGAAGGTCAGCAGCTTCTCGGTGAACGCGCCCACGAAGAGCTCCGGGCGCGCGAGCAAGGCATCCTCCAAGCCCTCCACGCCGTGGAACCGCGTGCCGCCGGGCAGACCGCCATCGGCCTGCACCGGCACGCCCTCCTCCAGCGTGCGCCAGCGCCCGATGGCATCGTAGTTCTCCAGCGCGAACCCGGGCGGATCGATCAGCTCGTGGCAGCCGGCGCAGGCGGGATTGGACCGGTGCTCGGCCAGCCGTTCCCGCACGGGAAGCGCCTCGGAGACGGTCTTCTCCTTCAGGGCCGGGACGTTGGGCGGGGGCGGGGGTGGCGGGGCACCCAGGAGGTTCTCCAGAATCCACTTCCCCCGGAGCACGGGCGAGGTGCGCGTGGCGTAGGACGTCACCGTGAGCACGCTTCCCTGGCGCAGCAACCCGCCGCGCGCGCTGCCGGGCGGCAGCTTCACCCGCCGGAACTCGCTCCCGTACACGTTCGGAATGCCGTAATGCTTCGCCAGCCGTTCGTCCACGTAGGTCTCGTCGCACCGCAGCAGGTCCAGCACGCTCCGGTCCTCCCGGATCAACCCCTCCAGGTGCAGCTCCGTCTCGCGGCGGAAGGCCTGCCGCAGGTTGTCGTCGAAGTCCGGAAACAGCCGCAGATCGGGCGTAATGGATTCCAGGTTCCGGAGGTGCAGCCATTGCGCCCCGAAGTCCCGGACCAGATGGGAGGCCCGCGGATCCGCCAGCATCCGGCGCGTCTGCCCCTCGAGCACGTCTGGACGGTGCAGTTCATCCCGCTCCGCGACCGCCAGCAGGGCGTCGTCGGGGATGCTGCCCCACAGGAAGAACGAGAGCCGCGACGCCAGCACGAGATCGTTGACCCGGTACGCCTGACCCGGCGCCGCGCCCTCCGGGTCGCGTTCGATCCGGAACAGGAACTCGGGACTGGCCAGCAGCGCCGCCACCGCCGCCTCGATCCCCGCCTCGAAACCGTCCGCCTCCCTGCCCCGCCGATAGAACTCGCCGAGACGTTCGAGGTCCGCCCCGGTCACCGGGCGGCGAAACGCGCGCCGGGCCAGCGCGCCGAGAATCTCCCGCGCGCACCGGTCCTCGTCCCCGGGCCCGGACGGGCGGCTCGTGAAGATCCGCCGCCGGCTGGGGGTGTCGCCCGGTCCGGTGGAGTCGAACGGACCGTTGACCGAGACCTGGTAGACCGCTGGCCCGAGGCGCGGATGCCGGTGCATGTTGTAGCGCGCCTGGTAGGGCTGGCGCTTCGTTTCGAGCAGCGACGACGGGTTCTTGAGGAAGGTGACGCCCAATCGTCGGGGACCCGCCTTGACCGGGACGCGTGCCTTCAGATGCGCGTCGACCCGGTCGTGATCGTTGTCGCGGGGAGGCGACACGGTGAATCGCGCCACGGGCTCCCGGTCGATCAGGACCTCCAGCTCGTGCGGCTCGCGCAGCCCCTCCACGTGTTCGTTGCGGTCCCGCGACAGTCGGATCTGGATCTCGTACTCGCCGTCCCGCGGAAACGGATGTTCGAGGAGCATCCCTCCCCGGGTGCCCGCCGGAAGTCCGGGCACGTGTTCCTCCTGCGTTCGATCCGGCGCCGCGCGGTAGGTTTCCCCGCCCGGAGCACGCCGCGCCGCGCCGACGGCGAGCCGTGCGACCTTCTCCGCGGCGGCGAGGTAGCGTCCGAGCAGCGTCGGGGAGAGATCATGGAGGCCCACGTGATCGAAGCCGTGGCTCGCGTCGTCCTTCGGCAGCAGCGCCGCCGCGTCGATCTCCAGTGCCAGCAGGTCGCGGATCGCGTTCGCGTACCCGGTGCGATTCAGGCGCCGGAACGTCTCGGTTCGCCCGGGGTCCGGCTGCCGCTCGGCCACCGAGTCGAGCAGCGCGGCCAACCGGCCCACCACCTCGTCGCACGCGGCCTCCGTCGGACGGTCCTTGCCGGCGGGCGGCATCTGGCGCGAGCGCAGGCGGCGGAGGACCTCCTCCCAGGCGGCGGGATGACGGGCGAGGTCGTCCCGGCTCAGGCGTTCGAGGTCCAGATCGCCCTTCGCCACTGCGCCGTCGTGGCAGTCGAGACAAAACGCGTTCAACACCGAACGCACCTCCATCGGCAGGGGCGCCGTCGCCGTTGCGGTCACCGGGGGCGCACCGGCCCAGGCCGAGGAGAGCACCAGCCACCCGCACGTCATCCCGATCCCGGCGCGGGAAGCCCGGGCACGGCGCACGCCGCTGGAACGGGAGGGAAGCATGGTGGCGCGCAGCGTGGGGACCCGCGGCGAAGCGGTCAAGGGCCGCCTCAGGATCCCCGCGGACCCGGGCAATGGGGTCAAACATTGACATTTGACAATTCAAGGGGAAGTCCCGGTTCCCGTTACTGGGACCCCTCCCGGCGGAGGCCGGGCGGACGGAACCCCGGGCCAGGTCCGCCGGGGCTCGCCATGGCCTCGTCGCGTGAGCGCGGAAGATGCGGACCGGAGAGGCGAGACCGGCGACTTGGCAGTCGCCGGCCCCGACATCGCCGGGGACAGCGGGACACGGGCAATGGGGTCAAACATTGACATTTGACGATTCAACCGGAAGTCGCGGCCCCGTTGCCGGGCCATCCTCCCGGCGGAGGCGGGGCGGTCGGGACCCTGGACCTGGTCCGCCGGGGCTCGCCATGGCCTCGTTGCGTGCGCGCGGAAGATGCGGACCGGAGAGGCGAGACCGGCGACTTGGCGGTCGCCGGCCCCGACATCGCCGGGGGCAGCGGGACACGGTCCACGTCCCCGGGGAGCCGCCGGCAGGCAGCGCCGCATTTGGGCTCGCCGAACGGGGGAAGTTGGAACAGAGACGGCGGAGCGTGTTCCCATGATGTACCTCCGTCGACTGCTCGTGTTTCTCGTGCCGGCGCTGCTGCTCCCGGTCGGCGTTGCGGAAGGGGCGGTTCTGGTTCCGCCGGGGGCCACGTGGCGCTGGCGCCCGGGAACGAACGAGGCGTCGGCGCCCGTCGCGGCATGGCGCGGGTTGGGGTTCCGCGACGTCGAATTCACCGCGGCGCCGGCCCCGTTCTGGTACGGCGACGAGCTTCCCGGGGGGACACGGATCGTCGGGATGCAGAACGTGTACGGGTGCGTGTTTCTGCGCACGACGTTCGTGGTACCGCGTCCGGAGGAAGTCGGGGGGGTGCGGATGGAGGCGTTGGTCGACGACGGGTTCGTGGCGTGGATCAATGGCACCGAGGTGGTGCGCGTGGGGGTGGCGGGGGAAGCCGGGAGCGCGGTGAGCACGGCGACGCTGGCCGCCAACGCGGCGGAACCGGTGGCCATGACCTCCCATTCCCTGCCGGCCCCGCCCACGTATCTCGTGCCAGGCACGAACGTGCTGGCGGTCCAGGTGTTCCAGAGCAGCCTCGGCAGCAGCGACCTGGGTTTCGAAGCCTCCCTCGTCTCGGACGTCGCGGAGACCGAACCGCCGGCGGTCCTGAGGGTGGTGCCGGCACCCGGCACGACGGTCAACCGGCTGACCGAGTTGACGGTGACGTTCAGCGAACCCGTCCAGGGGGTGGTCGCGGCCCACCTGCTCGTCGGCGGCATCGGCGCCACGTCGGTGACCGCGGTGGACGGGGCCACGTACACCTTCGCCTTCGCGGCGCCGCCCTACGGCGAGGTCGCCATCGCCTGGAGCCCGGCCCAGTCCATCGCGGACCTGGCCACGCCCCCGAACCGGTTCGACGGCGCGGGCGCGGGCGCGACGTGGCGCTACCGGTTCGTCGACGAGACCCCGCCCCGGGTGGCGGGCCTGCTGCCGGGGGCGGGATCGACCGTGCGCTCCCTGACCCAGGTCAGCGTGCTGTTCGACGAACCGGTGCAGGGCGTCGAGGCATCGGACCTGCTCGTCAACGAACGTCCGGCGACAAGCGTGACCGCGGTGGCCGCGAGCCAGTACGTCTTCGCGTTTGCCGAACCGGCGCCGGGGCCGGTCCGGTTGGCCTGGGGTGCCGGTCACGCCATCGTGGATCTGGCCGCGATTCCCAACGCCTTCGCGGGCGGGAGCTGGACGTATCGCCTCGATCCTGACGCCCGAGATCCGGTGCCGTACCTCAGCGAGGTGCTGGCGTCGAACACGCGGACCCTGGCGGACGAGACGAGGCGGTTCGTGGACTGGATCGAGCTCTTCAATCCCGGGCCGGGACCGGTGAACCTCGGGGGCTGGTTTCTGACGGATTCCGCGGAGGAACCGGCGAAGTGGCGGTTTCCGGCGACGAACGTGGCGGGGGGCGGCTTTCTCGTGGTGTTTGCGTCGGGCGAGGATCGGAGGGTGCCCGGGGCGCCGTTGCACGCGAGCTTCCAACTGGCCGCCGCCGGCGAATACCTGGCCCTGGTCCAACCCGACGGCGTCACGGTGGCGAGCGAGTTTCGTCCGGCCTATCCCCGGCAGGTGCCGGACGTGTCCTATGGCACGAGCCAGGTGCCGGTCGGGGACGGATTCGAGAAGGGGGCGGAAGGCGTCTACTTCACCAAGCCCACGCCCGGCGCGGCGAACCTGGGCGGGACGGCCGTTCCCGGGCCGGTCATCGAAGCGGTGCAGCACCGGCCCGCCGTGCCGCAGGACGCGGAGGACTTGATCGTCACGGCGACAGTGCGCGCCTCGTTCCGTACGGTGGCCGGCGTGACGCTGCGGTATCGGGTTTTGTTCGACGCGGAAACGGCGGTGCCGATGTTGGACGACGGCGCGCACGGGGACGGCGCGGCGGGTGACGGAACCTATGGCGCCACGATACCGGCGGCGGCTCCGGGCCAGATGATCCGGTACCTCGTGGCGGCCGCCGACGATGGGGGCCAGGGTTCGCGCTGGCCGCTGTTCACCCAGCCCACCGCGACCGAGGAATATCTGGGAACGATCGTGGCCCCGACGAACCTCGTCAGCCGGCTGCCCGTGTTCCATCTCTTCGTCGGTCCGACGCAGACCTCGCGCATCGATACCGAGAGCGGCGGGCGGGTGTCGTTCTTCCACGACGGGGAGTTCTACGACAACGTCTACGTGGAACTGCGCGGGAACACCTCCGCGGGTCTGGCGAAGAAGTCGCACCGGCTCGAGTTCCCCCGCGGCCACGAGCTGCGCCATCCCGGTCCGGGCGGGCGACTGCGCCGGTCGACGCTGCTGGCGGAGTACCTCGATCCGACCTACCTGCGGCAATACCTGAGTTTCTGGTTCCTGAAGCAGATCGGAGTGCCGTCCCCACACCTGACTCCGGTGCGCGTCCAGATGAACGGGCAGTTCTACCAACTCGCCCTGCACGGCGACGTGCTGGGCCAGGAACAGCTCGAACGCATGGGATACGACCCGTCCGGAGCCCTGTACAAGGCCGTCGGCAACCTGACCCCGGACTTCTCCAGCACCGGCGTGTTCCAGAAGCTCGAGCCCGACTCCGACCCGTCCCGGACGGACTACCTGCAACTGGCTAACGGCATCCACGAATCGGCGTCCCTCGCCGCGCGGCGCGCCGCGGTGTTCGACCTGCTCGACGTGCCGCAGGTGATCAATCACCTGGCCGGGACGCGGTGGTGCGCGGAGAACGACGATGTCTGGGCCAACATGTGTCTCTACCGCGACACCTTCGGTGACGGGCTGTGGCGCAACATCCCGTTCGACATGAATGCCTCCTGGGGCCAGCTCTACGGCGGCAGCAGCCCGTTGGAGGCCACGGTCGATTCCTCCAAGAGCCATCCCCTCTACGGCGGCTCCAGCACCGGCGGCAATTTCAACCGGCTCTACGACGTCATCGTGGCCCTCCCGGAAACACGCCAGATGCTCCTGCGCCGCGAGCGCTCGATCCTCGACCGGATGGTGTTCCCGCCCGGAACGCCGACCGAGTCGCTCCTCCTGGAGAAGCACATCCGCGACATGACCAACCTCATTTCGGCGGAGGCCCACCTCGACCGCGCGAAATGGGGTTTCTCGCCCTGGGCACCCGGCAAGACCTTCGCCGCCGGGGTCGGGGATTTGCTGACCCAGTTCGTCGGGCCGCGGCGGCGGCATTGGTACGTCACCCACAGCATCACCAACACCGCGCGCCCCATCGGCATCACCCCGTCCAGCAACGCCGGCATCCCCCTCGCCCAGCCCGCCGAGGCCTTTGTCGACGTCGTCGGGGTGGACTTCAATCCGCCCGGCGGAAACCAGAACCAGGAATACGTGGCGCTCGGCAACGGCCAGCCCTACGCCGTGGATCTCGGCGGCTGGAAACTCGACGGCGGCGTTCGCTTCACCTTTCCGCCGGGCACCGTGATTCCCTCCAACTCCGTCCTCTACGTCTCGCCCGACGTGCGGGCTTTCCGCGCCCGCACCACCGGCCCCCGGGGCGGGCAGGGCCGGTTCGTGGTGGGGCCGTACGAGGGGCAATTGTCGGCTCGCGGCGAAACCCTGCTGGTGAAGAACGCCTCGGGCGAGGTCGTGCGCGAGTTCGTCTACGCGGGCGACCCCAGCCCGGCCCAGCGGTATCTCCGCGTGACGGAGTTGATGTATCACGCCCGTCCGCTCCCAGGGAACCCCGCCGCAGCGGATGAATTCGCCTTCGTCGAACTGCGGAACACTTCGACGAACCTCACCCTTGACCTCTCCGGCGTGCGCTTCGCCGCGGGCGTGGAATTCCGGTTCGCGGGCAGTCCCCGGCCCTCCCTCGCGCCCGGGGAACGGGTGCTCGTCGTGAAGAACCCCGTCGCCTTCGCGGCCCGCTACGGGGGCGGCCTCCCCGTGGCGGGGACGTTCACCGGCGATCTGGCCCGGGGCGGCGAACGCCTGCTGCTCCTCGACGCCGCCGGCGAGGAGGTGCTGGATTTCGAGTACGACGATGACTGGCACCCGACCACCGACGGCGACGGTTTCTCCCTGGTGACGGTCGACGACCTTGCCGCGCCGCAGGCCTGGAACCAGCCGACGCAATGGCGCCCGAGCCCGGCGCCGGAGGGCAGTCCGGGAGCCGGCGACGGGCCGCCCGCGTCGGGCGTCGCCCCCGTCCTGATTCAATCGCCCGTGAGCCAGAGCCTCGTCCCCGGCACGCCGCTCGTCCTCGGCCTCGCGGTGGCCCGCGACGCCACCCTGCCCCTCGGAATCCTGGTGCGACGCAACGGCGTGACGCTGCCGCCCGGACCCAACACCTTCTTCACCGTCGACGCCCATGAGTTCTTCCTGTCCTTGAGCGGGGCGGAAACCTCGCCGCCCTGGACCGACTACGCGTTCGTCGTGACGAACCGCGCGCTTCCGCAGGGCGTGCTCTCCGCGGCAGCCACCCTGACCTACCTCGCCGACGTCGACGGCAACGGCCTGGCCGATGCGTGGGAGACGTCGCACTTCGGGCGGACCGGAGTCGATCCCGGTGCCGACCCCGATTCCGACGGCACGAGCACCCGCGGCGAAGCCCTGGCCGGTACGGACCCGACGAACGCGGCGAGTCACCCGCGCCTCGAGGCGTTTCGCGTGCCGTCCGGCGTGGGTCTGCGGTTCGAGGCCGTCTCGAACCGGACGTACTCCGTCCAGTACCGCGACGAACCCGGCACCGGGAACTGGACAAAGCTGGAGGACCTTCCGGCCATGGGTCGCAATCGTCCGGCGGAGGTGCTCGATCCCGGCACGGCGGAGCGGCGTGTCTACCGCTGGGTCACGCCCCGGCAACCCTAGGCCCGCTGCGGGAGCCACCGAGGGTCCGGACCTCGGTCCAACGGCGGGAACACGACGACCTCCGGGGGGAGGCCGGGCCCCTCGGACGGGTCCGCTTCGACCTCCCGCGCGACCCGGACCGTTCCCGCGCGCGCCCGGCAGTCCGCCACCCGGATCAAGGCCGCTGGGCACGGACCCGGATAAAACTCGCGGTGCCGGAAGAGATCAGCGGATGGACGCGCAGGGCCCCGTCGCCGCGCAGGTCCGTGACCTGGACCACGAACGCGGCCGGCGCGATGGAGCCCGACGATTCGATGGAGTAGGTGATGCCCGCCACCGCCCACCAACGGAGCGTGGGGACACCGTCGGCGGCCAGGCTCACCTCGACCCGAAAGACGGAGAGCGGGTCGGTGGGGCTCGTGCCGGACTGGAACTCGGCGGCATTCGATTGGCCGTCCCGGTCGGGGTCGCCCGTCCCGGTCTCCGCCAGGTTGCCGAAGCTGGCCTGCTCCCAGGCGTCGGGAAGCCCGTCCTGATCCGTGTCCAGGCCGGGATCGACGTCCGGAGCGAGGCGGACGACGAAGAGGCCGGGGAGGCCGTTGCCGATGCCCTCGCCGAAATCCGACGCGCCGGAGAGGAACAACGCGAGGCTCCCGTCGGCGCCGATCCGAGGCGCGGCGGACGGTCCGTTCCCGGGTCCGGCGGAGACCGGGGCAGGATCGAGCAGGGTGGTACGGCCCGTGGCGAGCGAGTGCAGAAACACGTGAGTCACCTCGGGAACTCCCGTGGACACCGGCGTGATCGGGACCGCGCGATGACGGAAGACGACCCACTGCCCGTCGGCGCTCAGGTCAGGTTGATCGGACGCGCCGGCACCCGGCTTTCCGGAGGGATCGATGCTGAGGAGGCGCAACCGGGAGGACCGGAGGTCGTAGTGAAACACGTCGCCGAGGCCGTTGTCGTCGGTGACCCCGGTGAGTTCGGACGGGAGGGCGGCGACCGTGCCGAAGACGAGGGATTGGCCGTCGGCGGAAAAGCGGAGAGAAACGAGGGTTTGCTCGAGGCGAAACCCCACGACCTCGCGCGTGGCGTTCGCGACGATGTCGTGCAGCGCGAGACGGTTCCGGGTGCCGTCGGGATGCCGGTGGGCAAGCGCCACCAGCCCCGAACGTCCGGAAACGGCCAGGGCGTGAACGCGTCCGCCGGTTGTCAGCCTCCGCAACGAGCCGTCCGTCCGGGAATGGAGATAGGCGTCCCCGGGGGGCGTCGGACCCGCGGTGAACGCCAGGAAGCGACCGTCTTCGCTGAGGGTCGAAGTTCGGATGCGGCCTTGGATATCGACAATACCCAGGGTGGGAACATCCCGGTTGATCCAGATCGTGCGGCGAGCATCGAGGTCGCGAAGGAACAGGTTGTTGTCGGCGCTCCCGGCCATCCCCGAGGCGAGGTCGCGAGCCCGGCTGTGAAACGCGATCTGCCGTCCGTCCGCCGACATGGACAGCGGCGCCGCCACCGCACGCGCGGAGAACCCGCCGTCCGCGTCGCGGGCATTCACCAACTCGATGGTGTCGGCGTCGAGATCGGCAAGGAAGGCATCCTCGACGCGGTTGGTATCCCCCGCCACGAGGTTGGTCGCGAGGCTGGTGAAGAGCACCCGGCGCCCCTCGGCGGACAGCGCGACCGGCAGCGAATGCCCGTTGGCCTCGCCTCCCGCAAGCCCGCGGGAGACGAGCCGGAGAGCCGACGTCCGGCGATCCAGGCGGTAAACGTGGCGCACCGAACCGGCGTCCGCCATCCGGGCGAACAACACGTAATGACCGTCCTCCGACAGGGCGCGCCCGGCCAGATGGGGCAGTTCCGACGGAACGGAGGTCGACTGCGCGGGATCGGCCACCGACACGACCGTCGGCGGAACCCCTTCCGTTCCGGCACTCAGCAGGACGTCGAAGGTGCGGTTCCAGTCCTCGACGGGACCCGGGACGGGGCGTTCGGTCTGGAACAGGACCCGTCGACCGTCCGGATGAAACTCCGCGAACGGCTGGTCGACGTTGCCGTCCGCCTCGGAGGTCAGCGCGAGGGTGTGGCCGGTGGCGAGTTCGCGCACGAGTAGGCGCTGGATACCAGCGTTGGCCAGCGTGGTCCCCGAAACCGGGGCGGCGGAGAGGAAGGCGAGTCGCGATCCGTCAACGTTCAGGACCGGGGCCTGCGAGGTCACCGGTTCCGCCGGCGCGCCGGGCGTGGCCGCGGCGACTTGGTCGAGGGTTTGCAGTCCGGTCCCAGCCCCCCACAGGTGGATTCGGGGCACGGGATTGGTGGGCGTGGCGGTGTTGCGTTCGAAGGCCAGCCTCCGACCGTCCCCGGCCCAGACCGGCCCGGTGAGATCGTCGCCGCGGGATTGGCGGTTCGCGTCCGGGTCATTCGAAATCTGGATCTGGGTGCCCAGCGCAAGGTCCACGAACCAGACACCGTCCAGGGCGGTCGGTGTGCCGATGGCCTGGGTGGCGCTGGCGCGAAAGGCCAGTTGGCGTCCGTCCCTGCTCAGGGCGGGATTCAGGACGCGCACCGGAGTCTGGCCGCCCTCCGGGATCGGTCCGGGCAACACGACACGCCGAAGGGAACCGTCGGCACGTCGCCACACGTACAGGTCCGTGACGTTCCCGTCGGTCTCGTCGGTCAGGTTCGTGGAGGCGCTGCGAAAGAGAACGACGCCGGCATCGTGGTCGACCAGCGGGGCCCGGGCCCCTTCCGTCGAGGTCTGTCCGTCGCGGGTCCGTGCACTGAGCAGACGCGTGGTCCGGGTCTCGAGATCCCGCAGGAAGACGTCGGATTGCCCGTTGGTATCCGTTCCGGAAACCAGATCGGAGGCGCGGCTTTCGAAGACCACGAATCGACCGTCGCCCGAGAAAAGCCCCGGACCGGACGCCGCATCGCCCGCGGCCAGTCCGTCGGCGCGAACGGAGACGAGTTCCGGCGCGGCATTGGACATGCGGCGCAGGAAGAGGTCCTCGACCCCGTTCTCGTCACGAACGCCGGGTGCGGGAGTTCGGGTTTGGAACACGGCGCCCGCCCCGTCGGACGCGATGGCGGCGCCCAGAGTGTTGGCCCACGGCCCCCGGGAATCCGGCCCGAAACTGCTGACCCATTCGGTCCGCGCTTCGAGCAGGTCCCGGCGGAACAGGTCCCAGCGCGCCCCGTTGCGGTCCCCGGCGACCAGATCCGAGGCGGCGCCGAGGAAGAAGACGTAGCGCCCCTGGGCGTCGAGGCCCACGGGTACCGAAGGCCCGTTGCCGGTACGAGGACCGGACGACGCCGTGGCCCGCGTGGAAAGAAGCTCGGGCGCGGAGACCTGGGCCTGAATGGCCCGTCCGGGAAGACCGAGCAGGCCGGCGACGACGATCAGGGCCGCGGAGGTTTTCATTCGAGCGGCCTCCAGGCGACGTGTTGAAAACGTTCCCAGACCCAGCGGAAGTCGGGGTTGGCGGCGTCCCCGCCCGCGGCATAGAAGGACTCGAAACCGGCGGCGGAGCTTCGCGCCGTATGGAGGGTTCGGGAATCCTGCCAGCGCCGAAACTCGGTGTGGCCATCGAGGAAGGCGAAGAGGGCGCCACCGTCGTGAAAGGCGGCGAGAGGATCGACCCAGCCGGGGCGGATCAAAGGGCTCCCCCGGTGCACGTCGAGCAGCCAGGGGCCCCGGTTGTAGGCGCGGGGATCCGGTTCCTCGCAGAACACGAAGCTCGTGGCCGGCCTGGGAACGTCCGTCACCCGCTGGAAGGGGGTGATGCCCTCCCAGGCCGTTCCAGTACCCATGGTGTGCGCCTTGGAATAGCTGTCGTATCCCCAGCCTCGTCCGGGTCGGAGTGCGGAGGACCGCGGATCCGCCGGGCAATGGATCACGCTGGCCTCCTGGACAAACGGCCAGAGCGGTCCCTTGGCGAACCCGTCGCGGACGGCCTCGAAGGCGGCTTCGCGCGTCATGGTGACGACGATCTCCGGCACGGGTCCGGGCCAGAAACCGCCACCCAAGAGGTCCAGCGCGGCGGCTCCCGGCGGCTGATAGGTGGTTCCCAACAAACGATCGCCGTTGTCCTGGGAGTACAGCAGGAAGCTCGTCATGAGCTGACGCTGGTTGCTCATGCACCCGGCGAACTCGGAGCGCGCATGGACGCGGCCCAGGGACGGCAGGCCGAGCAGAACCAGGAGGCCCGCGGCGACCAGCACCGTCAGGCATTCCGTCAGCGTGAACCCGCGCGTCGCCGGATCCCGCGCGTGGCGCGAGAATCCCGCCCGGGGCGCCGCGCGAAGCCCACTCACTCGCGGCGACGTCGCGGGTGAGGCCGGAAGGAGACTCATAGTGAGTCGACCCTCCTGAATCGGAGCCGGACTGGCAAGTCGGCAGGAGAAAACCAGCAAGAGGTTCGCCACCCCTGCGACGCAACCGCCGAGGGAGGAGGTGGAGCTCCCGACGCGGAACTTGAAACGCCCCGCCGTCTCATGCCGTCCGCTACGGGAGCTTTCACGTCTCGACGAGCCCGGCCTGGACGCCGAGCTCGGACAACGCCCCACGGGCTTCCGCGTCGCCGGCCCCCCAGCGGAGCGCCGGATACCGACTGGCCAGGTCCGCCAGTGTTACGCATCGCTGCAACTCACGCACCTCCGCCGCGCCCGGACAGACGATCCATTCCGGCCCCCGTTCCCCCCAACGCCCCAACGCCGCCGACAGGTCCTCCGCGGACGGGGTCCTTCGAAAGAACGCCACCTCGTCCACGATCCCCCCCCGGTCCTCCAACTCGCGCACGAGGTCCGGGTCCCGCTCCCCGCCGGTCACCACGAGGAAGCGCAGGTTCTCGATGCTCTCCTTCTCCTCCACGGCGTCGGCCATCGCCTTGCCGGTGGAATGTTTCGGACGCGCATCCGCCCGCAGGCGCAGCGCCTCCACCCGCGCCGCCGTCGCCGCTCCGATGGCCGCGATCCGCAGATTCCCCAGCGCCCGCAGATCGTCGAACGCCCGGAACAACGCGTCGAAGAAGGTCTGGACGCCCTCCGGACTCACGAAGATCACCCAGTCGTACTCCCCCAATCCCGCCAACGCCTCGATCATCGGCTCGCGCTCCGACGGCGCCACCACGCGGGAGATCGTCGCCTCCGCGACGTCCGCTCCCAGCTCCTTCAGGCGCCGCGCCGTCGTCTCCGGCGTGCCCTCCAGCCGCGGCACGACCACCCGGCGCCCGAACCACGCGCGCCCCTCGAACCAGGCCAGACGCTCCCGCCATCGCACCACCTCGCCCACCACCGCCAATCCGGGCCCCGTCCCCCGCTGTTCCCCGACCCGCGCCGCCAGCGTTCCCAGCGTCGCCACCACCACCTTCTGGGCCGGCGTGGTCCCCGACTCGATCCACGCCGCCGGGGTTGTCTCCGCCATCCCCCCCGCCACCAGGGCCGCCGTCCACGACGGCATCCAACCGCCCCCCATCAAAATCACCTTCGTCCCGTGCACCCGCGCCACCTGCGCCCAGTCCACCTCGCCGCCGTCCTTCCCCGGTTCCTCGTGCGCCGTCACCACCGTGAAGGCCGACGCCATCGCGCGGTGCGTCACGGGAATGCCCGCGTAGGCCGGAACGGCGCTCACCGACGACACGCCGGGAACCACCTCGATCCTCACGCCCGCTTCCGCCACGCCCCGCGCCTCCTCCCCGCCCCGCCCGAACACGAACGGATCCCCGCCCTTCAGCCGGACGACCCGTTTTCCCGCCCGCGCCCGGTCCACCAGCAACGTCACCACCGCTTCCGGTGCCAAACCCGCCCCCTCCCCGCTCCGTCGCCCCGCATCGATGACCTCGACCGTGGGCGCAAGATTCCGCAGCAGGTCAGGCCCGACCAATCCGTCGTGCACGACCACCTCCGCCCGGCCCAACAACTCCGCCCCGCGAATCGTCATCAACCCGGGTGCCCCGGGCCCCGCCCCGACAAAAATGACCGTCCCCGACTTCGTCTTCGCCATGCGGAAAGGCTAGCCGGCGAACCACGGGGTGTGGAGCACCGAACGGATCGATCCACGCCGGGCGCGGAACGATGGCCGAAGTCGGGCGCGAAACTCCGATGCGGGGCCGGCCCCGCACCTCAGCCGGGGAAATTGCCCATCATGGCCTGGCCTGGCGCCGCCCGGGCAGGACGAACGGATACCGCCGTCCGTTGAGGCGTTCGCCGAGCACGGTGGACCGGACAAGGACGTGGTAGCTGAGATAGAGCAGCGGGAACGCGACCAGATTGATGACCGGAAATTTGATCCACCACGGCACGGTCCATGGAGCAACGAGGATCTGGAGCCCGACGACCAGCGGCAGGTGGGCGAGATAGACCCAGTACGAGGAATCGGCGAGGTACCGCCACGTCGGGCTCTCCCCATGGCACCGTTCCAGGAACAGCCCCAGGAGACCGCACACGAACGAGCCCATCATCCAGGCGTACAGGACGAGATACGCGGGCCGAACCCAGGGCTCCGTCCCGGACACCCAGCCGGCTTCGCGGAGCCCGTGAAACCCCACGCTGGTGGCGGCCACCAGCACCCCCGCGGTCGCGAGATGGCCACGCCACGGACGCGCGAGGACGGGCAGCAGATCGGGCTGACGGTGCAGCGCCCAGCCGAATCCGAAGCAGATCCCGTACAGCCAGGTGATGGCCGGATCGGGAACGAGCGATTCCTTGGGCGTTGCCACGCCCCAGCCGCCCTGCAGCCAAAGCGACGGCCATACCAGCGCGGCGAAGCCGACGACGAGGAATCGCGAATCCACGAGGCGCCGAAACCCGCGATCCAGCCCCGCCACGACGCGGTGCCCTCCAGGTCTCCGGTCGACCGCGGCGCGGACCGCCAGCGCGATCCCGTACAGGACGAGCAACTGGTGCAGGAACCACAGGTGCGTGAGGTCGAACTTGCGCACGAACTGCAAGGTCAGGAAGAAGCCCAGCGTGAGTTGCCAGGGCGGCAGGGACCGCGCTTCCGGCGGAACGCCCAGAACCTCCCACCGACCCTGCATCGCCGCGCCGGTGGACCACAGGAAGACGAGGATCGGGTACAGGAGGCACCATCCCACGAGCAGGGGCACGAGGATGCGCTGGACGCGGTTGCGCACGAACCCGGACACGCCGCGCCGCTGCCAGACCAGGTGCGCGAAGAACCCGGCAATGAGGAAGAACAGCTCCATCCGGAAGGAGTGACTGGCATGCCGGAAGATCTCGAGCAGCCGGCTCGACGACGGATCCGCCACGGCCCAGTAGGTCACCGCGTTGCTCTCGAAGGATTCCGCCGCATGAAACACCACCCCGAGCAGCAAGGCGGACGCCCGGACGGCGTCGAGCGCGTGGAAGCGGGGATGCGAATGGGTCGTCGCCCCGGCTTGGGCCTGGGCCCCGTGCGACGGCGGGATCGGTGCGCTCATGGGAGGAACGTTCCTGGCGACATCAGCCGGTGCGAGCCTTGACGGAAACGCCCCCCCCGACAAGCCACCGCCGCCCTTCCCTCGGGACGTCGACTCCCGTGCCTACGTCGCGGGCAACTCGACCAACCGGGGCACCACCCGCCCCCCCTCGATCTCCGCCAACAGGTAGGTTCGGGGCAGTCCGAAGCGCGGCGCGCCCGCCGAGCCCGGATTCAGGTACAACACCCCGTCCACCCGCCCGCAATACGACCGATGCGTGTGGCCGAACACCGCCACGTCCGGACGCACCGCCCGGATCCGCGCCGTCCATTCCGAACCCGGTCGCGCCAGATCGACGATGTGCTGCATCAGAAACCGGACCCCGCCCAACTCCACCACCTCCGTCAATCGCCACCCGGGGTAATCGTCGTTGTTTCCCGCCACCACCGTCACCGGGGCAATGAGCTCCAGTTGCGCGAGGAGCGCCGGTCGGCACACGTCCCCGGCGTGCAGGATGTGGTCCACCCCCGCCAGTCCGTGCTCCACCTCCGCGTCGAGCCGGTTGTGCGTGTCCGCGATGATTCCAATGAGCATCCGATCCTCCAAGGTTCCGGACGGTCGTCGCCGCGTGCCGGTCCGCGTCCGGGCGATCCCTCGCGATCCCGATCCCTTTCATCCGCCGGGTCCCGTGCCGCCTGCCTCGCCCCGGGACGCGACGCGCGGCACCCGGCGCCGGGCGCCTATCGCTTCGAGACCACCTCCCGCATGCTCGCGAACAGGCTCTTCCCGCTGCCCGCCGCCACCGGCTTGCGCGCCGTCGGATCCTCCACCTCGAGATGTTCCACGGGCAGCTCGCGCAGGAACGAGGACGGATGCGAGGGCGTCAGGCCCCCGTACTTCTTGCGCGCCGCGCAGTGAGTCAGCGTCAGCGTCTTCATCGCCCGCGTCAGCGCCACGTAGAACAGGCGGCGTTCCTCGTCCATCGTCCCCTCCTCCTTCGACCGCGTGTGCGGCAACAGCCCCTCCTCCAGTCCCACGATGTACACGTGCGGGTATTCCAGTCCCTTGCAGCTGTGCATCGTGATCAACGTCACCTCGTCGCCGCCCCCCTCGTCGTCGTCCTTCCGCGACGTGTCCAGCGTGAGTCCCGCCAGCGCCTCCCCCAACCGCTCGGTCGCCGGTTCGGCCAGGTTCGCCTCCGGACGATCCAGCGTCGCGATCAGGTCCTTCAAATTGCGCACCCGGCTCTCCGCCGTCTCCACGTTTCGTTCCGAACGACGCAGATGATCCCAATACCCGATGTCCGTCAGGATCTTCTCCCCCCACGGCGCCAGCAACTGCCCCACCGGCGCCGACTCCAGCCGGTGCCGCGTCTCGTCCACGAACTTCAGGAAATCCGCGATGCACTGCCGCGTCCGCTCCTGAAACTGCGCCAGCACGTCCGTGTGCCGCAGGGTCTGATACACCGACGCCTTCCGCTCGTGGCTCGCCCCGATGGCCCGTTCCAGCGTCGCGTCGCTGATGCCCCGCGTCGGCACGTTCGCCACCCGCAGCAGGCTGGCGTCGTCGTTCGGGTTGAACATCAACCGCAGGTACGCCACGAAGTCCCGGATCTCGAGTTTGTCGAAAAATGACTGCCCGCCCACGATCCGGTACCGCACCCCCGCCCGCCGCAGCGCCCCCTCGATGGGCCTCGACTGCTGGTTCGTCCGGAACAGGATGGCCTGCTCCTTCCACGCGATGCCGCGCGACATTTTCGCCAGCTGGATCTCGTCCACGACCAGCTGCGCCTCGGCCTCGTCGTCCTTGCAGCAGACCAGCCGGACCTTGTCGCCCTCGCCGTGCTTCGACCACAGCTGCTTTCCCCGCCGGCGGGGGTTGTTGCGGATCACGTGGTTCGCCGACTGCAGGATCCGGTTCGTCGACCGGTAGTTCTGCTCGAGCTTTACCACCTTCACCTCCGGGAAGTGCTTCTCGAAATCCAGCAGGTTCGCGACCTGTGCCCCGCGCCAGCCGTAGATGCTCTGGTCGTCGTCGCCGACCACGCACAGATTGCGATGCTCCTCCGCCAGGAACCGCACCAGCTCGAACTGGGCCCCGTTGGTGTCCTGGTATTCGTCCACCATGATGTAGCGGTACCGCTGACGGCACTCCTGCAACGCGTCCGCACGCTCCTTGAACAGCCGCAGCGTCAGCAGGATCAGGTCGTCGAAATCCACCGCGTTCGCCGCGCGCAGGGCCGATTCGTAGCCCCGTTGCAGATGGCGCGCCAACGCCAGCGCCGTCGGATCGATCAGCAGCCGCTCCTTCGGACCCGCGTTCCGCAACCGACTCAGGATCGCCAGGATCTCGCGCGGCTTCGCCTTCGTGTCCCCCTGGCTCACCTTGCCCAGCAACCGCTTCAGCACCCCCACCTGTTCCATCTCGTCGTAGATCGTGAAGTTCGGCTTGTACCCGATCTTCTCGATATGCCGGCGCAGGATCCGGACGCACAACGAGTGGAACGTGCACAACGTCGGCTTGCCTGCCCCGTCCTCGCCCTCCGGCTCCCCCCGCTTCCGCCGCGACGCCAAGGCCGGCACCAAATGTCGCACCCGCTCCGCCATCTCCCGTGCCGCCTTGTTCGTGAACGTCACCGCCAGAATGTTCCCTGGCGCGATCCCCTTCGCCATCATCCACGCCAGCCGGTGCGTGATCACCCGGGTCTTGCCCGTCCCGGCGCCGGCCAGGATCAGCACCGGCCCGTCCGTCGTGATCGCCGCCTCACGCTGCTGGGGATTGAGTCCGGACAGATCGACCATGGGACGCGCAGTTTATGCACCCGTGTTCGACAGGCGAGCACTTCCGGGGTCGACCGCCCCCCCTACCACCCGGGTGCACGACGGAATCGCCACCGGCGCGCTCCCCCGGCTGCGGCGCCGCATGGGCGTCGCGCAAGATCCCGGTGCCGACTCATCCCGCCCATCCCGCCCGCGCTCCCCGGGTAGCGTTTAACTCCCGCGGTTTTTGTAGTTTTGATTCCCGCGGTATTTCTATTCTATTCATCCCGCCCGCGCTCCCCGGGTGGCATTTAACTCCCGCGGTATTTAATATTGCAGCCGAACCCGGTGCCGGGCACCCTCGACCCATGCCGCGACCGCGTCTCAAGGCACCGCCGGACCTGCCGCTCGCCTACTACCACTGCGTCTCCCGCATCGTCGATCGCCGCTTCATCTTCGCGCCGGCCGAGAAGGAGCACTTCGTCCAACTCCTCCGCGAGTGCGCCGAGTTTTGCGAGGTTCGGATCCTGACCTACTGCCTGATGTCCAATCACTTCCATGTGCTGGTGGAGGTGCCGCGCCGGCCTCCGCCGGAGCAGCGGCCCTCGGCGGAGCAGGTGCTCGCGAAGCTGGCCAAGCTCTCGGGGCATCAGAACGTGGGGTTGGTCCGGCAACGGTTCGAGATGTACCGCCAGGCCCGCGATACGGAGGGGGAGTCCAAGTATCTGGCCACCTTCCACGCCCGGATGTGGGACGTGAGCGAGTTCATCCG
>CAZSOV010000062.1:0-31060 GCA_964608505.1 uncultured Verrucomicrobiota bacterium
CCGGTGGCCATCCCGGACGAACTGCCCGATTACGACGCCATCCTCTTCGGCACCCCTACGCGCTTCGGGAACATGGCCGCGCAGATGCGCAACTTCCTCGACCAGACCGGCGGACTCTGGGTGAAGGGGGCGTTGGTGGGCAAAGTGGGCAGCGTGTTTACGAGCACCGGCACCGGCGGCGGGAACGAGAGCACCATCATCAGCTTCGTCACGACGCTGATGCACCACGGCATGGTCTACGTCGGCCTGCCCTATGCCTGCCCGGAACTCGCCGACATCAGCGAGGTCAAGGGCGGTTCCCCGTGGGGGGCGGCCACCATTGCCGGCGCGGACGGCTCGCGTCAGCCCACCGCCAAGGAACTGGCCCAGGCCCGCTTCCAGGGAAGGCACGTCGCCGGCATCGCCGCGAAGCTCCGGAGCTGAGCGCCGCCACGTTCGCCGCGCCCATCCGAACCTCGCGAGACGCCCTGCGGCAGGGACCTGCCGCCGCGCCCATCCGAACCTCCGGCCAGGGTATCAGGAAGGCCGTCCGACCTCGTGATCGAGGGCGTCGAGCGAGGCGAAGATGTCGATGATGAAGTACACGATGGAAGTGGCGAGGCAGAGCGCGACCAGCACGAAGAGCACCGCGATCACGTACCCCGTGCTGAATCCGGTCAGCGCCGAGATGAACAGCGCCAGGATCATCAGGACGGTGAGGAGGATGCTGGAGGCCGCGAAGAGAATCGCGGATCGGATGTAGCGGGAACGCCGGACGATGATGGCCAACTGCTGCTCGATGTTCTCCGCCCGCCCGCCCTGGCAGGCGTCGCGCTCGCGCACCAGCAGCCGCGCCCGATCCACGGCGCGCCCCAGCCGGTTCGTCATGCTCAACAGGAGCAGTCCGCACGCGGACACGACGATCGCGGGGCTGACCGCGGTCTGAAGGATGGCAGTGACGTCGGCAGCGGCAAAAATCATGGGGTCGGGTCGGGTTGAATCCAGGGGGCGGTCATCGTCCGGGCGAGGTCCGGGCCCGGCCGGGCGAAACCGCGTCCGGCACTCGGATGGTAGGCGTCCGCGGCGGTGGTGCAACCTGCGAAAGGAAAGGGAATTCCGCGCCCCGCACCCCGGGGCGAGGGACGAAGTCAGGTGCGGAACCGCGACGTGACACCGCGCTGTGGGGCTGGCGACTGCCGAGTCGCCAGCTTCTCCTCTCCTTCCGCATGCTTCGATCGACCCGCGACTCGGCAGTCGCGGGCCCCAGCCGACCTGTTCAATGACCCTGCCCCGCACCCGGGGCGAGGGCCGAAACCGAAAGGGGCCCACGGGCTAGGTCAGATACGGTTCGAACAGCAGGGCACAGCCGAGGAAGGCGAAGAATCCCACGATGTCCGTCACGGTCGTCAGCACGATGCTCGACGATTGCGCGGGGTCGAGGCCGACCGACTTCATGAGGATGGGGATGGCGGCCCCCGAGAGGCCCGCGACAAAGAGGTTCACCAGCATGGCCATGCCGATCACCAGGCCCAGCCATGGGTTGCCGTTCCACAACCAGGCCACCAGGCCGGTCACGGCGCCCGTCACCGCCCCCGTCGTCATGCCCAGGACGGCCTCCTTCGCGATGACGCCCCGGATCCGGCCCCGGGGAATCTCGCGCATCACGAGCCCCCGCATGACGATGGCCAGCGACTGCGCCCCCGCATTGCCGCCCTGACCCGCGACGACGGGGAGGAACACGGCCAGGACCGTGAGGCGCGAGATGAGATCCTCGAAGAGCGCCACCACGGCCGCCGCCGCGAAGGCCGTCGCGAGGTTGACATGCAGCCACGGCAGCCGCTTGAGCAGGGAATAGCCGAGCGACGAGGAAACCCGCTCGTCCGCACCCGCCCCGACCATCCGTTGCAGGTCCTCGGTATATTCGTCCTGGATCTCCTGCAACAGATGCTCCGCCTGGATGATCCCGAGCAGGCGGTTTTCGCTGTCCACCACGGGCACGGCAAAGTAGCGGCGCTTCGACACCTCCGCCGCGGCCTCCTCCCGGTCCGTGAAGCAATGCAGCGTGAACACGTCGGTGCGCATGATCTGGCCCAGCTCCTGTTCCGGATTCGCCAGGAGCAGGTCCCGCATGTTCATCACGCCCTGCAACCGGTTCTCCGCGTCCACCACATACGCGTACGAGGTGGTCGACCGCCGGTTCGCCAGTTCCCGCACCCGGTCAATCGCCTCCCGCACCGTCACGTCCGTCCGGAACGCCAGAAAACTGCGGACCATCAAGCGCCCGACGCTGTCCTGGGGAAACGAGAGATAGTCCTGGATCTCCCGGCGCAGGCGTTTGGGCAGATGCTCGAGCAACTGCTCGCGCCCCTCCCGCGGGAGATGGACGAAGATGCTCGCGGCCAGGTGGGGTTCCAGCGCGAGCGTGATCTCCCGGAACAGCTCGGAATCCGCGGCCTTGAGGACCTCGGCGGCGTACGGAGCCTGCAACTGGCGCACCACCCGCGCCGCCATGGTGGGCGGCAGCGCCCGCAGGACCTGCACGACCTCCTCCTCCGGCAGCGCCTCCAGCGCGCGCGCCGCACCGGCCGGATCCTTCAGCACGAAACGTTGTGCCAACGGCAGCAGGGGCGAGGATTCGGGCATGGCGCGCGGCGGGATTCGATCCCGGACACCCCCCGGCATCCCGGTCGGGATTCCATCGGGCATCCGGATGGGTCACTCCATCGTTCCTCCCACTCTTGCCCGAGCCCTCCGACCGTTTCAACCCGGCGCCTTCGCGACGAGGCCGGCCTTGGCGTGGGCGCTGCGGCGGGGAACCCGGCGCGGTCCCCATCCGACTCTGTCCCCGACCCCGGAAGGGCGGCGGCAGGGTGACAACGGCGGTGGACCCACCCCGTGCCGCCTGTCAGAATCCGCCCCTACTCCATGAGCCCCGGACCCTCTCCCCGCCGCACCCGGACGTCCGCCGTGCCTCGGCGCGGTTTCCTTCGGCAACTGGCCGTCTCCTCCGCCCTCTGTCCCGCGCTAGGCGCGCGCGCGGCCCTGGCACGCCCCACGGGCCGGGTGCGCTTCGGCCTGATCGCGGACATCCACCCCGACATGCTGCCCGACGGGCTGGAACGGGTCCGAGCCTTCGTCGCCGCGATGCAGGCGGCGCACGTGGATTTCATCCTGCAACTGGGGGACTTCTGCTGGCCCGCCCCAAGCAACCTTCCCTACCTCCAGGCCTGGAAGGAATACCGTGGCCCGGCCTACCACGTGCTCGGCAACCACGACATGGACGCGGGCTACACCCGGGAACAGACGGTCGCCTTTTGCGGCATGGCCGGCATGCACTACACCTTCGATGCCGGCCCCATCCGGGGCATCGTCCTCGACGGCAACGAACCGGGGGGCAAGGCCGCGGGGTACCGACGCTTCGTCGGGTCCGACCAGCTGGCTTGGCTGGAACGGGAACTCCACCGCGCGGAGCGTCCGGTCCTGATCTTCATCCACCAACCCTTCGACGCGGACCATGCCGACTACGTGGAGAACGGTGCGGACGTCCGGGCGGTCGTCGAGCGGGCCCAGAAGGCCCGCCCGGGGAGCGTGCTCGCCGTGTTTTGCGGCCACCTCCACCTGGACTACGAACGCCAGGTCAATGGCATCCGCTACCTCCAGATGAACAGCGCCGCGTATTGGTGGCTCAACAATCCCGCGGCGCGCCGGGAAACCTACCCGCCCGAGGCCCACCGCAAACACCGATACCTCACCCACGTGGCGGCGTACCGCGATCCCCTGTGGGCCCTCGTGACCGTGGATTTCGACCGGAACGAACTGCGGATCGAGGGCCGCCGGACGGATTGGGTCGGGCCCGATCCCTGGACCCGCGGCGAGACCACCGACCGGCCTCGCGAACATCTCCATCCCCGGATCTCGGACCGCCGGCTCGAGCTCCCTTGAAGCCAGCTTTCGGAGGGTCGTCCGCTCCCGACCGTGCGCGCGAATCGCCCCCCGGTCGTCCAGGGGCGTGCCGTTCGGCCCCGTCGGGGGACGCCTCTGCCTTTGGAGGATCTGGCGCCGTCCGCAGGGCCGTTGACAAAGTCCTGCGTGGAACTGCGATGTGGGGCCGGCGACTGGCTCCCCGCCATAGCGTCTGCGCGACGGCGGGCCGAGTCGCAGGCTTCGCCTCTCGATTCGCCTGCTTCGATCACCCCGCGACCCGGCGGTCGCGGGCCCCAATCGACTTTGTCCATCGCCCTGGCGCCGTCCGAGCATCGTGCCCCTCCGGTCTTGCGGCATCCCGGGCGCCGGCCAGAATCGCGGTCGTGAAAGCACCCGCCTCCTCCGCCTTCGCGGCGGCAGCCCTCGGAATGTTGCTCGCAGGCCTCCCGGGGCTCGCGCAGAACGCCATCCCCAACGCTTCGTTCGAACAATCCGACGGGCGCCGTCCGCGCGCCTGGCGCACCGAGACCTGGGCCGGCCAGGGTGCGTTCAACCACGCGAGCGTCGCACGCACGGGCGAACGCGCCCTGGAGCTTTCGTCCGAGCAGGGCGGCGACCTCGGTTGGGTGGCCACGGTGCGCGTGGAACCCTTCACGCGGTACCGGCTCTCCGGCTGGATCCGGACCGAGAACGTGAAGCCCCTCGACGGGGGACGCGGCGCCCTGCTCAACCTCCATGACCTTCAAGGCGTCGCCACGACGGCCGTCACGGGGACCTCCGGCTGGACCGAGGTCCAGACCGAGTTCCAGACCGCGGAACAGTCCAGTGTCCAGATCAACTGTCTCCTGGGCGGGTGGGGCCGGGCGACCGGCAAGGCCTGGTACGACGATCTCACCCTCACGGCGCTTTCCCAGGTCGCCCCGCCGCCCCCGCGCCTCGCCATCGACGCCGCCAAGGTGGGCGAACCGCTGTCCCCGAACGTCTACAGCCAGTTCATCGAACACCTGGGCCGCTGCATCTACGGCGGGATCTGGGCGGAGATGCTCGAGGACCGCAAGTTCCACTTCCCCATCACCGCCAACTACAACCCGTACCGATCGCTCAGGGACACCCCCTACCCTGTCGTCGGCGCCTCGCCCTGGAAGCTCATGGGGGACGCCGGTGGCGTGACGATGAGCTCGAACCGTCCGTTCGTCGGACGTCATTCCCCCCGCCTCCTGGCCGGCAGCGGCATCCGCCAGCTCGATCTCGGCGTCACCGCGGGCAAATCCTACTCCGGCTACGTCTGGCTCCGCGCCGATCCCGCCGCGGCGGCCACGGCCACCGTCACGCTCGCCTGGGGCATCGGCGACGGGGACGGCGAAACCCAGACCGTCGGGGACATCGCCGGCGAGTTTCGTCGGTATCCCTTCCAATTCACCCCGAGCGAGACCTCGGACAAGGCCTGGGTCGAACTCCGGGTGGACGCCGGCGCCGTCCTCGTCGGCACCGCCTCGCTCATGCCGGACGACAACGTGGAGGGGATGCGGGCGGACACCCTCGCCCTGCTCAAGGAACTGCGCGCCCCGATCTTTCGGTGGCCCGGCGGCAATTTCGTGAGCGGTTACGACTGGCGCGACGGCATCGGCGACCGCGACCGCCGTCCGCCCCGCGTGAACCCCGCCTGGACCGGCGTCGAACACAACGACTTCGGCATGCACGAATTCATCCGCTTCTGCCGCCTTGTGGACACCGAGCCCTGGATCACGGTGAACACCGGCTTCGGCGACGCCTACTCCGCGGCCGCGGAACTCGAGTACGCCAACGGGCCGGTCGACACCCTCTGGGGCGCCCGCCGCGCCGCGAACGGATCCCCGCGTCCGTTCGGCGTGCGGTACTGGGGGGTCGGCAACGAGATGTGGGGCACCTGGCAGCTGGGCTACATGACCCTCGATCACTACGTCCTCAAACAGAACTGGGTCGTCGACAAGATGCGCGAAGTCGACCCCGCCATCTTCTGCATCTCCTCCGGCAACGCGGGTCCGTGGAGCACCGGCCTGCTCAAGAACAGCGCGGGGCACATGGACGCCATCGCGGAACACTTTTACTGCCAGGAACGTCCCGGCCTCTTCGCCCACGTCCGGCAGATTCCCGACAACATCCGCGCGAAGGCCGACTTCCACCGCAAGGCCCGCGTCGATCTCCCGAACCTCGCCGGGCGCGACATCCGCATCGCCATGACCGAATGGAACTACTGGTACGGCCCGCATGCCTTCGGCGAACTCGGCACCCGGTACTTCCTCAAGGACGCGCTCGGCATCGCCGCCGGGGTGCACGAATACGCCCGCCAGAGCGATCTCATCCATTCCGCGTTCTACGCCCAGACCGTGAACGTGATCGGCGCCATCAAGGTCAGCCGCCGCAACGCCGCGTTCGAGACCACCGGACTGGTCCTCAAACTCTATCGCCGGCACTTCGGGGAACTCCCCGTGGCCACCCGGACCGAAGGCCTGATCGACGCGCAGGCCGCGTGGACCCCCGACCGGAAGACCCTGACCCTCGGCGTGGTGAACGCGTCGCTGCAGGAACAGCAGATCCCGATCTCGCTCACGGGTGCCCGGCTCCAGCCCGCGGGCCGGCGCTGGGAAATCGCCGGCACCGATCCCCAGGCCTACAACGACCCGGACCAACCGCCGCGCGTCGCGATCCGCGAATCGGCGGTGCAACTCGGCGACACCCTCACCGTCGCCCCGTGCAGCGTCACCGTGCTCGCGTTCCAGGCGGATCCGTAGCCCGCCCCGGCGCGGGAGACACGCGGGCCAGTCCGGTCCAGCCTGCGCTTCCCCATGAACTCGCACCCCCGCAGCACCGGCCCGGAAATCATCCCGAATCGCCGCACCCCGGACGCGGCCGGGCCGGGGGCGGGTCCCGGATGGCCCCGGTGGCTGACCCTGTGGGCGCTCCTGCTGGCACCGCTCGGAGGCGGGCCGGAGGCCGTCGCCGCCGCATCCGGCACCGCGGACGGCGGCATCCGTCCCTGGCCGTCCAACCCGCGTTATTGGGAATACCGGGGACGGCCCGTGCTGCTCCTGGGCGGCACCAAGGATGACAACCTGTTCCAGATTCCGGATCTGAAGGAGCATCTGGACGTTCTCGTGGCGGCGGGCGGGAACTACGTCCGCAACACCATGAGCGACCGCAACGACCAGGGCTTCGAGGTCTACCCGTTCCTGCGACTGCCCGACGGCAGGTACGACCTCGCGCGCTGGAACGACGAGTACTGGCGGCGCTTCGACGATTTCCTGCGCTGGACCGCCGAGCGCGCGGTGATCGTCCAGATCGAGGTCTGGGACCGGTTCGACTACTCCACGAAAAACTGGGAGCCGCATCCCTACAACCCGCGCAACAACGTCAATTACACCTACGCCGAATCAGGGTTTGCCGAGCACTATCCCGACCATCCCGGGCAGAACCGGCAGCCCTTCTTCTTCACCACGCCGGGGCAGCGGAACAACACCGTCGTCCTGCCGCACCAGCAGCGGTTCGTGGAAAAGATGCTCTCGTACACGCTCCGGCACGACCACGTCCTGTACTGCATGGACAACGAAACGTCCGCCCAGGAGGCGTGGGGGGCGTACTGGGCCGGGTTCATCCGCGAACGGGCCGGGCGGGCCGGCCGGACCGTCTGCCTCACGGAGATGTGGGATGCCTGGGACCTCGCGTCGGCGGAGCACCGGCGCACCTTCGATCATCCGGAGCGTTACGACTTCTGCGACGTGTCCCAGAACAATCAGAAGCAGGGACAGGAACACTGGGACAAGTTCCAATGGGTCCGCCAACGCATCGCCGCGAAGCCGCGCCCTCTCAACACCACCAAGACCTACGGCGCCGACGGCGGCCGCTTCGGCAACCACCGCCACGGCCTCGAACGCTGGTGGCGGCATCTCATCGGCGGCGCCGCCTCCACCCGCTTCCATCGCCCCGATTCCGGACTCGGTCTGTCCGAGCCGGCCCAGGCCTCGCTGCGTGCCGCGCGCCGGCTCGAATCCCTGGTCCCCCTTTGGGAGGTCGAACCCGCGATGTCGTTGCTCGCCGACCGCGCCGACAACGAAGCCTATCTCGCCGCCCGACCCGGCCGCGCCTACGCGCTTTATTTCACCGATGGCGGCTCCGTGGGCCTCGACCTCCGGAACGCCCCCGGACGGTTCGACCTCCGCTGGATCGACATCGCGACCGGCGACTGGGGCGCCCGCGACAGCGTTCCTGGCGGGGAAATCGTGACCGTGACCGCCCCGGGGCCCGGGCATTGGGTGGCCGCGCTCGTGAACGTGTCCCCTTCCCCCGCCCGCTGAACGCGGGACGCGGGACGCGGCGGGGATCGCCCCGGATCCGTACCGGTACGGTCCCGCTCGTCTGACGCCCCCCCTACCGGGGCACTGCCACGTCAGCGTCCACGACCGCGCCGGCGGGCGCGGGGGTCCCGCCCTCGGCCGTCGTCCGACGGTGCACCGCCCAGGTCACCAGAATCTGGGCGAGGTAGTACGTCGGCAGGATCAGGAAGCCGACACCCTTCACCTTCATGAAGTCGTTGAGCGCGATGAGCGTGTCGGAAAAGACGATCAACCCGATGCCCGCCACGTAGGGCCACTTCGCGGCCGGCGGAAGGCGGAGACCCACGGACGCGGCCAGGGCCGCGCAGGAAATCAGCAGGTAGATCAATGCCGCCACCTTCAAGGGGAGGCTCGGTATGGCGGGTCCGAGTTGCACGGCGAACCACCCGAGATAGCCGGCCAGCAGCCCCCCGCACACCGCCCGGGACATCCGTCCGTTGCGCAGGGCGAATCCGAGGTAGCCGATGTGCGCCACGAAAAATGCCGCGATGCCCGCGAGGTAGAACGATTCCCGACCCGCGCGCGTGGACAGGAACGCGTCCCCCACGAGCGACGCCGCGAAGGCGAGCACCACCCAGCCGACATCCCGATTCCTCCGGATCGGGGCATCGCCCCACACCAGCAGCAGGGCGCACGAGGCCGGCACCGCGAGCTTCACCGCGAGCACGCCCGTTTTCCACGCCACGTAGCCCGCAACGAGCGGGAACAACAGCCATAACATGCGCCTTTTCATATCCCCATCGCCACCCCGTCACCGGGAAACCTCGTCCGCCGCACGGCTGGATCGCAGCCGTCCGGCGCTTCGCCCCGCCGGCGTGCCGAGCTTCGGTAATCGGGCCCCAAAGGCCAAGTTTCCTCGAGGTCATCCCCGGGTGGACCCGGTGCGTTCGCGGCCTCCGACAGGGCGCGAATGGCGCGGCGCTCGAAGCGGACCTCGCACCGCCCCGCGACCCGGCCGTTGCGGGCCCCGAGCGACCCTGTTCATCGCCCTGCTGGCAACGGCCCACGCCAGGGTTGAAACCCGACGTCCGATGGCGGTCTGATGCCCCTGCCGGTGAGCCATTCTCCACGCCGATCATGTCCTTCGCCGCCCTAGTCGAACGCCAACGGGAACGCTTCCGGACGGGCACGACGCGTTCCCTCGAGTTCCGCCTGGCGCAGCTGACGCGATTGCAGCAGGCGCTCGCGGACCATGAACCCCATCTCCTCGCGGCCCTGCACGCCGACCTGCGGAAGTCCGCCTACGAGGCCTATACCACGGAGATCGCCCTCGTCCTGGGCGAACTGCGCCATGCCCGCCGCCACCTGCGGTCCTGGATGAAGCCGCGTCCGCGCCACGCGCCCTGGCTGGCGTGGCCGTCGCGCGGCTTCTCGCAACCCGAACCACGCGGCGTGGCCCTCGTCATCGGTCCCTGGAACTACCCCGTCCAGCTCCTGCTCTCGCCGCTGGTGGGCGCCCTCGCCGCCGGCAACTGCGCCGTGCTCAAGCCATCGGAACTCGCCCCGCGGACCTCGTCCGCCCTCGCCCGGATGATCCGCGCGACCTTTCCGGAGGAGGAGGTGGCCGTCGTCGAAGGCGAGCGGGACGTCGCCGAAGCCCTGCTGCACGAACGATTCGACGCCATCTTCTTCACCGGCAGCACCGGCGTGGGGCGCGTCGTGATGGCCGCCGCCGCCCGGCACCTGACCCCCGTGACGCTCGAGCTCGGCGGTAAATCCCCGTGCGTCGTCTGTGCCGACGCCCCGCTCGCCACCACGGCCCGCCGCGTGGTCTGGGGCAAGTTCATGAACGCCGGCCAAACCTGCGTGGCCCCGGATTTCGTCCTCGTGGACCGCCGGGTCCGCGACGATTTCCTGCAGGCGCTCCGGACGGCGATCCACGCATTCTACGGTGCCGACCCGCGGCAGAGCCCGGACTACGGGCGGATCGTCAACCGCCGGCATTTCGACCGGCTCGCCGGGTATCTCTCGGTCGGTCGGATCGAACACGGCGGGGAGCGGGAAGCCCAGGACCTCTACCTCGCCCCCACGCTGCTGACCGGGGCACCCGACGATGCCCCGGTGATGCAGGAGGAGATCTTCGGGCCCATCCTGCCGATGGTGGAATTCGACGCGCTCGGGGACGCCCTGGACCGCCTGCGGGACCGACCGACGCCCCTGGCCCTCTATCTGTTCACCCGCGACCGGGCGACCCAGGAACGCGTGCTCGCCGCAACCCGGTCGGGCGGCGTCTGTCTCAACGACACCATCACGCACATGATCGGCCAGGAGCTGCCGTTCGGCGGCCTGGGCGAGAGCGGCATGGGGGCGTACCATGGTCGGGCGAGCTTCGATGCGTTCACGCACCATCGGTCCGTCCTGCGACGTTCGCTGACCCCCGACCCGCGGTTGCGCTATCCGCCGCCGCGCGTTGCCCTCGACCACATGAAGCGGGCCATGCGCTTTCTCCTGGGTGGCTGACGCGCCGGCGTCCGCCCTGCCGAGCGCGCTGGCTCGACCTCGCGCCCCCCTGTTGGCCGGCCGGCGCGGTGCCGCGCCCCATGTTCCCGACTACGGTTCGCGGGCGGTGAAATAGCGGAAGGAAACGGAAACGCCGTCGTCGGGCGCCGGAACCTCCACGAGGGCGTCGGCGGAGACGGTCGCATTCGGGACGCGGCTCCACTCGGTCGGGCGTCCGGAGAGGGTTGCCGAGGACAGGATCTCGAGGTGCGCGAGGCGCTCCGGCGAGAGAGCCGAACCGTCCGCGTAGGCCAGTCGGAAACGCAGACCGCCGCCCGGGTTCCAGGACGGCGAGTCGATCCGCAACGGCGGAGGTGGCGGGACGCTGACGTCGAAGCAGACCGCCTCCCTCGTGCTGCGGGCGTAGATGCGTCCCCCGCTGATGGCCGGGACGTTCCAGGTGGTGACCGCCGCGCTCAGGGCCTGATGTCTCGCCAGTTGGGTGTAGGCGGCGGGGTTCGGTTCCACCAGAACGAGCTTGCCGTCGGCCGTGGTGACCAGCAGCACGTCGTCGACCAGCAGCACCTGGCCGCCTCCAAAGCCCGGTTGCGACCATTTTTCGATGCCGGTCGCCAGTTCCACGCATTTCAGGGGCGCGGAATTGAAGTAGTCCTGCCCGAAACACCCGTAGAGATGCCCCCGGTAATGGACGGGCGTGCTCCAGAAATTGATGAGTTGGTTTCGCTTCCGCCAGAGCTCGGCCGCTTGGAAGGTCGTGCCGGACTTCGTGATCCGGGCGATCCTCGCGCCCGTGGTGTAGGCGGCGGAATGGTAGACGAGGTCGCCCGCGATCACCGGGGAGATGGCGGTCGGCAGGCCGATGGAAAACGCGTAGCGCCAGAGTTCCCGGCCCGACTCGGGCACCACCGACACCACGCCCTCGCCGGTGAAGAAGACGGCCTGGCGCACCCCGTGCAGGTGGGCGAGGATCGGGGTGGAATGGGTGATCTTCGCGTGGGGCCCCTCCCAGACCGTGTGGCCGTCGCGCTTGTCGATGCCGAAGAGCTTCTGTCCGGTCCCGCCGGCGGGACCGTTGACGAGCACCAGATCCCCGACGATCAACGGCGAGGCGCCGGCTTCGAATTCGGGGCCGAGGCCGCCGAACTCGCGGATGAAATCGCGGTTCCAAACCACGGTGCCATCCCGGGCATTCAGGCAGTACAACGAGACGTGGGCGTTGAGCACGTAAACGAAGTCGCCGTCCACCACGGGCGTCGAGCGCGGCCCGTCGCCTTCGCCCGGGATGCCCTCGCGCGCGGATTCCCCCACCGCCCGGGCCCAGATCTCCACGCCCGTGTCGGCGTTCAACGCCACGAACACCTCCGTGGGCACCCCGTCGATCCGACGCTTCAGCGCGGTGTAGGCCCTGCCCTGGCTGATCGCGAAGGAACCGAACCCGTCAGGAAGCGACCGTCTCCAGAGCTGTCGGGGCCCGGTCGCCGGCCATTTCTTGAGAATTCTCTCCGAGGAATAACCGTCGTGACTCGGGCCGCGGTATTGGGGCCAATCGGAGCCGGGGCTGGCAAGGGAGCCGAGGGCGGCGACGACCAGAACCAGAACTCCACGGACCTTCCGGGCCCGGGGATCGTGCCCAAACGGGAAGGATCGCGCTGGGACGGAACTCATTCCGCCTTCCTAGGGCGTCGGGAGGCGCGTGGGAACTGTGCGTCCGGCGCCACACCCGGGTTCCCGTGGGCCATTCGCGGCATTTCCGTTGCCTGCCCGGTCTCCGGCCCGATCAATCGGCCTCGAACCCTAACCCGGCCCCGACCACGGAGATCGGACCTCGGGCGGCCCGATTCCAGGTCGTCCTCTTCCGAGCCCGGACCGAAATCCAGGGCCGGCGGGGCAGCGGACCTCGGGCCAGGGTGCCTTGTTCGTCATGAACCCTACTCTCGGGCTGGTGCTGCTGGGCGGCCTCCTTTGGAACGTCGTCGCCTCCGCGCGAACACTCGGCGAAGCGGAGGCCCGCCGGTGGGCCGGCGAGAAACTTGGACTCCGGGGACAACCGGCCACGTCGAGGATCGTTCCCAGCTCCGACGCGCGAACCTTGGCGGACGCGGACGCGGGTCCGCCGGAGATCTACCTGGTTCAGTTCGAGCCGGAAGGTTGGGCGCTTGTGGCCGCCGACGACGCCGTCCGGACACCCGTGCTCGGCTATTCCCGGGTGGGACGCTTTCCGTCCGCCCCTCCCGCAGGCGTGGAGGGAATGCTGGACGCGTATCGCCGGCAGATTCGAATCGTGACCCATGGCTCCAAGGCCGCCCTCGCCTCCACGCCGCCCCGGGACGCGGCTCGGGTTCCGTCCGTGGCGGCAGCGGACGCGGGACTGCCCGACGCCGTGGCCCCGCTGCTCCGCACGACCTGGGGCCAGGATTGGCCCTACAACGCCCTTTGTCCGGCGGACCCGGAAGGGCCGGGCGGCCACGTCCCGGTCGGCTGCACGGCCGTGGCGATGGGGCAGATCCTGCGGTACTGGGGGCATCCGATCCAGGCCACGGGCTCGAGCCGGTTCCGACACGCGCGGTACGGGGAGTTGGGCGTGGATTTCGCGGAACACACCTATGACTGGGACGCGATGCCGGAAGCGTTGACCGGGGAGAACGAGGCCGTCGCGGCCCTGCTCCTCCACTGCGGAATCGTGACGCGCATGGATTACGGCCCCCGCAATTCCGGCGCGTACGGCACCGTGGTGGATTCCGCACTCGAGCGTCATTTCGGCTTCGCCAGCTCCGTCAGCTACGAGTACCGACAGGCCGCGCAGCGCACGGAGGAGGACTGGCTTCGCCTGCTCCGGACCGAACTGGCGGCGCACCGACCGGTCTGGTACCAGGGCGGCACGGGGGTGGCGCACGCGTGGGTCTGCGACGGTTACGAGGGCGAGCACTTCCACATGAACTGGGGCTGGAACGGCCTGGGCGACGGCTTCTACCGGATCGATCGTTTGACCCCGCTGGATTTCCAATTCAGCGGGAGCGAGCGGGCGATCATTGGCATCCAACCCGACTACCGCGCCTCCGGAACCCTCGCCGGGAACGTCCGCTGGCAGGCCCGCACGATCCGCGTTGCCTCAGATCTCCATGTGCTCGCCGGCGCCACCCTGACCCTCGGCCCCGGCACGACGCTGGAGTTCATGGGACCGTTCGAGTTGCGGGTGGACGGCACGTTGCTCGCGCAAGGCACCGCGACCGCGCCCGTGGTGTTTCGCGCCCGCGATCCGGACACCGGCTGGCGGGGCATCGCCTTTGGTCCGTCAGCTTCGGCAGCCTCCACCGCCGTCCCCGAAAGCCTGCTGCGCGGGTGCGTCATCCGGGACGTGGTTGCCCCGGCCACCCCCGGCCGCGGCGACGGCCTGGAGTTCGCGGGGGCACTGACGTGCGACGCAGGGTCCCGGGTGCACGTCGAGGACAGTCGCATCTACAACAACCGCTTTGCCGGGAAAGGTGCCGGCGTGGTCTGCCGGAACGGCGCCACCGTCCTGCTGCGTGACACCGCGATCACGGACAACTCGGCCGACGAGGGGGGCGGCGTGGCCTGCCTGGGCCCCGGCTCGGTGCGCCTCGTTCAGGTCACGATCGCCGCCAACCGGGCCGCCGCCGGCGGAGGCCTCTACTGCCTCGGGTCCGGACCGATCGCCGAGAACTCCATCCTCGCCGGCAATACGGAACGGCAGGTCCACCTGGCGGACGCGGCCTCGCGTCCGGTCCTCCGTTCGACGCTCCTGACCGGAGGCAGCGCCGGCATCGGCGGGCCGGGATCCGGTCCCGTTCCCATCGATCTTGCGGGCGGCGTTCTGGACGGCACCCCGACCTTTCTGGGCAGCGGCGCCCATCCCTATCGACTGCGCCCGGGCTCGACCGGCATCGGCGTTGGCGATCCCCTTTTCCTCCCCGAGGACGATTCGAACGAGGATGCGGCGGGCGTGCGCCGGTCCCGTCTCGTGCCTCCCGCCCTCGGAGCCTACGAGGCGGCGCCGTTCCTGGTGTTGCCGTCCTTCGGCCCCGCCTCCGAGGCCGTCACCGTGGCGCTCGAAGGCCGCGGCTTCGGAGCCGCGCAAGGCTCCGGCTGGGTGCAGTGGGGCGGGGTCCCGATCCGCCAGGCGGCGGTCTGGTCGGATTCCCGCATCGTCTGCGACGTGCCTGGCGGGAACCCCGGAGACGTGGAGGTCGTGATCCACACGGCCACCGGGGATGCGGTCACCCATCGGGCGGCCTTCCACCGACTGTCCCGGATCGAATTCGTGCTCGAACCGCGGGTGACACCCACCGCGGGCGGCGAGTGGGTCACCTTGCTGGGCGGCTACTTCGGCGATCATCCCGGCGAGGTCCGCTTCGGCTCCGTTCCGTCCGCGTCCTATCGGCACTGGTCGAATCACCGCGTGGTGTGTGCCGCGCCAACGGGCAGCGAAGGCTCGGTCGAGGTGTCGCTGGTGACCGCGAACGGCATGTCGAGAACGGCGCCGTCCGCACTCTCGTACCGCCCGGCGCCGGTCGTGCTCGGGCTCGCACCGGACCAGGGCAGCACCGCGGGAGGCACTCTCGTCCGACTCACCGGTTCCGCGTTGGGCGCGCGCGACACGTCCGGCGCCCGGATCTGGTTGGGCGATGTCGAGGTCTCCGAATACGTACTCTGGGAGAAGGAAGCCATTACCTTTCGGACCCCCGCTCACCCCGAGGGCAAGGTCGACGTCCGCGTCCGGACGGACGCCGGATTGACGGCGCGCCTGCCCTCCGCCTTCGAGTACCAGACGACGGTTCAATTCGCCCGGGCCGCCACCCGGTGGGCCGAGCAGGCGGGAACGGTCGAAGTGGAGATCCGATTGAGCTCCCCGTTGGCCACCGAATCCACGATCCCCTTCACCGTGTCCGGCACCGCGTCCGGCGAGGGCGTGGATCACGATCTCGCCTCGGGCACTGTCCTGATCCCGGCGGGGCAAACCTCGGTCATCCTGGGCTTCCACGTGACCCAGGACAGCGTCGCGGAGCCCGACGAGACCGTCGTCATCCGTCTGGGCACCCCCGAAGGGCCCCGCCTGGGGGATCCGTGGGAAACGACCCTGACCCTCACCGAGGCCATGGCCTGGCTCGAGACCCGACAGGAGGGCGAAGGCCGACTCGCGCCCGGCCCGGGACGACATCCGGTCGCGCTCGACACCCCGATTCCCCTGGTGGCGGAAGCGGGATCCGGCCATGCGTTTGACCGCTGGGAAGTCGAGGGCGCCGGTATCCTTGCCGATCCGCAGGCCCCTGTGAGCGAGGTGACCCTGACCGGCGACGCGTCCGTCCGAGCGGTGTTCGCTCCCATCACGGTCCAATTCTCGCGGGTCACTTCCGAGACCCCCGAAAACGCGGGCCGCGTGGAGGTGGACATCGAGTTGAGCGCGCCGTTGTCGGAAGACCTGACGGTCCCGTTTAATCTGGCCGGTTCCGCCGAAGGTGGCGGCCAGGACTATTCGATCGAGTCCGGCCAGTTCCGGATTCCCGCCGGCGGGACTCGCGCCACCGTCGGAATCGTCGTCCGGGTGGATGGGTTTGAGGAACCGGACGAGACCGTGGTCCTGCGCCTCGAACCAAACGGGAAGGTGCGACTCGGGACGGTGGCGGAGCACGCGCTGCGCGTGACGGACACCTACTGGACCCCGTTGCATCACATCACGACCGCGAAGCCGTCGAGCCGCGACACTCACGCGATGGCCTCCGTCGGCCAGGGGCGCTTCGTCCTGTTCGGCGGCGCGGCGACGGAGTACTTCGCGAACTTCTACACTCCGAACGACGAGACCTGGCTCTACGACCTGGGCGAGGATGCGTGGCGGCAACTGACCCCCGATCCCCGTCCGGTCGCCCGTCAACTCCACGCCATGACGTACGCCGGCGAGGACCGGGTCCTGTTGTTCGGAGGAACCGGCGGTGTCGGCGGCGAGCTCAACGACACCTGGATCTTCCACGGGTCCACCGGCACCTGGGAGGAGGTCCGGTTCTCCGGGCGCATCCCTCTCGCCCGGTCCGGCCACAGTCTGGCCTACCTCGGGGACGAGCAGGTGCTCCTCTGCGGGGGCAGCTCATGGACCCACCAAATGCTGACCGACACCTGGGTCCTCGACCTGCGCTCCCGGACCTGGCGAAAGGTCGTGACCGAGCGCACGCCCGGATCGATGCACAACGCCGCCATTTCCTATCTCGGGCCCGGGCGCGCGCTGTTGTACACCGACGACGACACCTGGGTCTTCGACCTCGCCCGCGAACAGTGGCAGGCGATGGGGCACATCGGCTCGCCGAAGTCCCCGGCGCCCCTCGAGCGAGCGACGATGGCCTACCTCGGGAACGGGCGGGCCGTGATGTACACCTCCCGCTACCGGACCACGCGGGAGGTTTTTGACTTCAGCCATGTCTGGATCTACGACCTGTTCGAGAACCGGTGGTCCGAGATCCAACCCCTGAACCTCCCCCCTCCCCGCGCCAGCACGACCGTGGCGGGAGCCGAACCCCTGGGGTCCTCCACGTTCCTCATGTTCGCCGGCAATCCCGACGGCCCCTACCTGAACGACACGTGGCGGCTCGAGGTCAGCCGCTCCAAGGTCAATCACCCGCCGCGCACCGACCCCGTCCCCGTCACCCGAGCGCGCCCGGGCGAGCTCGTCGCCATCGACTGCGCCGCCCGCGACGTCGACGACCACGACGTCCTCTCCTTCTCCCTCGCCGACCCCGCGCCGGCGGGCGCCGCCGTGGACGCGCGCACGGGGCGGTTCACCTGGACCCCGAACGAAACCCACGCGGCGACCACGAACCGCGTCATCGTCCTGGTGAGCGACGACGGCACCCCGCCGCTCACCGCCCACCAGGAGCTCGTCATCGAACTCCCCGCACCCGATCATTGGCCCGCGCTTCCGCCGGGAGTCAGTTTTGAATCGCCGGGACAGTTCCTCGCGGAGGATGCCGGCCTGGTGCGCATTCCCGTGCGGCTTGGTCGCGCGCTTCCCGCCGCGCTGGCGGTACGGGTCGTGAACGCGGGAACCGCGCTGACCTCGGACTACCGGATCGAGGGCGACGGCTGGGTCCGTTTCGCCGCGGGCAGCCTTCAGGCCTTCCTCGATCTCCGGTTCCAGACCAACACCCGCGTCCAGCCCGAACGGGAAATCGTACTTACCCTCGAACCCGGAACGGGCGCCCGCCGCGGCCTGCTGCCCGAACACCGGATCCGGCTCTGCGATCCGCTGGCGACCCTGGCCGTCTCGGCCCGGGGTCGCGGTTCGGTCGGCCCCACCGCGGGGAGCCGGATGGTTCACGCCTACACCCCCATCCCGATCCGCGCGCAGGCGGCTCCCGACCACCGCTTCCTGGGCTGGCAGGCAACCGGACCGGCGACCCTGGCCGATCCGGCCGCGCCGGAAACCCACGTCACGCTGTCCGGGGATGCCTGGGTCCGCGCGATCTTCTCCTCCGAAATCACCCGGGTCAGCCCGTCCGGTTCCCTGCGCTCCATCCAACGAGCCATCGACGACGCGGCCCCGGGCGACCTCATCCTCGTCGACGACGGGGTCTATCGCGAAAACCTCGAGATCCTGAAGCCCATCCGACTCCGCTCGGCGAACGGACCCGCGGGCACGACGATCCTCGCCCGGGACCCGACCTTCGATGCCGTCGTCGTGGACGGCGATGACGTGGAGATCGACGGATTCACCATCCGCGGCGCCACCCAGGTCGGCGCGTCCGCCATCCACGTCCTGAACCGGCGCGCAGGCTCCTTCGTCAACAACGTCCTCGTAGGCAATTCGAGGGGCATTCGACTCGAGGCGAGCACCGAACACCGGATCCTGGGCAACCGCTTCCTCGACCTGCACAACGAGGCGGTCGTCCTCGACCTGACGCGGCCCTCCGGAGTCGCGACCCGCAACACCGTCGCCGGCAATCTCATCCAGCGGTCCAGCGTCGGGGTCATGGTCATTGCCGCCGCGGAATGCGTCGTGGCCGGCAACCGCATCCTGGACTGCGGCCGCGGATTCCAGCTCTCCGGACCTTCCTTCGAAGCCAGCCTGGTCGTCGGAAACACGATTCACACCAACGGCCAGGGCTTCTTCCTCAACATGCGCACCGGCAACAACAACCGGATCTTTCTCAACTCCTTTCGAGGCAATGGCGCCAACATCCTCCCGTTCGAGACCACCCCCAACTGGAACGAATGGCAGTCCGGCAGCCGCCTGACCTATGCCTACTCCGATTCCGTCTTCCTCGGCGCGCTCGGCAACGATTTCGGACGCGGCGTGATCGACGCGAACGGGGACGGGGTCGCGGATCCGCCGCCCGCCGATTCGTCCGCCCCCTACGAACTCCGGGATCCCATCACGAGTTACCGGTGGCTCAACCCGCCCGCCCTACTGCACGGCCGAAACGTGGCGGCCTCGTCCGCCGACCGCCAGCGCCTGGTGCTGCAAGGCTGGGGCTTCGGGCACGCGCGAGGCTCGGGCCGAGTCCTCGCCGACGGCGTCGAGGCACTCGACTATCCCGATTGGTCCGACACCCGGGTCGTTTGCGAGGTGCCCGCCGGCCCGCCCGAGATCCGTCAGGTTGTCCTGCAAACCGCCGGCGGTGTCTCGCCCGAGCTGGCGGTACGCATCGATCCCGACGAGGTCGCGCATGGCGTCGTCCTCGAGGCCGTGCAGGTCGCCGAACAGGCCGACGGTACCTATCGGGTGCGGCTCACCGGCCAGGGTTTCGGGGACGGCCCCGCAACGGGCGTCGTCCTCCTCGGCCATCGCCTCCTGCCCTCGTACGATGTCTGGACCGACCGCGAAATCGTCGGGCGCCTGCCCTACCTGCCCGCGGGACCGCTGGACCTCGCCCTGGCCACGCCCGCCGGCGGAACCGTCGAGCGCACGGCGGTGGTGCAGGTTCCCCCCCGTCTCCTCGCCCGTCGCGAGGCGTTCCGCGTGAAGGAAAACTCGGTCGTCTCCTTCCGCTTCATCCCGGAACCGGAATACGAGACCCCCGGAATCCTGCACTACGCGTTGGGCGGCAATCTGCCGTACCCTCACGGGATCAATGCCGGCACCGGCGAGTTCACCTGGATGCCCGATGAAGCGGCCGGACCCGGCACCTACACCATGGTCATGTCCGCCTGGCTGGCGTCCGATCCCACGCTCCGTCACGACCAATCCGTCCTCGTCACCGTCGACGAAGTCAACGAGCCCCCAACGCTCGCGCCGCTGGAAACGCGGCGGGTGCTCGCGACGCAGGAAATGCGGTTCACGGTGACCGCCCAGGACCGCGACCTCCCCCGCCAAGCGCTCGTCTTTCGGCTCGCCCCGGGCGCTCCCGCGGAGGCCCGGATCGGCGAGGACGGAACCTTCTCGTGGACGCCTCCGCACGATTGGCCGCCCGGTCACCACGTCATCACGATCGAGGTTTCGGACGGCGCAGCCTCGGCCAGTCGGTCCTTCACCGCCATCGTCGACCGACCGCCCACGGAACCGAAACCCCTGCGCCTCGTGCCCGGGAAGGTCCGCTACGAGTACTGGACCGACCTCGCGGCCCGCGGCCTCGCCGCGTTGCGCGCGGACCCCCGCTTTCCGGACCAACCGACCGGCGAGATGCTGCTCGATGCCTTCGAGGCGCCACAGAATCGCGGGGAAAACTTCGGCGCCCGACTCAGCGCGATCCTCCAACCACCGGCCTCCGGCGACTACGTCTTCTTCCTCGCCGCCGACAACTCCGCCGAACTGCGGCTGAGCCCCGACGAGGACCCCGCTAACGCCGTCGTCATCGCGCGCGAACCCGACTGGAGCTATCCGCGCGACTGGACCTCCCCCGCGCAGCGTCCTCGCGCCGAGAACCGGTCGGATCGTTATCCGGACACCCGCTGGGCCACAGGCGCCCGCATCGCGTTGCAGGCGGGTCGGCGCTACTACGCGGAAGTCCTGTACGAGGAAAGCGGGGGCGGCGATCACGCGGAAATCACCTGGAAGACCACGGGGCAACCCGATCCGCCCAACGACTCCCCGCCCCTCGGGGGCACCGCCATCTTCGGATGCTGGGCCGCCGTCGTGACGCCTCCGGCACCCCTGACCCTTCAACGCCAGGGCAATCTGCTCCGCGTCGTCTTCGAGGGCACCCTCGAATCCGCCCCGTCCGTCGGAGGCCCCTGGACCGCCGTGCCCGGCGCGAGCCCCGGCACCCCGTTCCTGCTCGCGCCCGACCGAGACACCTCCTTCCTCCGCTCCCGCAGATAGGCGTCCACACGCCCGCGGATCCATCACTTGCACCGGATCGGGCAGGAGCCGCCTGGATCCGGTTCAGGCATCCGGTCAGGTGGCGGGGCTCAGCGTCAGTCCCCATTCAAATCCAAACCGGTTTGCAGAGTACCCGTGAGACCAGACCCGGGGCGGGGCCGCCTCCGGCTCCGACCCGATGTGCGTCGCACCCGCTGTCAGGGCGCTTGTCGCCCATCGGCCGCGGCAGGGGCGCGGAGATCGAGGGAGTACCTCCCTGCCTTGCGTTCCACCGGTCGCCTCAGAATTCCCTGACCCGATAGAAGCCTGCGTCGACCCCGCCCACCCGGGAATCCACCGCCACCGCGGAACCACCCATCTCCACCCGGTTGGTCGAAACGGGGGTCCATTCCCTCAAATCGACCGAGGCTTCGACGACGCACGTGCCGCCGACGTGCCCATGGACGCGCAGCAGGACCGACGACCCGTCGGCCCGGGACTCGAGGCGGACCAGGGGCAGGGCGGCATTGGGGAGCAGCCAGTTCCGGCTCACGTGGTCCCCGATCCTTCCGCCCGTCCTCTTCCCCTCGACGTTGTCGAATCGGAAGTGAATGCCGCCATAGATCCGGCTCATGCCGATCTCGTCCGCGCATCCGGCCAGACTCGAGAAGGTGCGAAACACGCCGGGCAGGGAATCCGATTGCGCGGTGAAGACCAGGTCGTCGCGGCCGTAGAAATGGGTCAGGACCTGGGCGCTGGCCTTGCTGAACGTGCTGTGCCCGCTGGTATAGGCCGGAAACGGCGGCGCGGCCAGGTAGTGGTTCCAGGTCGGGTCCGCCCGCGTCGCGGGATTGCCGTCCTCGTCGGCGCGTCGGATCGCGGAAACCGGGCGCCAGAGGTTCCAGCGGAATTTGGCCTCCCAGCACAGGATCGCGGCATCCGCCTGGGCCAGGCCGAGGAGCGCGAAGAGCCGGGCCGAATCGGCCAAAGACGTCCCTTCGTTGCGACAGATCGTCGCGGCAATCTCGTGCCAATGGCCCGGCGGCATCGCCGTGTAGCTGAAGTCCGACCAGAAGACGGCGATCAGGCCCTGTTCCTCGGTCCGGACGGCGCTCGTGGTCCCGCCCAGGGCCTGCACCTCCCGGACCGCCTCCGCGTACTCCGGACTGTCGAGCCCGGGCGGCGGCGGAGGCAGGAAAGGCTCGAGCGCCGGCAGGCAGAACGCGTCGACATATCTCCAGTGCGGTGTCAGCGGGGGCCGAAAGAAGGGGGGCGTGCGCTGCCACGCGCCGGGGGCGCTGCTAGGAATGTACGGGACATCCGTGCTGGAACCGTCGGCGCTCCTCAGTAGGATCACGCTCAGAGCCGCCGTCCGCCCGACTCCCAGACCGTGCGCCACCGAATCGTTCGGGGGCAACGCGGCGAGCTGGGTCCGATAGAGTTCCTCCGCGCGCGCGGCCATGGACGGGTACAGCACGAGCATGACCTCCCGTCCCGCGGCGATCACCGCCGCTTCGGTCGATGCCTCCACCGGCGCCTCAATCAGGAAGCGGTAGGGCTGGTGCGTTCGGAGGATCGAATTGACCGCCTCGTAGGTGGCGACGTTCAGAATCGCGAGGTTGCGGGAGCTCAACGTCGGGCCCGTGGTGTCCGACCGGATCGCCGCCATCATGAGGGCACTCCAATCGAGCACCGCATTCGCAAAGGCGGGAGAACCCGAAAGCAGCACCCACGCCCCGATGGCGAGCATTGACCGCTTCATGCGCGCATTCAGGTGGTGCCCCGTGGTCCAGTCAACCCGTCTCCTCGACCGGCGGGGACGCGGGGGTGCGTTCTACCGGGGAGGGGGCGGGGGCGGGGGCGGAGCGGCGCCGAAGCGGGCCGGATAGCGTCTTGCCGGAAACGGGCCATTGAGGAGAACGGCCAGTCCAACCAGGACCAGGGCGTTGGGAAGCACGGGGAAGAGCACGAAGCCGAACCCCAACTGCTCGATGGCACTGCCCCCCATGACCGCCGTGAACGCCGTCGCACCCCCGGGCGGATGCAGGCAGCGGCAGACCAGCATCGCTCCGATGGCCAACCCCACGGCGGCGCCGGCGGCGGTCGGGGCGTGCGGAATCGCGCGCGCGCAAGCCACTCCAATCAACGCGGAAACCCCATGCCCCCCGATGACCGGCCACGGCTGCGAAAGCGGTCCCCGGGGCACGCCGAACAACAGGACGGCACTGGCACCCATCGAAGCAACCACCGCCGGGGCCCCGGAGTCCGGCAGCGCCCACCCCGACACCCCCAGCAGGACCAGGATCGACGCCCCGCCGCCGAGCGTGGCGATGCATCGGTCAGCGAGGGTCGCCAACCGTTTCCCGTGCAGCCAGGCCCGGCCTTGCGCGACCGAACGGCGATGGAACAGGGACACGCCCAACCCGACGATCAACAGACCGCCGGCGAACAGAAGGCTTGGAAGCAACGACATGGCAGCCCGGAGCGATGCCGTCCCGGGAATCCCGAGAATCGCCGCGATTCCCGCCCCCCCGCAATCGCGGGGAGTGGATCCACGCGGACGCGGCCCGCAGCCTCGTCAGTTCGCCACCGCCCGGAAGAAGCGCAGCGGACGCGTCTCCGTCGAGTACAGGCGGCTGATCCTGTTCCCCGCGCCGGCAATCGACGCCTCCACGGTCGTCCAGGTCCCCAGATCCGCCGAACCTTCGATCCGGTAGTTCACCCCCGGCGCCGCGTAGAATTGGAACTCAACCGCCGTCCGGATGGCGGCCACGCCCGCCGGGGTGCTCGCCGATTTCGTCGGGTCGAACCCGGCCCCGGCCTCGAGTCCGTCCCCAAACCCGTCCCCGTCCGAATCCGCGGCGTTGGGCGAGGTGCCGGTGTTCGTGGCACCCAGGAAACTGCCGGTGTTCGTCTCCACGTTGTCCGCCAGCCCGTCGTTGTCGGTGTCCGCCTTGAGGGCATGGGTGCCCGTGTCGCTGGAACTCACAAAGGTGCCGGTGCCGGTCTCCACGCCGTCCCGAAGTCCGTCGCCATCCGTGTCGGCCCGATTGGCCGCGGTGCCCCGCTGGAATTCCCCGAGGTTGCTCAGCCCGTCCCCGTCGAGATCCAGGCCCGCATCGTTGGCGTTCGGATTCAGGCCGTTCGCGGTCTCGTACGCATTGGGTATGCCGTCGCCGTCGAGATCGTCGTCATCCTTCACCGTCTCGACCCGGATGCCGTCGACATCCCCAAAAGTGTTTTCCGGCGCGAGGCCCGTATCGGAACGCTGCTGGAAGAGGGCCACCGTCACGCTGTTGCCAAAGGACGCGAGGGTCAGGTTCGGATTCTGGATGTCGAACGGCGTCACCGCCAGAGGTTCCCCCGTCGAGGACAGCGTCGTCAGCGTCGTGCCCTCCATCCCGATCTCGATCACGAAGGTGCGGAAGGCTTCCGCCCCGCCCTTGGGATCGTTGGGCGGGAAATGCACGAACGCGGCGTTCGCATTCGCGCTGCCTTCGCTGTCGACGTAGAAGTCGCCCCAGTCCGGCGCCGTGGGCCGGTTGGCTCCCGCCGACGCCCGGACGTAGGCCCCCGACGCGCCGATCACCGCCACCCCGGCCGAGGAATCCGACGCGCCGCCGTCCCCGGCACCGGTCTGGTTCAAGGGCCGGAGGCGCACGGTCACCTTGAAGGAACGGACGCCCGTCATCGAAAACGGCGTCGCCGTTTCGATGCCGACGATCTCGTCCGCCGCCCCGGGCGAGGTCCCCAACCGGATCACGGCGCCATCCACCCCGAGCCCGCCGACCGGATTGATCCCGAGGTCGGGCGCCCCGGCTCCATGGGGTTGCCAGCGATCCCCCAGACTAAAGGCGGCGAATTCGTCCTCGAAGACGACGGCACCGGGCGCGGGCGTGGCGGCCAGCAGCAGGAGGGTGCCCGCCAGGGCGACCAAGGGTTGGAAACGCGAACCGGCGTGGGAGAGGGGTCTCTGCGGCATGCCGGCGAAGGTGCCACCCGAGCCCCGCCCAGGCAACGTGCGAGAACTTCGAACCGGCGCCACCCCCGCAGGGCCCCGACCCAGGTCGTCAATGGACCTTTCGTCCACCGGTCACCACCTTGATTTGGGGTTCGACCCGGCAAAGCATCAGGTCCTCTCGGAATCGAACTCCGGACTTACACCATGAAACCAAGGCTCGGCACGGTAACAGGGATCGTTCTGGCGGCAATCATGACCATGACGGGATGCGCGTCACGGCCCCGGGCCGTGGCCCGGCTGGAAGGCCTCGGACGCCACTCGTTCCCGATCAGCACCGCATCCGTCAGCGCGCAGGAACACTTCGACCGCGGATTGACGCTGGCCTACGGCTTCATGCACTACGCCGCCGAACAGGAGTTCCGCGCCGCCGCCGCGGCGGATCCTCAGTGCGCCATGGCCCACTGGGGCATCGCGCTCGTGAACGGCCCGCACATCAACTATCCCGTCGTCCCGGAACACAGAGCCGCGACGGCCTGGGAAGCCATCACCCGGGCCCGAGCGCTGGCCGGCCATGCCACGCCGCTCGAGCAGGCGTTGATCCAGGCGCTGGGCGCGCGGTACGCCGATCCGCAACCCGCCGACCGCGCCCCGCTCGACACCGCCTATGCCGCGGCAATGCGCCGGCTCTGGCAGGCACATCCCGACCACGCCGACGTCGGCACCCTGTTCGTCGAGGCCGCGATGGACCTGCACCCGTGGGACCTGTGGAAGGACGGTGAGCCGCGACCCTGGACCCCGGAGATCGTCGGGGATCTCGAACGCATTCTGCGGATTGCCCCCGACCATCCCGGCGCTACGCACCTCTACATTCACGCGGTCGAAGCCTCGCCCCAACCGGAAAGGGCGCTGGCGGCGGCAGACCGACTGCGCAGGGTGGCACCCGACGCCAGCCACCTCGTGCACATGCCGGGCCATATCTACGTGCGCGTGGGTCGGTGGGAAGAGGCCGCCCGGGCGAATCGCGACGCGATGAAGGCCGATGCGCGTTACCGCGCGGCCTATCCCCGCCCCGGGTTCCACGCCATGTACATGGCCCACAATTCCCACTTCCTCGCCTGGGTCTCGATGATGCAGGGACGCCAGGCCGAAACCATCCGCCTGGCCCGCCGGATGGTGGCGGACATTCCCGACGAGTTCATTGCCGATTACCCCGGGATCGCCGATGGGTTCACGATCCTCGTCTCGGAAGCTCTGATGCGGTTCGGAAGGTGGGATGAAATCCTCGCCGAACCCAGGCCCCGCGCCGGCCTGCCGCTCGCCCTTGCCCTCTGGCATTTCACCCGCGCCACGGCGCTCACGGCGCTGCATCGGCCCGACGAGGCACGCGCCGAGAAGGCCGCCTTCGACCGGGCCGTCGCGGTCGTTCCCGCCGGATGGACCTTCGGCAACAATGCCGCCGCCGACCTCCTCGCCATCGCCCGCCTCGTTCTGGACGGCGAGATGTCCGCCGCGACGGGCGACTACCCGGCAGCCGTGGCGGCCCTCCGCGAGGCCGCCCTCCGCGAGGACCAACTCGTGTACGACGAACCGCCCGACTGGATCCAGCCGGTGCGCCACACCCTCGGAGCGGTGCTCATGAAGGCCGGACGCTTCGCCGAGGCGGAGACGGTCTACCGCGAGGACCTCGCACGCTACCCGGAGAACGGCTGGTCGCTGATGGGCTTGCGCGACGCGTTGCGCCGGCAGGAAAGGACGGTCGAGGCCCGCGCCGTGAATGTCCGATTCCGAAAAGCCTGGGCCCGGGCGGACGTGTCTCCCCCTTCCACCTGCTATTGCCAGAGCGTGAAACAGCCCCGGTAGCGGATCCCCTGCCGACGGACGCCGACACACGGACGCCGCTCCCCTTGTACCGCCGCCTCCGAACAAGCAGGGTTCGCGCCGCGACCCCGTTTGCTCTCACCCGTCCCCATCCTCCCGCCATGACTCCCCTCCCGCCGACCCGCCGCCGATTCCTCGCCCGGACTGGCCTCGCCACGCTGGCTGCCGGGCGGATGTCGATGTCGGGGTTGGCAGCCCAGGACCGCCCGAACCCGGCTCCGGCACTCCAACCGAAGTCCGTGGCCGCGATCCTCACCGCCTATCAACAGGGTCTGCACGCGGACGTCCTGGTCGGCAAGATCCTGGAGGGTTGGCGGCAGGACGGCGGCCCGGGACCGGCCCTGCGCCTGGCCTCGATGTACGTGGACCAGTTCCCTGAGGGAGATCTGGCCCGTCCCATGGCCCGCAAGCACGGCGTGCCCATCTTCGATTCCATCGAGGAGGCCCTCACGCTCGGGCAGGGACGCATCGCCGTGGATGGGGTGATCAGCATCGGGGAACACGGCGACTACCCGTGGAACGAGAAGCAGCAGCACCTGTACCCCCGGCGGCGGTTCCTCGCGGGCATCGCCGCCGCGTTCGAAAAGTTCGGAAAGGTCGTGCCGGTCTTCAACGACAAGCATCTGGGCCCCTCCTGGGAGGATGCTTCGTGGATGTACCGCAGGGCGCGGGAGCTTCGCATCCCCTTCATGGCCGGTTCGTCCATGCCGGTCGGCTTCCGCGAACCCAATTGGACCCTGCCCCTCGGTTCCGAACTCGAGGCCGTGCTCGGCATCGGCTACTCCGGGCTCGATATCTACGGCAGCCACGCGCTGGAACTGCTCCAGTCCCTGGTCGAACGCAGACGCGGCGCCGAGCAGGGCGTGGCCTGGGTGGAATGCCTCCAGGGCGCGGCCCTCTGGCAGACCTTCGAAACAGGCGAACTGCGTCGCGACCTGTTGGACGCGGCACTGGCGATCACGCCGCATCGGCGGGACACGGAGATTCGTGGCTGCGCGGGGGCCACGTTGTTCCGGTTTCAGTACCGGGATGGACTCCCGGCGGCGGTGGTAATGTTGCCGGGCTTCGCCGAGGGAACCGCCGTGGCCATGCGCCGCCGTGGGGACCCCACGCCCCTGGCCGTCCGCTTCGACGAACGCTCCCAGCCCCGGCATCCCCACTTCGCCTATCTGCTCAAGGGCATCGAGCGCATGATCCACACCGGGCGCCCCCAGTACCCGGTCGAGCGAACCCTGCTGACCACCGGCATCCTCGACCGCGCCCTGACCTCCCTGCACGAGGGCCAACGGCGGCGGGAAACGCCGGAATTGGCGATCTCCTACGCGCCGGTGCATTACCCGAACGCACCCGAGCCGGACCTGAATTCCGACCCGCGCGGTTGACGGTCGACGGACGCCCCGAACCCCTCACTCGACCCGGCGATACACGAACACCGCCGCGGAGGCCGGTTCCGCCAGCCGAACAACCAGTCCGTCCGACATCCACTGCCGGCCCGTGCGCACCTCCCTGCCTCCGTCGAGGTTCTCCATCTCGTACCGGACGCGCGGACGCAGCCCCTCCGGTCTCAGGAGCAACGAATCCCCGGGGGCCTCGGCGCGACGAAACGCCTGGATGACCCCCTCGCCGTCGTCCGACCGGTGGAACTGCCAGGCCATCCAGGCGTCCTGGGCCATGCTGTGCGGCGTGAGCGGATAGTAGTCCCCGTAGTACGCGGGCTGGACGCGACGCAGTTGGGCGGTGAGTTCGCGGAGCCGGGCGTAGTCGAGATCCGGACGGCGCACGTCCCAGCACGCGATGACGGTCGGGCACATGTGACTTCGGAACAGATAGGTACTCACCTGGCCCGGCTTGAGATCCTTGAACAGCTCGGAGGGTCCCACGATCGTGCCGGTGCCGTGATGCGGCAGCCAGAAACTGGCGCCGTAGGTGTGCGCCTGCTGACTCACGGGCTCGAAGAGGTGATCGCTCCGCAGAAAGGGCACCGCACGGCGGAGGGTCTCCAGGTCGTTGCGCCGCCCCCCGCTGGCGCAGGAATCGATCAGCAGGCTCGGGTGCCGCCGCCGCAACTCGTCCCAGTACGCGAGATAGCCGGTCACGTACCTGTTCTCCGTGATGCCCTGCCGGTCCGAGGCATCGTGCGCCCGCCAGAACTTCAGGGGATCGATGTTGAAGTCCTGCCGGTAGAGATCAATGCCCTCGTCGACCAGCAGCCGGTCCACGTGCTCGACCAGCCAGCGCCAGGCCACCGGATGACCGAGATCCAACAGTCTCCAGGAGGACCGTTCCGCGGAAAGGCACCACTCCGGGTGCTCGCGAAAAATCCAGCTGTTCGTCGTGACCCGCTCCGGCTCGAACCAGACGATGCTCTTCACGCCCCGGGCATGCGCGTGGTCGGTGATGGCCCGGAGTCCGTTGGGGAACCGACGACGGTCCACCTCCCAGGTCCCCGTGTTGACCCAGGAACCGTCGTTGACGTACCAGCCGGCGTCCATCCACCAGTAGTCAATCTTCAGCCCCTCGGCCAGATAGCGATCAATGAACAGCTTCTGGTTCTCCTCGTTCGCCCGCAGCATCTCGTTGAATTGATGCGAACTGCACGCGACGAAATGCGGCGGAGCGAGACGCCCGCCCGGGCGCGGCAGGTTGTGCCGCACCATCCATTCCCGCCACAAATTGTGCGCCCGATGGCGCGCGCCTTCCCAGAACACCAGCGCGATGAGCGGGGTTCTCACCTCCTCGCCCGGTTCCAACCGAAAGCGGGTCCCTTCCTGCCCGGCACGAACCCGCACCCGTCCGTCCCGCCCCGCGCGAAAGTCGGCCGCCCACTGCCCCGGCCAACCCACGGCCACCACCACACCGCGACCCGGCCATGCCAGGTTGAAATAAGGCATGACCGTCTGGCTCGGACGCCCGCCCTCCGTGGCAAGTCGGATCACCTGCTCCGGCTCCAGCCGGGTCGAACGCGGTGCGTAGTCGTCCGGTTGGGTCGGCGCACCTTTCGAATGATGCAGGACGATCCCTGCGTCCTCCCCGGCACCCTTTGCGCCCCTCACCCCCACCCCCAAATCCAGGTTCAGGTCGACCGCTTGCAGGTCCTCGAGCCATGGCGTGGGAGTCGCCCCCGTGTTCCTGAAGTACACCGTCCATTCCACCGCCGGACTGTCCTCGTACTCGACCGCCACGCAACGCACGACCAGACCGGTGCCTTCGTCGGTCCACACAGTGGTCCACTGCGTGCGCGCCGCATCGAGTCGCAGCCGCGTTGTCCGTCCGGTCCGCGCCGCGAGCCATTCCGAAGCGGGTCGCCCGGCGTAGGTGAATCCAAAGGCCGGGGTCGTCGCCGAGGAACGTAAATGAGCGGAAGCCCACCGCGCCCGAACGGCCAACTCGGAACGGGTGGGCGGGATGGCGTCCGCCACGTTCGAGCCGAGGAACAGTAGAAGGAACGCAGCGACGAGCCCCGTGCCGCAACGGGTTCGCCCGAGTGCGCTGGCGGAAGTCACGACCCCAAGCCTCGACATCCTTGCCCGGAACGCAGCGAAATTGGGGCCGATCACCGCCCTCTCTCTGCCCGGGCGCATGCATGCGGCATCCGTCGCAGACCCGCGGAGCGCCTCGGGTTGCTTCCCCGCCAACTGGGGACCCTTCCCCCCGAAGACTCCGCGGACCCAGTCCCAGCCCCGAGTTCTGTCGCGCCGCCGCGTCCTCGCCGATGGCTCCTTCGCGCGTGGTCCTACCTACCTACCTACCCAAACACCGCCTTCTTCAAATCCCTCAACACGTATGCCTCCGTCCCCTCCAATCCCCGCACCCGCCGCGCCCCGTCCTTCCGCTTCTTCCCGAACCGCTCCCGGTACGCCCCGAAAATCCCCTCCACGTACTCCCGGCTCCCGAACGCCGCTCCCGCCGTGAAGTACCGCACCCGACACTTCAGATACTCGCCCACCGGCAGCTTCCCGTTCCCCTCCAACACCCCCACCACCGCCTCCCGCGACAACGAACCCCGCAACGGACGACCCTCCTCCCCGATCCCCGCCCGCCGTTCGTCCCCCTCCCGGAACACCCATACCCGATACAGCTCCAACGACTTGCCCGGTGATTCCTCACGCCCCCGCTGCAACGCCGTGACCAGCGAACGAATCCCTTCCTTCGCCCGCTTTTTGCCCGCCACCGCCTCTCCGTACCCGCTCCAGCGGTAGTCCTTCGGATCCGTCACCAACCCCGCCCGCACCGGGTTCAAGTCGATGT
>CAZSOV010000063.1:0-30765 GCA_964608505.1 uncultured Verrucomicrobiota bacterium
TCATCATCTCCGGGGACTCCGACTTCTCGCCCCTCGTGAGCAAGCTCCGCGAAAACGCCAAGAAGGTCATCGGGGCCGGCGTCAAGAACTCCACCTCCGACCTCTTCATCCGCAACTGCGACGAGTTCATCTACTACGACGACATCGTCCGGCCCGAGCCGCCCGCCAAACCCAAAGCCCGCGCCCGGGCGGCCGCCCACCCGCCCACCCCGCCCGGGACTCCCGCGCTCGCGACGGCGCCCGCCTCTCCCGCGCCGGCCCATGCCGCCATCAAGTCCAAGGACAGCCTCTCTCCCGAAAAAGCCGTCAACCTCGTCTCCGAAACCCTCGACGCGCTCACCGCGGATCGCGACACCGACGAGGCGGTCTGGGGTTCCATGATCAAACAGACGATCAAGCGGCGCGACCCGGGCTTCAACGAGCGCGCGTTCGGATTCCGCACCTTCAAGGCCCTCCTGATCGAGGCCGAGAATCGCGGCCTCCTCCGCCTCGAATCCGACGCCAAATCCGGCGATTATCTCGTCCGATCCGTGGACTGAACCGCCCACTTCAACCGCGCCGCCCGGTGAAGGCACCGGGCCTACCTGCTGTAGGCCGCGTGCCCCCACGCGGCGACGTGTGGTCCGCGGTTCAAGGTCCCAACGCGCGGTTTGCGGACCGTCGTCGCTACCCACGCCCGGACAGCACCCGCTCGGCCGTCGCCTCCGCCGGTTCCCCGGACGGCACGTCAAGCCACCGCACGGCCAACTGGTGCCGGAACCACGTCTGTTGCCGTCGCGCGAACTGCCAGGTCCGCGTCTTCACCAGCGCCACCGTCTCGGCCAGCCCCCGCTCGCCCCGGAGATGCTCGATCACCTGCCGGTAACCGATGGCCTGCATGGCTGTCCGGTTCCCTCCCCATCCCATCGCCAGGCAACGCCGAGTCTCCTCCACCCATCCCGCCGCGAACATCGCCTCCACGCGCCGGTTCACCCGCTCCCGCAGATCGCCGGCCTCCCGCCGAAGGCACCATAGCGGAGGCGCCGATCCCCGGGCCCCCGGTCCGCTCCCCGACGAACGCCGTTCCCGCGGGCGTCCCGTCAGCCGGAGGATCTCCACGGCCCGCACCACCCGACGCGGATTCCGTCGGTCGATCACGCCGAACGTCTCGGGATCGCCCGACCGGAGTTCCTCCAGCAACTCCTCCAGCGGGCGGGCCTCCAGTTCGGCACGCATCGCCGGGTCCGTGGGAATGGGGGCGCCCAAGCCCTCGAACCAGACCTTCCAGTAGAAGCCCGTGCCGCCGCAGAAGACGGGAATCCGGCCCCGGTCCCGCACTTCCGCCTCCGCGCGACGGGCTTCGTTCAGCCACCGGGCGACGTCGAATTCCTCCCCGGGCCCGGCCAGGTCCAACAGGTGATGCGGCACGGACGCGCGGTCCGTGGCCGATGGTTTGGCCGTGCCGATGTCCAGGTCGCGGTAGACCTGCATGGAATCCACCGCGAGGATTTCCCCTCCGCAGCGCCGCGCCACGGCCAGCGCGATGTCCGATTTGCCCGAGGCCGTGCAGCCCGCGAGGAAGACCGGCTGGTCGCTCACGAATACTGCGAGGCGAACTCGGCCTGGATCCGGCGCAACAACGCCTTCGTGTGCAGGATGCCCTCGGATTCGGTAAGCTTGTCGCCCTCGTACTCGATGCCCACCCAGCCCCGGTACCCCGACTCCAAAACGATGCGCATCATGCGCCGGTAGTCGGTGTGCGACTCGTTCCCCAGGTCGTCAAAGTCATTCGACTTGGCGCTCACCGCCCGCGCGTAGGGCATCATCTCGGTCACCCCGCGGTAACGGTCGTACTCCTCCGTCGCGCTGATCCGGAAATTGCCGAAGTCCGGCAGGGTCCCGCAGTTGCGCATCCCGACGCGTTGCATCACGCCGGCCAGCCAGGAGCCATCCGAGGAGAGGTGCCCGTGGTTCTCCACGATCACGTTGAGCCCGCGCGTGGTCGCGAACTCGGTCAGGCGGCGCAAGCCGTCCGCCGCGCGCTCCTGCTGATCGAGGTAGCTCCCCACGCCGTTGGTCTCGGCATTCACCCGGATCGAATGGCAGCCGAGGAACTGCGCGGCGTCCACCCACTTGTAGTGGTTCTCCACCGCCTGCGTCCGTTTCTTCGCGTCCGCATCGCCCAGCGCCCCCTCGCCGTCGATCATGATCAGCAGCGACCAGACGTTCAGGTCGTCGGCGCGATCCTTAAACTCGCTTAGGTATTTCCGGTTCCTTGCCTTGTCCTTGAAGAACTGGTTCACCAGCTCGATCCCGTGCAATCCGAAGTCGAGCTTCGCAACCCGGGGAAAATCCAGGTGGTCCATCTCGCCCGCGAACAGCGTCTTGTGGAGCGACCATTCGGCCAGGGAGATCCGGAACAGCTTGCTCTCCGGCTTCGGGTACGGCCCGTCCGCGAGGGTCCGTCCGCCTTCCGCCATCGCGAGCGCGCCCGCCGCGCCGAGCGAGGCCCGTTGAATGAAGGTTCGTCGATTCATGGCATTCCAGTTGGGTGGGGTGTCTCGTTGCCTGTCGCTGCGTGCGTGCGTGCGTGCGTGGGTCGTTCGTTCGGCGGGGTCCGGAACCTTCCGCGACTCAATGGGCCGGCGCGGTGCCGCCCCCGACGGCGGCCTCCTTGCGCGGCGGATGGAAGAACAGGGCGAGCGCCACCGCGGCGGCCGAAGAGGTCAGCAGCGGCACGAGGAACAGGCCCCGGAAGTCGATGGCCTTGGTCGCGACGTCGGTGAATTTCTCCTGCATGAGCCACGGGCAGATCGAGTTCGCGACCAGCGCGCCGATGCCGAGGATCATGACGTTGAACAGGCCCTGAGCGCTGGACCGGATGTCCGAGGGGAAATAGGCGTCGACGAAGATGTAGACCGTCGCGAAGAAGAACGCGTAGCAGATGCCGTGGAGCACCTGCACCACGATGATCAGACCGCTGTGCTGCGGGAAGAACGCGTAGACCGCGAACCGCGCGGCGTGTCCCAGGATCCCGACGATCATCGTCGTCCGCCACCCCAGCTTCTTCAGCGCCGCCCCGAGCACGAACATCGTGAGGATTTCCGCGATCTGCCCGATGCTCATCACCGGCATGATCCAGTTGCCGGGAATCCCGACGCCGCCCGACGCCGTCGGCGCGCCCAGGAAGGAACCGGTCCAGTTGAAGTAGCAATTGTGCACGAAGGAATCCACGAAGGTCACCAGCCAGAGCACCAGCACGAAGGGGTGCTTCAGCAGGCGCACGGCCTCCAGCCAGGCCAGCGATTCCGGCGCGCCTGCCGCGGCCTTCTTGGGCGGCGTGTGCGGCAGCAGGAAGCTGAACCCCGCCAGCAGCAGCGACGCCACGCCCGACACGATGAAGGTCCACTTCGTCGCGCTCGTCAGCGCCGGTCCGGTCAGTCCCGAGCCCAGCACCGCCCCGAGCCATTCCACCATCCCGTTCGGGTTCGCCGCGGAGACCTTGTCCCAGTCGACGAGAATGAAGGTGAACGGCCAGGCCGCCAGGATCCAGCCGATGGTCCCGCCCATGCGGACGAGCGGGAACTCCCGCGCCGCGTCCTTCATGTTCGCGAAGGCGATGGAGTTCGTGATCGAGATCGTCGGCACGTAGAGCATGCAGTGCACCAGCATCAGGCCGAAGAACGGCCAGAATTCCTTCGTGAAACCGAGGCCCAGCATCGCCAGTCCCCCCACCAGGTGCGAGAAGGCCAGGAACTTCTCCGCCGCGAAATTCCGGTCCGCGAACTGATTGCTGAAGAACATCCCGACGATGGCCGCCAGCGGGAACGCGTTCAGGATCCAGGCCTGTTGCGCCGCCGAGAATCCCAGGCTGGGCAGGTAACTGAAGATCAACGGCAACCAGGCCCCCCAGATGAAGAACTCGAGGACCATCATGATGAACAGTTTGGCGCGATGGGAGGCGTTCACAGGTGCGCAAGGATAGAGACCCGCCGCGGCCCGACGCAAGAACGCTGGTGCCGACTCACCGGGTCAATGACCTCCCTCGTGCTCCCGGATGTACTCCTGCTTCAGGCCGAGGGCCTCCGGCGCGTGCAACACCAGCATCTTCATCCGCACGTCCGACGGCACCTCCCGCCGGGTGAGTTTCGAGACGACGATCATCAGCAGGATGGCCCCCGGCACGGCCCAGATGGCCGGTTGCTCGCACAGCAGTCGCAGCAGCGGATGCCCCGCCCAGAACACCTTCAGGTCCAGCCACCCGAGATCGCTGAAATTCGTGACCGACACGGCCAGCACCGCCGCCGCCCCGCCCGCCAGCATCCCCGTGGCCGCCCCGCGCATGGTCATGCCCCGCCACCAGACGCTCATGAACAGCAACGGAAAGTAGCTCGCCGCCGCGATGGCGAACGCCTGGCCCACCATGAAGTTGATCTGCAACGGCTCCACGAAACACCCCAGCACCGTCGCCACCCCCCCAATCACCCACGCGAACACCTTGAACATCCGCATGCGATCCGCGGATGTGCTGCCCGGGCGCAGGATCCGCCCGTACACGTCGTGGGCCAGCGCCCCCGTCATCGACACCAGCAGGCCCGAGAACGTCGACATGAAGGCCGCGAACGCGCCGGCGCAGGTGATGCCGCTCAGGATCGAGCCGGCCATGCCCAGCCGTTCGTTCAGGATCCTGGGCAGTTCGAGCACCACCTTGTCCGTTCCCCGAGCCCCCGTCCCGGCATAGAGCTCCGGCAGCAGGTTCCGCCCCACCACCCCGAACACTGGCGGGAACACGTAGAAGACCCCGATCAGGATCATCACCCACATGGTCGTCCGCTTCGCCGCCACGCCGTCCGGGTTGGTGTAGAACCGCACCAGGATGTGGGGCAATCCCGCCGTCCCGCACACCAGCGCCATGATCAGCGAGTAGGTGTACAGCAAGGCGTAGAGGCGCGCCTCCCCCGGCGACAGGTTCGCCGCCTGGGTCGCCTTCGTGGTCAACGGGCCGAAGGGCGCGAGCCATTTGCCGTCCGCCGGCGCCTTCGCGGGCAGCGGCTTCCGGGCCTGGGCCGCGGCCTCCCCGCCCGGACCCTGCTGGCCGGGCACCGCCGGCGCCCCCGCCGTGACGGGCGCCCCGTCGGGGCCGGTCCTTCCGATCCGTCCCAGTTGCGTCCCGTAGCCCCCGTACACCGAGAGGAGCACGAACACGGGGACCGAGATCGCGAACATCTTCATCCAGTACTGGAACGCCTGGACCAGAGTGATTCCCTTCATCCCACCCATCGCCACGTTGAAGGTGATGACCGCCCCGACCACGATCACTCCCACGGCATAGGGAAACCCCTTCGTGGCCAGTCCCGTCGCCCCGTCCTTCGGCGCCAGGAACTCCAGCCAGCCGCCCCGCAGGTCCACGTCCTGGAAGATGTAGGCCAGGGTCGTTCCCGCCCCCTTCATCTGCGGCATGGTGTAGAAGAATCCGATGAACAGCACGAAGACCACCGCGATCTTTCGGAACACCGGCGAATCGTACCGGCCCTCGGCGAAATCCGGGATCGTGTACGCCCCGAACCGGCGCAGCGGCCCCGCGATGAACAGCAGCAGGAACAGGTAGCCGCACGCGTAGCACACCGGGTACCACAGGGCATCGTACCCGCTCGACATCACCATGCCCGCGATGCCCATGAAGCTGGCCGCACTCAGGTACTCCCCTGAGATGGCCGACGCGTTCCAGCCCACCGACACCCCGCGGCCCGCCACGAAGAAATCCGAGGCGGTCCTCGATTTTCGCGCCGCCCAAAAGCCCATCCAGATGGTCACCGCGACCGTCAGGAAGCTGAACCCGAGAATCCACGGATCGACGTTCATACCCCGCACCCTCCGTTTCCGTTCCGAAGGGCGCGCCCCGCCGTGTTCCGATTCCCGTCCCGGCGGCACCCTGCCCCCCGCGTCGCGGTGCTCATCGTCCCTCCCTCGCTTCCCCGGCTTCCTTCACCTCGGCCTCCTCGAGCGCGATCGATCTTCGGATGAACACGTAGGCAATGGCCCAGACGGCCGGGAAGAACCCGATCCCCAGCAGGAACCAGGTCAGCGTGAACCCGCCTCCCACCCGCCGCGACATCAGTTCCGGAAACGCGAAGTTGAGGAGGGGCAACGCCACCAGCATCCCCAGGAACGCCAGCGCGCAACCCACCGACAGCCGCAGCTGCCGCTTCATCAGCGACCGCAGGAATTCCTCCGAATGGATCAGGTCCGTTTTGCCGCGTTCCGGGAAATGCACCCGGCGCCTCTACCAGACCCCCCGCCCGACCGCAACCCGGCACCCGAACGGATTGCGGCGCGCGCCTCCCTGGAATCGAACCGTGCACCGGGACAAACGCGCGCGACGAGGGCCCCGGGCCCGCACGCCGCAGGCGGCGCCGCGCGGGCGGGACCGGGTCAGGTCGAGGCCCCTTCCGCCTCCTCGATCAACCGTGTCGCCGCGGTGCGCACCTGTTCCACGTACCGGGCCGGAACGGCGTCCCGCGCCGCATACGGCAGAACCTCGAAGAAGATCGCCCAATCCTCGTGCATCCACTTCTCGCCATGCCCTGCGTCGAGCACGATCCGGGACAGGTCGGCGAGGCGACGCGAGCCCTCGACGCATCCCACCCCGCCGGAGACGAGGGCCCGGCAGGTCGCGAGGATCTCCCCGCCCCAGGGCGAGCGATGCCAGGGGAGGTTCGCCGCGGGATCCACCCCGCGCTCCAGCCACATACGGCGCCGCGCCCACTCCGGCGCGCCCCCGTCGTTCGCGCAGGGCATGCAGAGTCCGCCCGTCCGTTCCGCGGTCTCGGCCAGGATCTCCGCACCGCAACCCGTGCACGCTGTTTTTGTTTCGCTCATGCCGTCTCCCCTTTTCCGCATCCGCCCGTGGCCCCGTTCGGACGCCTCCGGACCGGACGCATTCACCGGGATTTCGGACCCGCCCCTCCGGGCGTGGCGCCTGGCACCACGCCGGCCCGAAACCGCCGCCCGCGCCCGCGCCCGCGCCCGCGGCTCATGCTAGGGCGTCGAAGCGGCGCTGTATAGGTCGCGTACGAATCCCGGATCACCGAGAGAGGGGTCCCGGACCACGTCCGGTCCGGAACCGCGCCGTGGAGCCGGCAACGGACGAGTCGCCGGCGTCGTGCCGGACCTGGCGTTCGTGGGGTGCGATTCAGGGGAAGCACCCTTTCATTCAGAACTGCGCACGGGCCATGAACCCCGAATCGTCACCACAGAGGTCACAGAGGTCACAGAGGGCCGAGAAACCGGGAATCTCCGTGCTGGGTGTGTCCTCGGTGGTGCAAGGGGCGGTTCATGGAAAGTCGCGACGAGGTGTCCGAGCGTGGCTTCCTGGTCGCGGAGCGACCCTTCGAGGGTAGCCGGGGGTTTCAACCCCCGGAAAGAGTCCGATCCGAAGTAACCCTCGTCGCGGAGCGACGTCCGAAGCCTCCGGCATCCATGCCCCTCCCAAGGCATCCGTGTCGAACGTCGCTCCGCGACGGGGAAAGAAGAGAGGGTGCGACCGGGGCCTGAAGGCCCCGGCCACCCTCGGTCGTCGCTCCGCGACACGCTGCCTGGGCGGACCGGCACGGGCCGCGGTGAAGGGTGAGACCTCGCGTTGGCAGGGCGCCTCGCGGGTTTCGGGAAACGAATCCTTGGACCGCACGTCGCCGCATGAGGGCACGCGGCCTACAACGTGTAGGCCCGGTGCCCTCACCGGGCGGCGCGGTTGCTGGGCTCGGTTCATGGGTAGGCCGCGGCGATTGATGCTCGGCTTCGACGGCGGCGCGGAGGTTCCGTTTCCCCGGCGGACGGAGTCACGTGCCGGCCGCCGCCACCCTCCGGCGGCGCCCGGGGATTTCCGCGAACTCAGCAACAGGTCGGGCGTCCGCGGAACCGGTTCTCGAGGGAGCGGCCCCAGAGACGTCCGGCCTCGCCGGCGGGCGGTCCGGACGCCGGGCAGGCCCCGGCCTCGCGTCCCGAGACGCGGGCGACCTGGAGGGCGGCAAGCCGCTCGCGCTCGAAGTGCGATTCGCCGCCGAGATCGCGCAGCAGGGCGCCACCGACCGCCATGGCTCCGGCCACGGTCCCGAGGCTGGCCCCGGCCTCGCGCACGGCGTAATCGGGCAGCCAGACGGGCGCGGTTTCGGACAGCGTCGCCGGGCGGCGGCGGGCGAGGAGCAGGATCCATTCGCGCACGCTCAGGGAGACGACGAGGGCGGCCATCACGAGAAAGAAGCCGGTGACGACGGCATCCACGCGGTTGTTCCAGGCCATCACGCGGTTGGCCTGGAGGGCCTTGCCGGCGGCGGCGGCGGACGCGGGATCGGTGGCTTTGGCGAGCGCTTCGCGCAGGCGGGGATGCGACTCGTCGGCGGCGCGGGCCGCCGCCCGGAAACCGATGCCGGGGTTCGGGTGGAAGATTTTCTGCACCGCGGCGGAACCCGTGACGGCCAGCAGCCAGGCGAGCGGGACGAGCGTCACGAGGGCGAGCGCGGGGCGTCCACGGCCCGGGGCGGCGCCGATCTGCATCTTGAGGAGGATCGTGGTGGCGAGGCACAACGCGATGCCGGCGAGCAGCTGGTTGGCGATGCCGAAGATGGGCCAGAGGGCCTTGATCCCGCCCTCCGGATCGCGCACGCCCATGATGAGGAACCACCCCCAGCCCGCGACGATCAACGAGCTGGCAAGCAGGTTTGCCGGCAGGCTTCGGAAATCGCCGAGCCGCGGCGATACCTGGCGGATCGAGTCCTGGATGAGGTAGCGCCCGACGCGGGTTCCGGCGTCGAGGGTGGTGAGGATGAACAGGGCCTCGAACATGAGGGCGAAGTGGTACCAGAGATCCAGCCACCGTCCGGCGGTGAGTTTGGCGAAGATCATGGCCATGCCCACCGCCAGCGTCGCCGCCCCGCCGGTCCGTCCGAACAACGAGCGCTCGCCCATCTGGTCGGCGAGCCGGCGCATCTCCTCGGCGGAGACCTGGACGGGTTGTTCCTGGAAGCGGCCGGGGCGTGCCGGATCGGCCTGGAGGACCCGGAAACCGCTGCCCTCGACCTTGGCGACGGTGTCGGCGGCCACGGCCTCGGGGCTGGTGCCGAGGCCCTTCACGTTCATGGCCAGATAGACCCCGGGGTCCATGGTGCAGGCCGCGATCATGGCCATGATCGCCACGAGGGATTCGAGCAGCATGGCGCCGTAGCCGATGGGGCGGGCATGGCCTTCGCGGGTGATGATCTTGGGGGTGATGCCGCTCGAGATGAGCGTGTGGAACCCCGAAATCGCCCCGCACGCGATGGTGATGAAGCAGAACGGGAACAGCGCCCCGCGCACGACCAGTCCGGAGCCGTCCACGAACTTGCTTACCGCCGGCATCTTCAGGTCCGGCAGGACGAGGAGCGTGCCGACGGCGAGGGCCGCGATGGTGCCGAGCTTCATGAAGGTGCTGAGGTAATCCCGGGGCGCGAGCAGCAGCCACACAGGCAGGACGCTCGCGGCAAACCCGTAGGCGATCACCGACCAGGCCAGCGGCTCGGCCCGGAGGTGGAACACCGAGGACCAATTCGGGCTGCCATGCACGAACTGGCCGCCCCAGACGGCCAGCAGAAGAAGGAGCACCCCGATCCCGGAGACCTCGGCCACCCGTCCCACGCGCCAGAAGCGCAGGTATCCACCCATGAACATCGCGATGGGGATGGTGGCCCCCACGGTGAACACCCCCCACGGGCTCTCGGCCAGGGCGTTCACCACCACCAGCGCCAGGACGGCCAGCAGGATCACCATGATCGACAGGATCGCGACCAACCCCACGCCGCCCACGAGCGAGTTCAGTTCCTCCTTCACCATCTGCGCCAGCGACCTCCCGTCCCGTCGGATCGACGCGAACAGGATCACGAAATCCTGCACCGCCCCCCCCAGCACGACCCCGATCAGGATCCACAGCGAACCCGGCAGGTACCCGAACTGGGCCGCCAGCACGGGGCCGACCAGCGGTCCCGGACCGGAGATGGCGGCGAAATGATGGCCGAAGACGATCCACTTGTTCGTCTTCACGAAATCCCGCCCGTCCTCGTGCACCTCGCAGGGCGTGGCCCGGCGGTCATCCAGCGCCAGCACCCGCGCCGCCACCCACTTCGAATAGAACCGGTACCCGATGGCATAGCTGCACAGGGCGGCGACGAGGAGCGTGCCGGAATTGATCGGCTCCGACCGGTGCGTGGCCAGGGTCACGTACGCCCAAAGGCCGGCCAGGATGACCAGGGTCCAGACCAGGAACGAGAGTGGCTTCTTCATGCGCGGGGTGGACGGGTCGGAACGTGAGGTGTCGTGACGCGAGCGGCGGCCCCGGAACCTACGCCGCACCCGGTTCCCGCCGCAAACACAACGCCATGCCCGTCGCGTCCGACCGGGACCGTCCGGGCCGCGCTCAGTCGGAGCGCTCCCCGTCGGGCAACTCCCCCTCGTCCTCGGTCGGCTCGGCCTCGTCCCCGCCCTGCTCCTCCGCGGCCGCGCCGATCAGGACCGTCACCTCGCCCTTCCAGCTGCGGTTGGCCGTCCGGGCCCGGAGATCGGCGGGCGTGCCCCGGAGGTATTCCTCGAACTTCTTCGTCAGCTCCCGCGCGATGACCACCGTCCGCTCCGGCATCAGGTCCACCAGCTCGTCCAGCAGCTTGCCCACGCGATACGGCGATTCGTAAAGCACCTGGGTGCCGGGAACCCGCCGCAGACGCTCGAGTTCACGCCGGCGCCGGCTGGATTTCTGGGGGAGGAACCCGACGAAATGAAACTCGCGGGTCGGCAGTCCGCTGGCCGACAGGCCGACGATCAGCGCGCAGGGACCGGGAACGGATTCCACCTCGAGGCCGGCCTCCCGCGCGGCGCGCACGAGCCGTTCCCCGGGATCACTGATGCCGGGGGTGCCGGCGTCGGAGACCAGGGCCAGCCGGGCGCCCTGGCGCAGGCGCTCCAGAACCTCCGGGGTGCGGCGGGCCTCGTTAAACCGGTGGTAGCTCAACAGTCCCTTCGCGATTCCGAAGTGCTGGAGGAGTTGTCCGGTCCGACGCGTGTCCTCGGCCAGGATCAGATCGCATTCGCGCAGGACCCGGAGCGCCCGCAGGCTGATGTCCTCCAGGTTTCCGATGGGGGTGGCGACCAGGTACAACGTGGACGCCTCGAGCGGCGGGAGCGCCTTGGCGCCGACGGGATGCTCGCCGGTCTCGCTCATGTCAGACCGGTGAGGCGGTCGGGCTGGGGACCCAGGACGCGTTCATGCCGTTCCGGTTGGACCAGCGCCGGCGCCGTCACGGCCCCGTCAGGGCCGTGGCCCGGACCCGGAGGAAGCGGGGAGCACCGCCGTCCGTCGCCGGTGTTTCCTCGACCCACCGTGCCAGTCCGGTCTGCGGGTAGGTGGTCGCGCCGGGGACCGCGGCCCAGACCGCCAGATCCGGGCTGGTCTCCACCTGATACTGCCGGCTGGACTCGATGGGGAATTCGAGCGTCCAACGCCCGTCGGCACCGAGGGCCTGCCCCGTGACGCGCAGGACGCTGGCGGCCCGCGTGGGGTCGGTTCCGGCCCGGAATTCCGCGACGTCGGTGGCGCCGTCGCCATCGGAGTCCCCGGATGCCGCGACGGCCACGGTCAGGGAACCCCACCAAAACTGCTCCCAGTCGTCCGGCAGCCCATCGGCATCGGCATCCTCGTCGGAAACGAGGATCCCCTCGATCTCGAGCCGAGGGGCGTCGTAGAGGAGGTTCTCCTTCGTGGCCCACCAAGGGTACGCGCCCGAGCCGCCCGCCCCGGTGCCGCCGGCGGTGCTTTGCCCCGCGGGGGAAAGCGAACTGATCGCGAGTCGGAGCCGCCCCGCGTGCAACGCCCGTTGCAGGTGACCCAGGATCAAGGGATCCGACAGGTTCAAATCAAAGGCCATCCTCGCCGCGTCGGGCACCTCCTCGCCCGGCGTCACGTCGGCAAGCGTCCCGACGGCCCAAGGCCGGACCTCAAAGGGTTCGCCGACCCAGTTCGTGTTGCGCTGGCCCACGTTGTTCGCGATGTCGACGAGCACGCCGTTCGTGTCGTACATGGCCGCATACGCGTTGCGGGTTTCGATGGACACGTTGCCGCTCGTGATCGTCCCGATGGCGCCATACGCCGAGGTCTCGAGGAACGTGGCGTCGTCGAAACCGCCGCGGTACCCGATGCCGAAGACTTCGATGGGCCGTCCGGGGTCCGGGTCCGGCTCCGCTCCCGGCGCGGTGCCGAGATAGGTCGGGTACGCGTCGTGGGTGGGATCGTAGACGAAGGGTTTGTTCGGCGCGATGGGCGCCACCGACGTGAGCGTCAAACGGACTTTCCGGAGCAGGTATCGGGACGGCCCGGCGTTCGTCGCCAGGAGCGAGGCCGTGTCCCAGCCCAGCAAAAACTGCGCGTCCCGGGTGTCGAAGCGCGGGTCGAAGGAGCCGTACGTCGGCGCCACGGGGCGGACCCCCGGCTGGAAGTTGAACGGGTACATCCAGCGGTCGTGCGTCGGCTTCTCCGGCACAAGACGGAAACCGGCGCCCGCCGCGCGGGTCCCGAAACCCCGGACCATGAACAGGGCCAGGACCAGGACCCACAGCGGCCAGCGGGCAAAGGGCGGCATGAACGGGGGCTCGGGAGGGGCGAAGCGCGTGACTAGCTCCGGCGTCCGCCGCGACGCACCCAGCCGAGGGCCGCGGCGCCGAGCAGGACGAGGGCGACGGGACCCGGCTCCGGCACGGCCCGGACGTCGAGCGTGGCGGAATCGAGGCTGAGGTTGATTTCGGAGGCGTCGAAGGCGATGGCAAAGGTGTCCGCCCCCAGCCCGCTCAAATTCCAGTTCCACTGGCTCGTCACGGAGACGCCGCTGCCGGGATTCGGGGGCGGCGGGCCGAACGAGACGCGTTCGAGTTCGATCCGGTCCGCCGGCAGGCTGGAGCTCCACGCCACCAAGCGCACGGAGTCATATTTCAACTCGGTGCCCAGGGTCCGGACCTGGAACGTCACGCCGGCCACCTCGTCGGCACCGGAGTACCGGACCTCGAACCGGCTCGTTCCCTCGCCGTTGTAAATGTTGCCCGACCCGATGACCAACGCACCGGCCGCGAGCTGATAGAGCTTCGCGTTGCCGGAACTCGTCGGCAGCGTCGCCGCATTGCCGGGGTTGCCGACCGCGGTCTGGAAGGATTCCCAACCGTCGAACGTCGTTCCGGGCGTGCCCCGGAAACTCGGCACCGCGAAGGTGTTGGTGCTCGCCGTTGCGACCATCGAAAATGCCGCCACCGCGGCCGCCGTCAGGACTGCTCTCGTCATGCTCATGTCGTGGGAGGTGAAGGTACCCGAGGCCGGCGCCCTCCGCCAGCCTCGTTTCGGGGAACTACCCCCCTAGGCCAGGGCGATTGACAAAGTCCTGCGTGGAACTGCGATGTGGGGCCGGCGACTGGCTCCCCGCCATAGCGTCCGCGCGACGGCGGGCCGAGTCGCAGGCTTCGCCTCTCGATTCGCCTGCTTCAATCGCCCCGCGACCCGGCGGTCGCGGGCCCCAATCCACTTTGTCAATCGCCCTGCCCCCTCGGCAGGGCCATGGACAAAGCCCGGTACGCAACCGTGTTGTGGGGCCGGCGACGGACGGGTCGCCGGTTGCCCCTCTGGTTTCGCCTCCTCCGATCACCCCGCGACGCAGCCCGCCGTCGCGTGGACGCCATGACCGGGAGCCGGTCGCGGGTCCGCATCGACTTCGTCCAGCGCCCTGCGCCTCAGACGCCGGCCAGCGCCTCGTCCAGGATTCCGATCAGCGCCCCGATGGATTCCGTGGTTTCGTCGCCCATGTTCGAGATCCGAAACGTGGTCCCCTTGATCTTGCCGTAGCCGCCGTCGATCAGGACCCCCCGGTCCTTCACCAGCTTCTGGAATTTGGCGACGTCGATCACGCGTCCGCCGGGCTTGGCGCCGTTGTTCACGCAGACCAGGGTCCGGGATTCGTAGCCCGGTTCGGGGAACAGCGTGAAGCCGTGGCGCGCGGCCCAGTCGCGCAGCATCTGGTTGGTCTGCCGATGCCGGGCGTACCGCGCCTCCAGACCTTCCGCGAAAAATTCGTCGAGCTTCGACGCCAGGGCGTTCACGTGCCCGATGCTCGGCGTGCTGGGCGTCATGTGCTGCTCGGCGTTCTTCTGGAATTCGATGAAATCGAAATAGTACCCCCGGTCGGCGGCGCCCGCGCTCCGAGCCAGGGCCGCGGGCGAACAGGTGAACACCGCGAGGCCCGGAGGCAGCGCGAACGCCTTCTGCACCCCCGCCAGCAGGACGTCCACGCCCAGTTCGTCCACCGCCATCGGCACGGCGCTCAGGGAGCTGACCGTATCGACGATGAACATCACGTCGGGGAACTTCCGCTTGAGCGCCGCGATCTCGGCCAGCGGGCTCATCACCCCGGTGCTGGTTTCGTTGTGGATCAGGGTCAGCGCGTCGAACCCGCCCGTCGCCAGTCGGGCCTCGATCTGTTCGGGGAGGATGGGGGAACCCCACGGCACCTGCAGCGCCTCGGCGGGTTTCCCGCAGCGTTTCGCGACGTCGAGCCACTTGTCCGAGAACGCCCCGCACATGCAGTTCAGGACTTTCTTGCCGACGAGATTGCGCAGGGACGCCTCCATGACCCCCCAGGCGGACGACGTGCTCAGGTACACGAGCTGGCGCGTGCCCAGCAGCTGCTGCAGCTGGGGCTGCATGCGGGCGTACAAGTCCTTAAAACCCTGGCCGCGATGCCCGATCATCGGACGACAGAATGCCTCGAATGTCCTGGAGCTGACCTCGACCGGACCCGGAATGTGCAGTTTGACGTGACCCATAAGCGAAATCCAAAGGGCGCGCACTCTTTCCAAGGACCGCCCCGCCCGCAAGGCAAAGAACCGGGCCACTCGCGTCCGCACCCGGGCCGTTGGCCGTTGACAACGCGGAGTCCCCCCAATGAGCCGGTCGCGCACCCGGGGCGGGGAGCCAGCCTCGGACCGCGTCGGTCCGCCCCTTCGGACGGGCCTCCGAAGCCGGGGGCGGTGCGGATGGCCTTGCCGGGGGGCTCTGATCGCGGTGCGGAAATCCTCGGATTTGCGCATGACGGATTTGCGGGGGTCGGGTAAAAGTCTTGGCCAGCAACGGCGGGGATCGCACCAAGCGAGTGGTCCCCAGGCTGTTCGCACGCTCCATACAGTCCGGCCCACCCCTCCAGTCATGAATCGAATCCTTTGCTGTCTCCTCCTCCTGCTGGGCAGTCCGGCAGTGCTTGGCCAGGGCACGATCCTGTTCAACAACCGCATCGTCGGCGTCATCGATGCACCGGTGCGCGACACGGACGGGAGCCTGCTCAACGGACCGGCGTACGTGGGCCAGTTGTATGCCTCGGCGGTCGGCGGCACGCTCGCCGCCGTCGGCGCCCCCATTCCGTTCCGCTCCGGCACCGGGGCCGGCTACCTGAACATCACCGGAGTCGATACCACCCGCACCGTGCCCGGGGTCCAGCCGCAGGGCGTGGCCCGGCTTCAGATGGTGGCGTGGGAGGTCGCGCGGGGCGCGACGTTCGAAGCCGCCCTCGCCAACGGCGGCAAGACCGGCTCCAGCGCCGTCATCCAGGTGACCACCGGCGGCGGTCTCGTCCCGCCCGCCCAAATGCTCGGTCTCCAGGGATTCCAGCTGCAACTTGCCTCCCCGCCCACTATCAGCGTCCAACCCGTCGCCGTCGTAACGGGCCTCGGCGGCACCGCGCGCTTCGAGGTGGTCGCCACGGGCGCCCCGCCCCTGAGCTATCAATGGCGCAAGGGGGCCGCGAACATTCCCGGCGCCACCTCCGCCTCCTACCAGATCACCAGCGTCGCCGCCGGCGATGCCGCCAGCTATTCCGTCCGCGTCACCAATCCCTTCGGGTTCCGCGACAGCTCCGCCGTCAACCTGACCATCGCCCCGCTCCCGACCATCGACCGCGTGATCGTCACGCCGAACCCGCCCCTCGTCGGCAGATCCCTCCGGCTCGAGGTCGTCGTCACCGGAACCGGCCCGTTCACCTACCAGTGGCTTCTCAATGGCAATGCGCTGGCCGGCATGACCGGGACGGCGTACGAGACGACGTCCGCCCAGGCCGGTCTCTACGCGGTCCGTGTCACCGGTCCGGGTGGAAGCATCACGCGGGACGCCGCCACCGTCACCGCCCTGTACACCCTCGACCTCGTCCAGGGCCGGGGCGGCTCCGCGACGGCCACGCCCGCCCAGGCCTCCTACACCTCGGGCGCCCAGGTCACCCTCCGGGCCACGGCCGAGGCCGGATATGAATTCGGCGGGTGGACCGGTGATTTTGTCTCCACCGCGAATCCGGCGACGCTCGTCATGGATGGCCACAAGCGCGTCGAGGCCTCCTTCCGCGCGACGGCGGGCACGATCCAGTTCGTGAACCGCAACGTGGGCACCGGCCTGGACGCGCCGGTCTTCGAAACCGACGGCGTGACCCGCCTCGCGGGCCCGGCCTACCTTGCCCAACTCTACGCCGGGGCTTCCGAGGCGGCCCTCGTTCCCGCGGGACCCCCGGTTCCGTTCCGTACCGAAGCCGGCGCGGCGGGATACTTCGTGCCGGAGGACCGCGCGATTCCCGGGGTCACCGGCGGCGGTCGTGCCTTCATCCAGATCCGCGCGTGGCGCGCCGCGGACGGCGCGACCTACGAGGCCGCGCTGGCCGCGCCGAATGGGCGCACAGGGTCCGGCAACATCGTGAGCATCCTCACCGGTAACGCCGGTTCCCCGCCCAGTCTCCCCGCCCTGCCGGCCGGTTGGACGCGGTTCAATCTCCAGACCGGCGGCCCGGCGCGGATCATCGATCAACCCGTCGCGGTGGCCGTGGGGTTGGGCGGCAGCGCGAAGTTCGAGGTGAAGGCCGGCGGCACGACGCCGCTGACCTACCAATGGAAGAAGGGCGCCAACAACATTCCCGGCGCGACCTCGGCGATTTACCAGATCCCCAACGTGGCCGCGGGCGACGCGGGAAACTACTCCGTGCGCGTCTCCAACGCCCAGGGCTTCGTGGATAGCGCGGTGGTCACGCTGACCATCGTTCCCCTGCCCGCCATCACCGGGGTCGTCATCACCCCCAACCCGCCGCTGGTCGGGCGGGCGTTGCACCTCGAGGTGCAGGTCTCCGGCACCGGACCGTTCACGTACCAATGGTTGCTCAACAACACGCCCATCGCCGGCGCGACGGCCGCAGTGCTCGACCGGGCCGCCGCGGAGCCCGGGGTGTACTCGGTGCGCGTCACCAACCTCGCGGGCACCACGCCCCGCGACGTCGTGACCGTCGTGGCCCAGTACATCTTGGACTTGGTCCAGGGCCGGGGCGGTTCTGCGACCGCCACCCCCGCCCAGGGATCGTACGCCTCGGGCACCCCGGTCACCCTCCGGGCCACGGCCGAGGCCGGATATGAATTCGGCGGGTGGACGGGCGATTTCGTCTCCACCGCGAATCCGGCGACGCTCGTCATGGATGGCCACAAGCGCGTCGAGGCCTCCTTCCGCGCGACGGCGGGCACGATCCAGTTCGTGAACCGCAACGTGGGCACCGGCCTGGACGCGCCGGTCTTCGAAACCGACGGCGTGACCCGCCTCGCGGGCCCGGCCTACCTTGCCCAACTCTACGCCGGGGCTTCCGAGGCGGCCCTCGTTCCCGCGGGACCCCCGGTTCCGTTCCGTACCGAAGCCGGCGCGGCGGGATACTTCGTGCCGGAGGACCGCGCGATTCCCGGGGTCACCGGCGGCGGTCGTGCCTTCATCCAGATCCGCGCGTGGCGCGCCGCGGACGGCGCGACCTACGAGGCCGCGCTGGCCGCGCCGAATGGGCGCACAGGGTCCGGCAACATCGTGAGCATCCTCACCGGTAACGCCGGTTCCCCGCCCAGTCTCCCCGCCCTGCCGGCCGGTTGGACGCGGTTCAATCTCCAGACCGGCGGCCCGGCGCGGATCATCGATCAACCCGTCGCGGTGGCCGTGGGGTTGGGCGGCAGCGCGAAGTTCGAGGTGAAGGCCGGCGGCACGACGCCGCTGACCTACCAATGGAAGAAGGGCGCCAACAACATTCCCGGCGCGACCTCGGCGATTTACCAGATCCCCAACGTGGCCGCGGGCGACGCGGGAAACTACTCCGTGCGCGTCTCCAACGCCCAGGGCTTCGTGGATAGCGCGGTGGTCACGCTGACCATCGTTCCCCTGCCCGCCATCACCGGGGTCGTCATCACCCCCAACCCGCCGCTGGTCGGGCGGGCGTTGCACCTCGAGGTGCAGGTCTCCGGCACCGGACCGTTCACGTACCAATGGCTGCTCAACAACACCCCCATCGCCGGTGCCACGGCCGCCTTCCTCGACCGGGTCGCGGCGGAAGCGGGCCAGTACTCGGTGCGAGTCACCGGCCCCGGCGGTACGGCGAGCCGCGATGTCGCCCTGGCCACGACGGATTACATCCTCGATCTGGTGCAGGGACGGGGCGGACGGGCCACGGCCACGCCCGCGCTGGCCGCGTATCCAAACGGCACCTCCGTGACGCTCGAAGCCACCCCCGAGCCGGGCTATGTGTTCGGCGGCTGGATCGGTGACGTGACGAGCACCGTCAATCCCCTCACGTTCCGCATGGTGACCCACCGTCGGATCGAGGCCAGTTTCCGCCCGACGGCCGGCACCATCGTCTTCGTGAATCGCAACCTCGGGCTGGGCCTCAACGCCCCGGCCTTCGAAACGGACGGCACGACCGCCCTGTTCGGTCCCAACTACGTCGCCCAGCTCTACGCCGGCCCCGCCGAAAACCAGTTGGCCCCGGTGGGCGCTCCCGTCCCCTTCCGAACCGCGGATGGCGCCGGCTACTTCCCGAGCGAGGACCGGTCGATTCCCACCGTGGTTCCGGGCGGCCGGGCCTTCGTCCAGATCCGGGCCTGGCGCGTGTCCGATGGCGCGACCTACGAGGCCGCCGAGGCCGCCAATGGCCATGTCGGCGCCGGCAACGTCGTCAGCGTCGTCACCGGCAACGTCGGCTCGCCGCCTTCCCTGCCGGCCACCCCGACGGGTTGGACGCGGTTCAATCTCCAGATCGGGGCGCCGCGCTACGCGCTCGAGTTGGCGCCCGGAAACGGCGGCTCCATCACCGCCGTTCCCCGCGAGGCGTCCTATGCCCCCGGCACGGCGGTCACCCTCTCCGCCGTCCCGGAACCCGGCTACGAATTCGGCGGCTGGGCCGGCGACCTCGCGGGCACCGTCAATCCTTCCGCGCTCGTCATGAATGCCCGGAAACGCGTCGAGGCGGCGTTCCGTCCCACTCATGGCACCGTGCTTTTCGCCAACCTCAATGCCGGGCTTGGCCTCGATGCCCGGGTGTTCGACCAGGACGGCACTACTCCCGTCACCGGACCCGCAGTCGTGGCCCAGCTGTACGGCGGTCCCTCCGCCGACGCCCTGCTGCCCGTCGGACAGCCCGTCCCGTTCCGCACGGGCGATGCCGCCGGCTACATCGTCGGCGTCGAACGCTCCATCCCCACCGTCGCCAAGGGCGGCGCGGCCTTCATCCAGTTCCGGGCCTGGCTGCCCGCGCAGGGCGCAACCTACGAGGACGCCGTCCAGGCCGGCGGGCGCGTCGGCTCCAGCGACGTCCTCCGGGTCGTCACCGGCAATGCCGGTTCCCCGCCGTCGCTGCCCCCGTTCCCCGTCGGTTGGAACTCCTTCAAGCTCCAGATCGGGTCGCCCCCGCGCATTCTCGCCGGGCCCGCCTCGGCGACCGGCGTCCTCGGTCGCCCCTTCGAACTTCGGGTCGTGGCCGAGGGCAATCCCGCGCCCTTGTACGAATGGCGCCGGAACGGCGTGCCCATCCCCGGCGCCACCGCCGCCGTGCTCTCCTTCGCCGCACTTCAACTCACCGATGCCGCCGGCTATTCCGTCCGCGTCTACAACGCCTTCGGTCAGGTCGTATCCGGTACCGCCGACCTCCTCGTCGTCGTCCCCCCGCACATCACTGCCGTCACCTCCACGTCGCCCATCTTCGCCGGTGAACGGGCCCGACTCGAGGTGGTCGCCACCGGCACCGCCCCCCTCGCCTACGCGTGGTACGCGGGCGTCCCGCCCGATGCCTCCCTCCCCGTCGGATTGGGCCAGGCCGTGTTCAACAGCGATCCACTGCTCGCCAACGCCTCGTTCTGGGCGCGCGTCTCCAATACCGGAGGCAGCGTCACCTCGTCCGTCTTCCAGGTCGTCGTCAACCGGCGCAGCCAGACCATCGCCTTCAACCCGGCGGGCCCCCTGGTCTTCGGGGCCGGTCCCGTCACCCTGTCGGCCAACGCCAGCAGCGGGCTGCCGGTGGCCTTCTCCGTCGTCTCCGGTCCCGGCGTGCTCGCCGGCAACCTCCTGACCCCCCGCGGCGCGGGAACCATCGTCGTCCGCGCCCAGCAGGGCGGCGACCAGATCTTCCTCCCCGCCCCCGTGGTCGAGCGCTCCATCGTGGTCCAACCCGCCCCGGCCACCGTCGTGCTCTCCGGACTCGACCAGGTCTACGACGGCACGCCCCGCGTCATCGGTGCCTCCACCGTCCCGCCCGGGCTCGCGGTCGACCTCACCTACAACGGGACGCCCGCGGCCCCGGTCAACGCGGGCAGCTACGCCGTCGCGGGGACCATCCGTGATCCCAATTACACGGGCGTCGCCAACGGCAGCCTGGTCGTCGCCAAGGCCGCCCAGACCATCGTCTTCAGCCCGCCCGCGGACGCCACCTTCGGCGGAGCGCCCCTCGTGCTGGCCGCCTCGGCGTCGAGCGGCCTCCCCGTCACCCTCCTGCGGGTCAGCGGCCCCGCCGTCCTCGTCGGCAACGTCCTCACCCTCACGGGTGCCGGAACCGTGACCGTCAGCGCCAATCAACCCGGAGACGCCAACCGCATGGCCGCACCCGAGGTCGTCCGGTCCATCACCGTCCGCAAGGCCGTCGCCACCGTGTCCCTGGCCGCGCTCGACCAGCGCTTCGATGGCACGCCCAAGCAGCCGACCGTCTCCGTCTCGCCCCAGGGACTCCTCGTCAAACTGACCTACAACGGCAGTCCCACCCCGCCCTCCGCGGAGGGCGATTACGCCGTCCTCGCCACCGTCGACGACCCCAACTACCAAGGCTCCGCCGCGGGCACCCTGCGTATCCAGGCGGTCGTGAACATCGCGGGCGCCGTGTTCAACGATCTCGACAGCGACGGCCAGCGCGGCGCCGTCGAGAATGGCCTCGCCAATGTCACCGTCCGTCTCCTGGGCCTCGATGGCACGACCGTCCTCCGCACCGTCATCACCGATCCCACCGGCGCCTTCGCCCTCAAGGGCGTCGCCGCCGGCAGCTATTACCTCGCCGAGGAGAATCCGCCCGGCTTCACCAGCACCACCCCCGACCTGCGCCTCATCGCCGTGCAGCCCGACACCGTCACCGAGGTCTCCTTCGGCGATCAACCGGTCGGCGCCGTCGCCGGCTTCGTCTTCGAGGACGTCAATGGCGACGGTTCCCGCGATGCCTCCGAACGGGGCATTCCGGACGTCCAGATCCGCCTGGCCGGCGCCACCGGTTCCCAGACCCAGCGCACCTCCGCCGATGGCGGCTTCCGGTTCACCGGCGTGAACCCCGGCAGCTATACCCTCGAGGAAACCGATCCCTCCGGCTTCTCCAGCACGACTCCCAACCTCCGCACCGTCAGCGTGGCCCCCGGGGGCTCCGCCAACGCGAACTTCGGCGACCAGCCTGCCGGCAGTATCGTCGGCCTCGTCTTCGTCGACGGCAACGGCAACGGCTTCCCGGAAGCCGGCGAACCCGGACTCGCCGGAGTCCAGGTCCGGCTCACCGGCCCCTCCGGCTCGCTGAATCGCACCACGCTCGGCGATGGCTCCTTCGTCTTCGGCGGACTGGCGCCCGGAAGCTACCTCGTCGAGGAAACCGATCCTTCCGGCTACTCCAGCACGACGCCGAACTCGCGCACCGTCAGCCTCGCCAGCGGCGGGGCCGCCGCGGCCATCTTCGGTGACCAACCCGTCGGCACCGTCGTGGGCATGGTTTTCGAGGACAAGAACGGCAATGGCTCCCCCGACGCCGGCGAACCCGGCATCGGCGGCGTCACGGTCCGGCTCTCCGGTCCCGGCGGAGATCGCACCCAACTCACCGCCGCCACGGGGGCGTTCACGTTCTCGGGAGTCATCCCGGGCACCTACACCCTCGAGGAAACCGATCCCGTGGGCTTCGTCAGCACCACGCCGAACGCCCGCGTCGTGACGCTGGCGGCCGGCGGCTCCACGGGAGCGAACTTCGGCGATCAGGCGTCCGGCACCGTCACCGGCATCGTCTACGAGGACATCGACGGCAATGGCGTCCGCGATCCCGGCGAACCCGGCATCGGCGGCGTCCAGGTCAAGCTCGTCGGCGAAACCGGACAACGCACCACCGCCACCTCCGGCGACGGCGCCTTCCTGTTCGCCGCCGTGACTCCCGGCTCCTACACCGTCGAGGAGATCGACCCCGTGGGCTACAGCAGCTCCACCCCGAACCTTCGCGCCGTCAGCGTCGCCAGCGCCGGCGCCGCCAGCGCTTCCTTCGGCGATCAGGCCGCCGGGACCGTCGCCGGCAGCGTTTACGACGACCTCAACGGCAACGCCAGCCAGGACCCCGGCGAACCCGGCCTCGGCGGCGTGGTCATCCGGCTCTCCGGCGTCACGGGCCAGCGTACGGCCACCACCTCCGGCGATGGCGTCTATCAATTCTCCGGCGTCGTCCCCGGCACCTACGCCGTCGAGGAGATCGATCCCGTCGGCTTCTTCAGCACGTCGCCCAACCTGCGCACCGTCAGCCTCTCCAGCGGTGGCTCCGCCAATGCCAGCTTCGGCGACCAGGCCGCCGGCACCGTTTCCGGCATCGTCTTTCAGGATGCCAACGGCAATGGCTCCCAGGAACCCGGCGAATCCGGCATCGGCGGTGTTCTGGTCCGCCTGATCGATTCCGTCGCCCAGCGCTCCACCCGGACCACCGGCGACGGTTCCTACCTCTTCTCCGGCATCACTCCCGGCGGGTACACCGTCGAGGAAACCGACCCGGTCGGGTACAGCAGCACCACCCCCAACCTGCGCAACGTCATCCTTGCCAGCGGCGGCGCCGCCTCCGCCAGTTTCGGTGACCAGGCCTCGGGCACGGTCGCCGGGATCGTCTACAGCGACGCCAACGGCAACGGCTCCCATGACCCCGGCGAATCCGGCATCGGCGGCGTCGCCATCCGCCTCGTCGGCGCCCTCGGCCAGTTGTCCACCACCACCGCCGGCGACGGCACCTACCGCTTCCCGCTCCTCAATCCCGGCCTCTACACCGTCGAGGAAACCGACCCCAGCGGCTTCGCCAGCACCACCCCGAACATCCGCGCCGTCAGCCTTGCCAGCGCGGGCGCGGCCTCCGCCAGCTTCGGCGATCAACCCGTCGAAACGATCTCCGGCATCGTCTATCAGGATCTCAATGGCAATGGCCGGCCCGACTTCGGCGAACCCGGCATCGGCGGCGTCCAGATGCGCCTGCTCCTGGCTGCCGACGCATCGCTGGTCCGCGAAACCGTCACCAGCGGCGACGGACTCTACGTCTTCGCCGACGTGCCCTCCGGCAGCTATCAGGTGCGGCAGGCCGTGCCTTCGTCCTACACCGTGCTCGCGTCGTCCGGCGGCGCCCCGCCTCCGGCCCCCGGCCTCCACGGAGCCGGTTCCGCCCCCGGGTTCATCGACAAGTCCGTCCAACTGGCCGAAGGCGGTTCCGCCACCGCCAGCTTCGGCATGAACGTCGTCGGGCAGATCACGGGCGTCGCCTTCGATGACCTCGATGGCAACGGCACCCCCTCCCAGGGCGAACCCGGTCTCGGTGGCGCCGACCTCGACGTTCGCAACCTCGAGACCGGTGCGCTGCTGGGCACCTTCCGAACCTCCGGTTCCGGCATCTACCAGGTCCCGTCCCTGCCCGCCGGCACCTACGAAATCTCGCAGAAGAGCATCTCCGGCTATTTCACCCCGATTCCGCGGGTGACCATCACCCTGGCCAGCGGCGGCGCCGCCACCGCCAACTTCGCCAACCGCGTCGGCGCCACCGTCTCCGGCCTGGTCTTCAACGACGAGAACGGCAACGGCCAGCGCGACGGCGCCGAACCCGGCATGGGCGGCATCAAGGTCGTCCTCTCCCGGGCCGGCTCCGCCAACATCGAGGCCACCACCGCCGGCGACGGCAGCTTCCTCTTCTTCGGCATCGCCGCCGGCAACTTCCGGCTCCAGCAGACGCCGCCCTCCGGGTTCCATGCCACAAGCCCGGCCGCCCTCGACCTGCTCCTGTCCGCCGGCGCGGCCGTCGGCGCCTCCTTCGGAAACCAAAGCGATTCCGTCCGACCGCCCTCGATCACCACCGAGCCGTCCGATCAGTTCCTCGCCGAGGGCCTGCCCGGACAACTCGCCGTCGTGGCCTTGGGTACCGCTCCGCTCGAGTATCAATGGCTCAAGGATGGTACCCCCATCCCGGGCGCCACCGCCGCCGTGCTCGACTTCCCGTCCGCACGAAATACCGACGCCGGAATCTATCAGCTCCGCATCCGCAACCCGGTCGGCACCGCCCTCAGCCGCGCCGCCCGGGTCACGGTGGCCACCAGCGATCCGTTCGCCTCCTGGCTCGCCGGAAAGAACGTCCCCGCCGCCCTCCGCCGGCCCACCGACGATCCGGATGCCGACCTCCTCCCGAACCTGCTGGAGTTCGTCCTCGGCACCATTCCCACCGCCCCGGACGAGGCCGGTCTCATTCAGGGCGTCCAGTTCACGCGCGACGGAAGGCCTTACCTGGGATTTGCCTTCAACCGGGCCCGCGAAGCTTCCTCGGTCCGCCTCGCGCTCGAGGCTTCCGACGACCTCCTCCGCTGGACCGAGGTGTCCGCCACCGTCGACACCCTCCTGACGGGTGCCACCGCCGACCGGATCCAAATCCTCGACACCCAACCCATGACCACCGGGTCCCATCGATTCCTCCGGCTCGTGGCGCATCGGGGATCCACGCTGGCGTCCCCCGCCAAGCTGACCATCCTGTCCGCGCCCCCCATCGCCGCGTCCTTCCGCATCTCCATTGAAGGCACGCCCGGCACCACCTACGCCATCGAGCGCGCCACCGAGCTTGGCACGTGGTCCTTCCTCGAGAACGTCACCGCCGGAAGCACGCCCGTCATCGTCACGGATGCCGACGTCTCCTCGAGTCGGTACCGCTTCTACCGCGCCGTCGCCCGCTGATCCCGGTCCCGACCACGCCGCCCGATCCAGACGTCCGCGACACCTCGACCTGGCCTTGCCCCCCGCCCGCCCCGCCCAGGAGCGGAGCGGGGCCGGGGCCGGTGAGGACCTTGGACTGGACTGCCTCCCCATGGCTCCCCCACCTCCCGCTCCTCTCCCCGCGGCTCGGCGGAGCGCCCCTGACACCGTCCGTATCGACAAGTGGCTGTGGGCCGTGCGCCTGTACAAGACCCGAACCGCGGCTGCCGAAGCTTGCCGCGGAGGGCACGTGCGGGTTCAGGAACAGCCGATCAAACCCGCCCGCGAAATCCGGGTGGGCGACCTTGTTCAGACTCGGACGGGCGACCTCCAGCGCACCGTCCGGGTCACCGCCCTGCTCGAACACCGCATTGGCGCCGCCCTCGTCCCCCATTATCTCGAAGATCTGACCCCTCCGGAGGAGTACGAGAAGCACCGGCGGCGCCTCGAAGAATCGGGCGCCCGTCGCGATCCCGGCGCCGGCCGACCCACCAAGCGGGATCGGCGCCTCCTCGCAGCCTTCCTCGACCTCCCGGCCTCCGAATAACCCCGCCCGATAACCACCGTTAAGGCGCCGCCCGCGTGAATTAGCCGGGATATTTCTATTGATGGCGGCGGTGCTGTTCGCCAGACTCACTGGCATGCCGACCGGTCGTTTGCTCGCGCCGCCCGACGATCCCGCCGCGGTCTACCACTGCGTCTCCCGCGTCGTGGATCGCCGTTTCATCTTCGGCCCTGCCGAGAAGGAACATTTCGTCCGACTGCTCCGCGAGGCGGAGGAGTTCTGCGAGGTTCGCGTTCTCACCTACTGCCTCATGTCCAATCACTTCCATGTTCTGGTGGAAGTGCCCAAGCCGCCCGAACCCGCGCGGCGTCCCTCCTCCGAGCAGGTGCTGGCCAAGCTGGCGAAACTCTCCGGCCACCAGAACGTCGGGCTGGTGCGCCAGCGCTTCGAGATGTACCGCGAGTCCAGGGACGACCGGGGGTTGGCGGAATACTTGGCCACGTTCCACGCCCGGCTTTGGGACCTGAGCCAGTTCATGAAGCTGGTGAAGCAGCGGTTTACGCTCTGGTACAATCTGCGGGTGGGTCGGACGGGGACACTCTGGGAGGACCGCTTCAAGAGCGTACTGGTGGAGGGTCAGGGTCAGGCGTTGGTCACGATGGCGGCCTACATCGATCTGAACCCGGTACGGGCGGGGTTGGTGGAGGACCCGAAGGACTATCGGTGGAGCGGGTACGGGGAGGCGGTGGCGGGGAGAAAGCGGGCCAAGGAAGGAATTCGATCGCTGGTGACGGCGCTGCAACGCGGGCGGGAGGAAACGCCGGGCAAGTCGTTGGAGGTGTATCGGATGTGGGTTTTCCGGGAAGGGGACGAGCGACGCGCGGGCCTGGGCGAGGATGGGCGACCGTTACGGGGAGCGATGTCGAGGGAGGCCGTGGTGGAGGTCCTGGAGGGGAACGGGAAGTTGCCGCTGGCAGAGTATCTTCGGTGCCGGGTGCGCTACTTCACGGCTGGGGCGGCGTTCGGCAGCCAGGAGTACGTGGAGGGGATCTTCGGGGCGTACCGGGAGCGGTTCGGGAGGAAGCGGAAGAGCGGGGCGCGGCGCATCCGTGGGTTGGAGGGGACGGAGGCCTACGTTTTGAGGGATCTGAAGAAGTCGGTGTTTGGGTAGCGCCCACGGTCCGCGAACCGCGCGTTGCTTTGGCCCTTGAACCACGGACAGCACGCCGCCGCGAGGGGGCACGCGGTTTACAACTCGGCGCGGGTGCTGCCCCCTTCCCCGCACGCGACGAGGGTGTCCGGCTGTGGACGCGGGGCCGGGGCGGCGGCTCAGTGCATATCGATCTCGCAAGTGCCGAGTCCGGGCAGCAGATAGTTGAACTGGACGTTGGGATGGTCGGCGAGCAGGGACATCGGCACGCAGGTGTCCACGATCCCCTTCGAGATCAGGTAGGCGGTGAGGCGCATCCCGAACGGGTTGTCGTGATAACCGGGATGCCAGATCGAGATTTTCTCCGCCTGCCAGGTCTCGACGGGGCCGACGGTCACCGCGCGGGTGGGCACGAGGGACAGATTCCCGCCGGCGCTGGTGCGCGCGTTTTGGGCGAGGGTCAGGGGATGGAGTTCCACGACGCGGGTCGCGAGACTGCGGTAGGCCTCGACGGTGGGAGGTTGGTTCCTCCATTTGCCCCGGCGCGGCAGTGGATCATTGAACGCCCAGTGCTTCACGTCCCCCTGCCCTCCCTGCATCACCGCGCACCGCACCCCGGCGTTCCAGGAGGCCCGATATTCGCGCGTGTCGGCCTTGGGGAAGTGCAGGTGCGCATCCGGCATCCGCACCTTTCGGTCGATGCGATCAAAGCACAGGTCGCGGTCGCATTTCTCGAAGCTCAGGGGATGCGTCACGGGCACCTCGAGGCCCGTCGCGGCGTCCACCCATTCGTCCATGCCCCAGAAATGGGCGGAACGGACGTCCACCCCGAGCGCGTTCACGATGCGGGCCACCAGTGGCAGTTGCTCGGTGGGACCGATGGGACCGCACACGCCCACGGGATTGTCCTCGGTGGACTGCCGCCAGGCCTCGACGTATTCCAGGGCCTCGGCGAGGTAGAACTCCTCGCGAGTCTGGTAAAACGCGACCTTGAATCCGGGACGACTCAGGGCCAACAGGTCGCGCGGCTTCAGCTTCGCCACCTCCGCGACCAGACCGGCATCGAGGGTCGTGTAATCCCACCAGTCGGGCGCGATGGAACTGGCCTTCCTGGAGGCGGGGACCGGAGCGGACTTTTGCGCGGGCATGGTCCCGGCGTCTTCGCCGAAAGCCGAACGCGGGTCAATCCGCCAGTGCCCGGAAGGCCCGAACGCGGTCCGGGTTTGCGAGTTTCATCGCATATTCGGGCGGCCCCACCTGTCCGCCCATGGCCACCCGGGTGTTGCGGAACGTCATCCGGCTTTCGCGGGTTCCGCTGGCGGAGCCATGGATTTCCCGGGCGCCCGTGTGGTTCAGGATCTTCCGCAGGTTGCGCTCGGTCACGCCGCCGCCGGGCATGACGATGATGCGATCGCCGGCACGTCGCACGAGTTCCGAGATCAGGTCCAGGCCCTCCACGGCGGTCCGTTCCTGACCCGAGGTGAGCAGTCGTTCCACCCCCAGGTCGAGCAGCGTGTCCAGGGCCTCGAATGGATCACGCGCCATGTCGAAGGCGCGGTGGTAGGTCACCGGCAGCGGACGTGCCAGGGCGATCAATTCCCGGGTCCGCTCGTGGTCGACCGTGCCGTCGGGATTCAGGAGACCGAGCACGATCAGGTCCGCCCCGAGCCGTTTCGCCGTCGCGAGATCCCGCTTCATGACGGCGAACTCGTCGTCGGAATAGCAGAAATCCCCGCCCCTCGGGCGGATCATGGCGGCCACCCCGATCCGGACCCGTTCGCGCACCGTTTCGAGCAGGCCCGCGCTCGGGGTGAGGCCGCCTTCGAACAGGGCGGAGCACAGTTCCACGCGATCCGCCCCGCCGGCCTGGGCAGCCAGCGCGGATTCGACGGAATCGATGCAGATCTCCAACAGGACACGGGGTGACATGGCGCGGGGACCGGGATGGATGGGTCGTGGAAGTGCGGTTCAATCGTGGGTCGCGGGTTTCCGGGCCGCGGCCACGAGTTCCTCCAGCCGCCGTCCGTATTCCACGAAGTTGGCCTGCGTGGCATCGTCGTTCGTGGTCTTGGAGGCGGCGTCATGGAACACCACGACCATGTGCGGCTCGATGGAGATTCCGGCATTGTATCCCCGTGCGAAGGCGTCCGTCAGGATTGGACGGACCTTGCCCTCGCCCTCGCCGGGCCAGTTGTAGTCGGCGTCGTTGCGGGCGGGGACCCAGGTCGCGTCCTTGACGTGGAGGTGGACCACGTGATCGCGCACGTGCTCCCAGAATTCCCAGGGATCCTGGCGCGGCCACGGCTTCGGTTTCGAGCGGTCGGGGTTGAACACCGGATTGGCGGTGTCGAAGACCCACTTGAGTCCCGGGCAGCGGTCCACGAGCTCCAGCGCGTGCTGCCAGCTCATGCCGCCGTAGTTCATGCAATTCTCGTGCACCGGGGTCAGCCCCGCGTCGACGAACCGCTGCGTCACCTCGCGCACCCGGTCGAACACCACCTTCGGAATGACGAACGCGTCCTCCGGCGGCTTGAAGCTCATGATCCGGACGAACTTCGTTCCCAGCCGCTGCATCCGCGGGATGCACCGCTTGAGCTCGTCCAACGTCGTCTCCCAGGGCGTCTCGACGGTCTTCGCCCAGTTCATGATGGTGGAGCCGAAGCAATAGACCCCCACTCCGGCCTGTTCGAGCGTCGCCGCTGCCTGGTCGAAGGCCGCGTCGGGGATGTCATGGAAGTTGCCTTTGGCGTATCCCGGCACCTGCACGCCCCGCATCTCGAGCTGGTTCCAGCCCAGCTCGCGCACCGCCGCGATCTGCGACTCGAGTTGACTGCCGGCCTCGTCGCCAATGCCCGTGAAAAGCATGGCCCATTCCTAATCCGTCGGCCCCCCGCAAGGCCAGCCGGCAAATGCCATGGCCTGCACGACCGCGGGTTGGCCCGGGACGCGGCTCCGGCTAGGCTCGCGTCGTGCGCGTCCTGATCGTTCCCGACAAGTTCAAGGGCAGCCTTGCCGCCGCGGGCGTCGCCCGGGCCATGGCTGCGGGTTGGCGTCGGGCTCGGCCCGGGGACCAGATCTCGCTCCTGCCGATGAGCGACGGCGGCGACGGCTTCGGAGTCGTCCTCGGTGCCCGCCTGGGGGCACGGACCCGGACCGTGTCCACCGTCGACGCGGCAGGTCGACCATGCCGGGCGCGGTGGTGGTGGGTGGCGCGGACGCGGACGGCCATTCTCGAGACGGCCCAGTCCAATGGACTGGCCCTGCTTCCGAAGGGACAATTCCACCCGTTCGACCTGGACACCCGGGGCGTGGCCCGGCTCATCGAGGCCGCGCTGGGCGCGGGGGCTCGCACGTGTCTGGTGGGGGTCGGCGGATCCGCCACAAACGACGGCGGTTTTGGGTTGGCGCGGGCGTTGGGGTGGCAGTTCCTCGACGGGGACCGGCGACCGATCCCGGAATGGTCGCGATTGGATGGCGTGCGGTTCGTGGTCCCGCCTGCGGTCGATCCGCGGCGGGCTGGCTGCCGGTTGGTGGTGGCCACCGACGTCAGCAATCCCCTGCTCGGCGTGCGCGGCGCGTCGCGGGTTTACGGTCCGCAAAAGGGGCTGCGGCCCGCGGACCTGCCCAGGGCGGAAGCCTGCCTGGGCCGGCTGGCGGCGGTGATGAAACGGGCGACGGGTTTCGACTCGCGCCGTCCGGGGTGCGGCGCCGCGGGCGGGCTGGGATATGGCTTGCAGGCGTTCCTTGGCGCGGAGCGGCGACTGGGATTCGACC
>CAZSOV010000064.1:0-30317 GCA_964608505.1 uncultured Verrucomicrobiota bacterium
CGAAGTGCTCCTTTTCCGGGCCGTTGAAGATGAAGCGCCGATCGACGACGCGGGACACGCAATGATAGACGGCGGCGGGATGATCGGGCGGCGCGAGCAAACGACCGGCTGGCATGCCCCGATGCTGCCCATGCCGACCATTCACGCAATCTAAATATCCCGGAAAATGAGAAGAAACTGCAGTAGTTCTGAAAATCCCGGAAATACAGAGCGGGATCGGATCGGATGGCGGCGGTGGGGGCGCGAATTCCTGAAAGGACAGGGGGAGCGGCGTCGGATAGGATTTTGGGCCGTCCGGCGAAGGCCGGGTTGGGCGGCGGGCTCGGTCGAGGAAACAACCGCATGGAGATCAGCGCGATGTCGGAGGAAGCGATGCACGAGAAAGGCGAAGGCGAGGGCGAGGGACCGGGGGGTGGGGAGGAACCGGAGTTTCTGCCGACCCGGGAGAGTTTGTTGACGCGTCTGAAGGATTGGGGTGACCAGGACGGGTGGCGGGAGTTCTTCGACACGTACTGGCGCTTCATCTTCAACGTGGCGCGCAGGACGGGATTGACGGAGTCGGAGGCGCAGGACGTGGTGCAGGAGACGCTGCTGGGGGTGGCGAAGCGGATTCCGGAGTTTCGGTACGATCCGTCGAAGGGTTCGTTCAAGGGCTGGCTGATGCTGAACGTGCGGTCACGGATCGCGGAGCATTGGCGTCGGCGGGCACGCCGGGACCGGCATCAGGCGGCGATGCCGCCGGAATCGGAGTCGGGGACGGGTTGGCTGGAGCGGGTGCCGGAGGCAGGCGGGGCGGTGGCGCTCGAGGCGGTCTGGCAGCAGGAGTGGGATTCGAATCTTCTGAAGGCGGCGGTGGACCGGACGAAAGTGCGGGTCAGCGCCCGGCAGTTCCTGATCTTCGACCTGGCGACGCTGAAGGAGACGCCGGTGACCCGGGTCGCGCGGACGCTGGGGATCAATGTGGCGCAGGTCTATCTCGCGAAGCACCGGGTGGGTCGGGTCATGCGGGAGGAACTGGCGCGGTTGCGTCGCCAGGCGGAATCGGGATCCTGAGGGGGGGCAACGCGATGGCCATGAGATCCGCGGAGAATGCAGGGAGGAGCGATGCCGACGGCCCGGGTGGGAACGCCCTACGGGTACTACGGGTATGGTGAATCCGCCGTCGCGTCCTCCGTCGGTGCCGGACCACGAACTCCTGCGGGTCGTGGGCCGGGGGAGTTACGGGGAGGTGTGGCTGGCGCGGAACGTGATGGGGGTGTTGCGGGCGGTGAAGGTGATCCGGCGGGCACGCTTCGACCGGGATCGTCCGTACGACCGGGAGTTCAAGGGAATCGAGCGATACGAACCGTTGTCGCGGACGAGCGACGGGTTGGTGCAGGTGTTGCACGTGGGGCGGAACGAGCGGGAGGGGTTCTTCTATTATGTGATGGAGCTGGCGGACGACGCGGCGGGCGGGGTGGGGCGGGTGCGGGAAGGGGACGGGATCGTGACGACGCATTACGTGCCGCGGACGCTGCGGCTGGACCTGGATCGGATGGGGCGCCTGCCGGTGGAGGAATGCACGGAGCTGGGGCGGACGCTGGCGACGGGGCTGGCACAACTGCACCGGCACCGGCTGGTTCATCGGGATCTGAAGCCGAGCAACATCGTGTTCGTGAACGGGCGGGCGAAGCTGGCGGATCTGGGGCTGGTGGCGGGGCTGGACGAGAGTCGAAGTTTCGTGGGGACGGAAGGTTTCGTGCCGCCGGAGGGGCCGGGGAAGCCGGCGGCGGACTTGTTCGCGCTGGGACGGGTGCTGTACCAGGCGTCGACCGGGCTGGATCCGGCGCGGTTTCCGGAGATTCCGGGGGATTGGCTGGAGTCGGCGGACGCGACGGCGTCGATGGAGTTCCACGAGGTGGTGTTGAAGCTGGGGGAGCACGACGCGGAACGGCGATATCGGGACGCGGCGGAGGTGTTGGCGGATTTGGCGGTGATCCAGAGCGGTCGTTCGGTGCGGGAGTTGCGGGCGTTGCGGCGGCGGGTGGCGGTGTTTCGCGGGGTGGGGGCGGTGGCGGTGGCGGGTTTGCTGCTGGCGGGGGTTGCGGGGTGGTGGGCGCGGCGCGAGGCGCTGCGGGAGCACGGGAATTTCGTGCGGATCTCGCGGGCGGAGCAGGCGGCGCGGACCTCGCTGGTGAATGCGCGGCTGGAGCAGGCGCGGGCCCTGCGGTTGGCGGGCGGAATCGGGAGCCGGGATGCGGGGCTGGAGGTGTTGACCAACGCGTTGGTGTCGGAGCCGAGTCCGGCCCAGCGGCGGGCGCTGCGCGGGGAGGCGGCGGCGACGCTGGCGCACCTGGGAACGCGGTGGGTTCCGGCCCCGGCCCAGATCCGTTCGCTGGATGCGATGGCGGTGGCGCTGGACGCGCGGCAGGAGTGGTCGATGCGGCACGAGCGGGACGGGACGCTGGTGGTGCGGGCGTTGGCGGACGGGCGGGAGATCGGACGGTTGCCGGCGTTGAATCCGATTGATGACGAGGCGGTGGGGTTCAGTCCGACGCGGCGGTTCGTGTTGTTGCGTCGCGGGGAGGAATACGTGGTGGGCGATCTCGAGGGGGGCGGGTACTGCCGGACGAACGGGGCCTGCGGTTTCGTGGCGCGGCGGGACGAGTTGTGGTGCGCGGTGCCGGGAGGGGGCCTGGAGCGCGTGAGTCTGCCGGAGGGCAGGGTGTTGCAGTCCCTGGGGCCGCTACCGGGCGGACAAGGGGCGGCCCGGGTGTGGAGGCGCGTGGTGCCGGCACCGGCGGGGAACCGGGTGGCGACGAGCGCCTCCGACGACGAGGTCATCCTGTGGGACACGGAGAGCGGCGTGGCGAGCGAGCGACTCGGGTTGCCCTCGGCGGCCTATGCGCTGGCGTGGAGCCCGGATGCCCTGCGGCTGGCGGTGGGAACGGTCCAGGGAGAACTGCGGTACTGGGAACTGCCCGATCCGGTGGCGCGCTGGACCCTGTCGCTGCACGCGACGGCGGTGCGGCGGCTGGCGTTCGATCCGCAGGGGGGGATTCTGGCGGCGGCCATGGAAGGGGAGACGTTGAAGTTGTTGGACGCGGTGGCGGGGCGCGAGATCGCGGATGTCCCGGCCATGGTCTGGAACCTGGCGTTTCGTCCGGACGACGGTCGGCTGGCGCTGGTGTGGCGGGGAGGCGAGCCCGGCTTCATCGAGGTGCTGGGTCCGGAATCGGTCCGGGTGCTGCCGCGGGCTTGGGGTTCGGCGAGCGACGGTGTGCTGGCCTACGGGGATGGGGGACGGTGGCTGTTGGTGGGGACCTCAGGCGGGCTGGAGATCGTCGAGGCGCGTTCGGGGCAGTCGGTGGCATTTCATCCGGGGCGCCAGGTGCGAGCGGCGGCGTTCGACGAGGCAGGGGGGCGGGTAGTCTGGCTGGATGACGACGGGCTGGCGTGGGTGGCGTGGCCGGGCGGGACGAACGGGACCGCGAGCCGGCCGATACGGGAGTCCGGGCGTGGCTGGACGCATTTCGCGTTCGGGAAGCAGCACGGAGTCATGCTGTTGGCGGATGGCGTGGGGGAATCGCTGCAGGTGCGGGTCGGGGACCGGGTGCGAACGAACGTGTCGTCGGGGCAGTTCATCCGGTTCACGGCGATCACGGGGGACGGGAGGGTGGGGGCGACGGGGAATCTCAGCGGGCGCGACGTGCAGTTGTGGGACCTGGCCGCGGGCCGGGCGGGGGCGCGGGTGGCCTCGGGGCTGAACGTGCGACCCACGTTCAGTGGGGACGGGCGGTGGCTGGTGACGACGGGGCCGACGGCCTCGGTGTGGCGGATCGCGGGATCGGGGGCGGAGGCGACCCCGGGTCCGGGGCTGCCGGAGGCGCCGGCGAACACGGTGGCGGGTTCGGCGGCCTTCAGCGGGGACGGGGTCTGGCTGGCGGTCGTGTACGGGGATCGGGAGGTGCGCCTCTTCCGGATGCCCGAGGCGGCGGCGGGGCTGAGCCTGGAGGGGCCGAGTCGTTCGCGGGTGGTGGCGTTGGCGTTCGCGTCCGACGGCGGACAACTTGCGGCGGCCACGGTGGAGGGGGATTTGTTCGTGTGGGACCTCGGGAGGCTGGAGCGCCTGCTGATGGGGATGGGGCTGGGCGAGTGAGGGGGGCGGGGTGGGCGGCCGGGCGTGGTGTTCGGCGGGGCCGGCGGTCAGGGGGCGGCGGATTTCGGAGGAATCTCGCCGCAGAGCGCGAGGGCGAGGAGGGGGTAGGCGGTGCCGCTGTAGGTGATGAAGTGGGTGGTGTCGGTGTTCAGGGAGCGCGTCCACCAGCGCCCCGATTCGCGCTGGTTCGCCTTGAGCCAGGCGAGGCCCTTTTGAAGTCGGGGATCGGACGCGGGAACGCCGTGTTCGCGGAGGACGACGAGGGCGAGGCCGGTCTGATGTCCGTCGCTGGGCGGGTCGGCGAAGTCCGGTTCCTGGCGCAGTTTGTCGGCGCGATTACCGCGGCCCCAGGCTTCCGGTTGGGCAAACGAGCGGATGGACCATCCGCCGTCGGGTCGCTGGAGCGAGGCGAGTCGGTCGAGGAGTTCCTGCCTGCGTTCGGGGGGCAAGAGGCCGGGCAGGCGCGCGGCGGTCCAGAGGAGCAGGACACCGCCATAATCGTGGGGTGGGGGGGTGTCGCGGAGGTAGGCTTTCAGGCGTTGGATGCGGACGCGCCGGGGGTCGTCGGGGGAGTTGCCCAGCCAACCGGGGGCGGCAGCGATGGCCATGGCGGCCTGGGTGGCGAGGTGAAAGGCGTCGGATTCGAAGGGTGGCCAGCAGTCCAGGGTGCCCCAGGTGCCGGAGGGGAGCTGGAGATCGAGCATCTGATCGAGAGCCTGGCACGTTTCGGGCGAGAGCCGGCGGGACACGTGGGCATCCCAATCGGCGAGCGCGGCAGCGGTGTAAATGACTTGGGCGGGGCGCGTGGATTTGAGGAGTTCGTCCCGCGGGGCGGCGAGGTTTTCGCGGAGTTCGGCGACGCAGAAGTCGCGGAGGGACGCGAGGGGCGGGCCGAGGAAGGGGGTGAGGGCGGGGCGGGTGACCATGTACATGCCGGTGGTATGGCACGAGACGCAGCGGTGGGAACCGGCCCAGGCGGTGGCGCCTTGGGCGAGGTAGTCCTCGGCGAGGGCGACGGACACCCGGGCCCGGCGGGGTTCGTCGGCGCGAAAGGCAGGGACGAGGATGGGTCCATGGTGGTACTGCGGTTCGGGCGGGGCGGCGGCACGGGAGGTGCCGTGGGCGAGGAGCAGGGAGGCGAGGAGGAAGCGGGGGAGCGTGGGCATGGAAGTGGCGGGGACGAGTCGGGCGGAACGGTGGGTGATGGCATCGGAGGAGCGGCGATGCAACGCGGAATTGTCGTTCCGGGCGTTTACATGGGAGTGGCTTCCGGGAGAGAGTGGGGAACCGCGGGCTGGTGGCATCGTGAGATGACAAGCCGGGCGGTAGTTCAAACTCAACCACATCCATCCATGGGCGACAAATCCCCGAAATCGGTGAACAAGGCGTCGAAGCAGAAGCAGGTGAAGGCCGCGAGCGCGAGCCAGAAGAAGGCGCAGGCCGTCGCGGCGAAGCAGGCTCCGGCGGGCAAGAAGAAGTAGGCACCGGAGTACCGTTCGCCCGGTTGGCCCATGATTCACCCGGGGAACCGGAGCGGCGTGGCACGAGAAAGGGCGGCCCGGCCCGCAAGGGCCGGGGCCTCTGGATTTTCGTCTCGTGCGGGGAGAAGGTGGGGGCCCCGGAACGGGGCGCCGGCACGGGTGGGATAGACGACGTGGATGCGCGCGGTCAGACGATAAGGGGGGACCTGTTTCTGCTGGGGGCGGCGGTCATCTGGGGCAGCGGTTTCGTCGCGCAACGGGCCATCGCGGAGCATGTCGGGTCGCTGACGTTCAACGGCTTTAGGAATCTCATCGCGATGGTGGCGCTGCTGCCGTTCGTGTGGCTGGCGCGGCGGGGGAACGGGGCGCGCGGGGGCGGCACGGTGCCGGGGCGGAGGCTGGCTTGGGCGGCGGGAGCGGCAACGGGCGGGGCGGTGTTCGTGGGCGGTTGGATCCAGCAGTTGGGGATCGCGCAAACCACCGCGGGGAACGCGGGGTTCATCACCGGGTTGTACGTGGTTTTCGTTCCCTTGCAGGCGGCGCTCGTGGGGGCGCGGTTGCCGGCGGCGACGTGGCCGGCGGCGCTGCTGGCCACGGTGGGGATGTACCTGCTAAGCGCGTCGGGGGATTGGACGCTGGGACGGGGCGACCTGCTGGTGTTGGTTTCGGCGGTGATCTGGGGCCTGCACGTGCACGCGGTGGGATATTTCGCGCGGCGGGTGGATGCGTTGTGGCTGACGTGGCTGCAGCTGGCCTTTGCGACGGCGTTCAGTCTGCCGCTGGCGCTGGCGTCGGAGCCGGTCACGTGGGACGCGTTGCGGGCGGCCGGCGGCCCGTTGTTGTACACGGGATTGGCGGGCGGGGCGCTCGCGTTCACGCTGCAGATCTCGGGGCAGCGGCACGCGCCGCCGGCGCATGCCGCGATCCTGATGGGATTGGAGGCGGTGTTCGCGGCGTTCTTCGGTTGGTGGCTGCTCGACGAACGCCTGGGCGGGCGGGGGTGGGTGGGAGCGGGCCTTATGTTGACAGGCTCGCTCGTGAGCCAGTGGCCGGTGCCGGCCCGGGTTGGGGGGAGGCGGCGACCGGGTCAGCAGTAGACGAGGAGGGACTGGGTGATGTCGCTGATGAGATTGTGGTTCTTGAGTTTGTCGATGTGGGGGCTGGATAGGGCCTCGCCGGCCGGGATGAGGAGGACTCCGTTGGAGGTATAGATGCCGCTGGCGAGGACCATGCCGGGGGTGAGTTCGGAGATGAGGACCTCGCGCTGGCGTCGGGGGACGGCGGCATGGGGGAGGGAGCGGACAAAGGCGCGGACGGCCTCGGGATCGAAGGCGGAGCCACTGGCGTTGCGGATGTTCTCGACGGCGGACTCGCCTTCGGCGGCGCAGTGGGCGTAGGCGACGGCCACGGCGAGGAGGCGGGCGAGCCAGGGGATTTGTTCGCGGGCCAGTCCGTCGGGATAGCCGGAGCCGTCGAAGCGTTCGTGATGGGCGCGGATGACGACGCCGACGCCCTCGAGGTTATGGGCGAAGGAGGCGAGTTCCTGACCGGCGATGGGGTGGCGCTGGATGGCGACGAGTTCGGTGTCGTCGAGTTGGGCGGGGTCGGTGAGCCATTTGCGGATGAGGGCGCGGGGGGTGCCGACGAGGCCGATATCGTGGAGGGAGGCGGCGATTTCGAACACCTGGCGGTCGTCGTGGGAGAGTTCGAGGCGGGCGGCCATCGCCTTGCAGAGTTCGAGGACGCGGCGGGACTGGTTGGCGAGGACGGGGTTGAAGATCTCGAGGGTTTTGACGGAGAGCTGGATGGAGCGCTGGAGGTTTTGCTGGAGGAACTGGTTGAGGTGATCGAGGCGTTGGTTTTGTTCGGCGATCTGGGCGACCTTGGCGGAGAGGTCCGCGTTCATGACGCGGGTGGCCTCGTAGAGGGCGGCGTTGGAGCGGATGAGTTCGAAGCGCTGGACGGCGTTCTTGACGGCGGCGAGGAGTTCCTCGCGGAGCCAGGGTTTGATGATGAACCGGTAGATCTCGCCCTTGTTGATGGCGTCGATGGCGACGGAGAGGCTGAGGACGGCGGTGATGAGGATGCGGGAGGCGTCGGGCTGGTGCTGTTTGGCCTGGGCAAGGAACTCCAGGCCGGACAGCTGGGGCATCTGCTGGTCGGTGATGATGACGCCGAAGGACTCCTTCTGGATGAGTTCGAGGCCGTCGAGGGGGTTGGCGAGGGCGGTGACCTCGTAGCCCTCGCGGCGCAGAGCGCCGGAAAGGGCGATGAGGACGATCTGTTCGTCGTCGATGACGAGGATGCGGTTGCGCGGGTCGGGTGCGTCGGCCATGGGAAGGGGTGGGCTCAGGCGAACAGTCGTTTGAGTCGGCGAACCATTTCGGCTTCGCTCAGGTCGGTGGCGATAAGCAAGTTCAATTGCGGCAGGAGATCGGCGGGAAGTTGGTCCGGATCGCCGCCGACGAGCTGGAGGATGACGAGGAGGTCGGGGTAGCGCTGGCGGACTTCGGCGACGAGGGCGAGGTAATTGGCGTCGGAAGGTCCGGCGAGGATGGCGATGGCGCGGAAGTGATTGTCCTCCCCCGCGAGGACGTCCCGGGCGCGGTCGGCGGCAAACACCTGGAGGACGTAGTAACTTTGGACGCGGAGGAATTCGGCCGTGGAATCGTGGAGGAAGCCGGCTTCGCCGACGAGGAGGATGGCGGGGCGCTGCTGGATGTCGGCGGCCTGGACGCGTTCGGCCTCGGAGAAGTCGGCGAGGGGGAGCCAGATGGTGAATTCGGTGCCGACGCCCTCCTCGGAGGTGACGGAGAGGGCGCCGCGATGGCGTTCGACGAAGAGGCGGGCGTTGTAGAGGCCGAGGCCGGAGCCTTTGTTGACCGGCTTGGTGGTGAAGAAGGGATCGAAGATGAAGGGGAGATGGCGCGGGGCGATGCCGCAGCCGGTGTCGCGGGCGGAGAGGCAGACGCAGGGGAACTTGGGCAGCTTCCCGACGAGGTGGGTGGGTTCGGGGGCAGCCTCGCGGAGTTCGGAGCGGAGGACGAGGCGGCCGCGCTGGGGCATGGATTCGGCGGCGTTGAGGGCGATGTTGAGGATGACCTGCCGGAGTTCGACGGCGTCGACGTAGAGGGGGAGTTGGTGGGAGGACGGATGGGTTTCGACGACGATGCGGCGGGGCAGGACGCGCTGGACGAGGTCGGTGAGCTCGGCGAGGGCCTCGTTGAGGTCGACGTAGTTCTGGACGCCGGTCTGCGAGCGGTGGAGGTTCATCATGCGCTGCACAAGCTGGCAGGCTTGGAGGGCATTTTCGCGGATGAGCTTGAGGCCGGGATTGAAGGGGTGGGCGGCCTCGGTCTGGGCCATGAAGGATTCGCTGAGGGAGAGGATGCCGGCGAGGATGTTGCTGAAGTCGTGGGCCAGTCCCATGGTGAGGGTGGCGAGGGTCTCCTTCCACGCGGAGGAGGAGAGGCGGCGCTCGGCGATCTTCTCGCGGGTGACATCGAGCCAGAAGCCTTCGTAGCAGAGGACGAGGCCGGAGGCGCTGACGACGGCCTGGCGATGTTCCATGACGTGGGCGACGCGCCCGGTCTGGAGGTTGCGGATGCGGAAGTTGGTGGTGATGCCGGCGGGGGATTGCGCGGCGCGGCGGCACTGTTGATGGAGTTCCTCGGCATCGGCCTCATGGACGATCTGCCAGAACGAGCGGGCCTGGCCGAGCCACTGCTGGGCGGGGATGCCGGTGAGTTCGGAGATGCGGGGGCTGACCGCCTGGAACGAGAAATCGGCGCGCTGGCTGAAGATGACGCCGGGCCAGCTTTGCTCGAGGTTGGCCAGTTGGGCCTCGGCGCGGAGGAGGCGGAGGAACATCTGGCGGGCGGCCTGTTCGTTGGCGCCGTAGGACCGCCAGGGAGCCTCGGCCAGCTCGGCGACGGGGGGGAGATTCGACTGGACGCGGACGGTCCAGCCGGCGTCGAGGCGGGTGAGCTCGAGGTCGTACCAGCAGGTGCCGGCGGGATGGTGCAGGGCGAGATTGGAACGGGCGAAGGGCAGGGCCTTGTCCCAGGGCAGGACGCCCTGGGCCTCGGGGGCGACGGCGGCCAGGACCTCGTCGAAGGACTGGCCGATGGGATCGCCTTCCGCGCGGCGAAACCAATGGGCCAGCTCCGGATCGAGGCTGTGGATGTGGCGCTGGGCGTCGAGAATGGCCCAGCCGACCTGGATCCAAGGGAAAGGCGGACGGGGCGGTTCGGGCGCCGGGAGATCGGGTCCGAGCGCGGGGTGGCGCGGTGCGGGAGGGGTAAGGGACGCGGCGCCGGGGTTGGGTCCGGTTCCGGGTCCCGGTCCGGGTCCCGGTCCGGTTTCAGGTTCGGAGGAAGGGCTCATGGGGGGCAGGTGGCGAGGGTTGGTGCCGGTGCCGGTGACGTGGTCGGGATCGTGGAGGGTGCCGGGGTGGGGCGGGCGGGGCGTGGGGCCGGGGCTGGGGGATGGAGCAGGCGGTTCACGTCGAGGATCAAACCGACGCGACCATCGCCGAGGATGGCGGCGCCGGCGACAGCGAAACTGGGCAGGAAGGTATCCCCGAGGCTCTTGATGACGACCTCCTGTTTTCCGAGGAGCTGATCGACGAGGAGGGCCCGGGTGTCCTGGTCGGATTCCAGCACGACGACGATGGACTGACAGGGATCCTCGGAGCGCGGGGGGATGCCGAGGATGCGGTGCAGCCGGAGCAGCGGGCATTGACGTCCGCGGACGTCGACGATTTCGCCGCGGTTGAGGACGGTGGTGACGGAACCGGCGGCTGGGCGGAAGGATTCGCGGATGGAAAGGGTGGGGAGGATGAAGCGCTGGTCGCCGACGCCAACGATCAGGCCGTCGATGATGGCGAGGGTGAGCGGGAGAAGGATGGTGAAGGTGCAGCCGTGGGAAGGGACGGTGGCGATCTCGACCTTGCCGCGCAGCCCGGTGATGTTGCGGTGGACGACGTCGAGACCGACGCCGCGCCCGGAGATTTCGGTGACCTTCTCGGCGGTGGAGAAGCCGGGGGCGAAGATCAGGGAGTAGATTTGGTCGTCGGTGGGGGCGGGGCCCTCGGGGAGGAGCCCGAGCCGGCGGGCCTTGGCGAGGATGCGGTCGCGGCAGAGGCCGGCACCGTCGTCGCGGATCTCGATCAGGATGTTGCCGCCGCGATGGAGGGCACGGAGGTGGATGTTGCCGCGCGCGGGTTTGCCGGCGGCCACACGGGCCTCGGGGGTCTCGATGCCGTGATCGACGGCATTGCGGATCATGTGAACGAGCGGGTCGTCGAGTTTTTCGATGAGGTTGCGGTCGACCTCGGTTTCCTCGCCGGAGAACTGGAGGTCGACCTGTTTGCCCTCCTTGAGGGCGAGGTCCCGAACGAGGCGCTTCATCTTCTCGAAGGTGGCGCGGACGGGCACCATGCGCAGGGACATGGCGGTGCGTTGGAGTTCGGCGGTGAGGCGTCCGAGTTGGGCGAGATGCCGCGGGAGCCGTTCGCCGGTCACGGAGTGGAGATCGGGGTCCTGGGCCACGAGCGACTGGGCGATCACAATCTCGCCGACGAGGTCGACCAGGCCATCGAGCTTCTGGGTGTCGACCTTGACGAAGCTGGCCACGGAGCGGGCGGCGGCGCGACCCGGGGCGGGGACGGGCGGGGGATCGTGGGGCGGGGGCGGGGGGGAGCCGGCGGCCTGGACGGCAGGGCGGCTTGCCTCGGGGGCGGGCCGGGACTCGGGCGCCCCCGACCGGGCAAGGACGGCGTTGATACGATCGAGGAGGGGGCGGGTCGGGAGGGAGATCGGGGCGTGCGGTTGGACGCCGTCGAGTTGGAGTCTGATTTCGTCGATGAAGCGCCGGAGAATGTCGGCGCCATCGAGGATGACGTTGATGATCGGGGCGGAGATGGCGAGCTGGCCCTGGCGGGCGAGATCGAGGAGGGATTCGAGATCGTGGGCGAGGTGATGGATGGGGGTGAGGTTGAGGAAGCCGGAACCACCCTTGAACGTGTGGAAGGAGCGGAAGATGGAGTGGAGGGTGTCGGCGTCCGCGGGTGTTTTCTCGAGGGTGAGCACGCCTTGCTCGATGCCGTGGAGGTGCTCGGTGGATTCGGCGAGGAATTCGCGCAGCAGATCCCCGTCGCGGGCCAGGTCGAGCACGAGTTCCTCGTCGGGTCCGGGAGCGGCGGGCGGGAGCGGGTGGTCCGGGGTGGGTTCGGATTTGGAGCCGGCGGAGAAGACGGGTTCCGGGAGCGGTTCGAGGGGTTGGTCACGCTGGATGGCGGGGAGGGCGATCCGGGCCCATTCGCAGCCAAGGTGGAGGCGTTCGAGGATTTCGGAGGTGAACCCGCCGGCGTCCAGGGCGGCATCGACGTCCTTGCGGGCGAGGGCGAGGGCGGTCGTGAAGGGGTCGGGCAAGGGGAGGTCGGGGGCCAGGGCCTCGATGTCTGAGAGAAGGCTGTTGATGGGGAGGAGCCCTTCGTCGCGACCCGGGCCGGCGAAGACCATTTCGAGGGCGATCTTGTCGATGCAATGCGCGATGGACTCGTAGGGATTGGCATTCATGGGAGGTCTCCCCCGCGGGGCAGGGCGATGGCGCGGGAAAAGCGGTTGATGGCGGGGGCGATCTGGTCGAGGGGCAGGACGGCCTGGACGCCGCCGAGGGCAATGGCCTCGCGGGGCATGCCGAAGACCACGCAGGATTCCTCGTCCTGGGCCACGGTCAGCGCGCCGGCCTGCCGGAGGGCGAGCATGCCACGGGCGCCGTCGGCCCCCATTCCGGTGAGGATCGCGGCCAGTGTCTGGTCGCGCGCGCCGGCGCGGACGCCCGAGTCGAACAGGACATCGACGGCGGGACGTTGGTGATGCAGGGGAGGGCCGGCGCTGGTCTCGGCGATGTAGTGGTGTCCCGCCCAGCGGGCGAGGAGATGGAGGCCTCCGGGCGCGACGAGCACGAGGCCGGGACGGACGACGTCGCCGGCCACGGCCTCGCGGACCTCGAGCTGGCAGAATTCGTCGAGGCGTTGGGCGAAGGCACCGGAGAACTGGGAGGGGATGTGTTGGACGACGAGGATGCCGGGAACATCCGGGGGCAGGGCGGCGAGGACCGTACGAATGGCCTCGGTGCCGCCGGTGGAGGCGCCGATGAGCACGAGGGCGCGGGATGGGTAGGTCCGTCCCTCGGACGGGAGCGTCGCGGGGGCGGGTGGCGACGGGTTCAGCGGGGGAGGGTGGTCGCGACGGAGGGAGGAAGGCGCGGCGGGGCCGGGGGGCGGGGCGCGGAATCCGCGGAATCGGCTGCGGGCGACGGCCTTGATCCGTTCGGCGAGGCGATGGCTTTCCTCGGCGAGACCGGCGGAGGTGGACGGTTTGGGGACCACCTCGACGGCCCCGGCTTGCAGGGCATCCATGGCCTTGCGGGAGCCGGCGGTGGTGAGGGAGCTCATGACGATGACGGGCAACGGATGGTGTTTCATGAGCACCTTCAGGAAGGTGAGTCCGTCCATGCGGGGCATCTCGATGTCGAGGGTGAGGACGTCGGGATCGAGTTCGATGATCTTGTTGCGGGCGACGTAGGGATCGACGGCGGTGCCGACGACCTCGATGTCGGGGTCGGCGGAGAGGCCATCCACGAGGGCGCGCCGGACGAGGGCGGAATCATCGACGATGAGGACGCGAACGGGCATGGGGGATCGGGTGGGTCGCGGGGTGGCTAGGCGGCGACGAGGGCCTTCATGGTTTCGAACTGTTCGAAGGTGGCGATCATGTAGCCGGGGATGTCCTTGGGTTGGAGGCCGACGAGGTCCAGGGCATCGGAGCGACCGCGAAGGGCGAGGGCATGGTGGCCGTAGCCAAAGCCCATGAAGTGGGCGATGAGATTGCCGAGGTAGACGTAGGAGGCGAGGCGCTCGTGCCCCAGGGCCTTGAGCGGATCGTGATGATGGCGCACGGCGAGGACGAGGTCGTCGGGGAAGTTCCAGCGGGCGAGGACACGTCCGCCGATCTCGGCGTGCTGGACGCCGAGGACCTTGGCCTCGCTTTCGAGGAGGGAGGACTGGTTGACCTCGATTTCGCGGATGAGCCGCTGGTAGGAGCTTTCGAGGGCCTGGGCGAGCACGATCTTCCCGATGTCATGGAGGATGGCGGCGGTGAACACGACGCCCTCGTTTTCGCCGGCATCATGGGCCATGGCCTTGGCGGCGAGCGCGGCGGCGACGCTGTGGCGCCAGAGGCCGGCGCCGTCGCCGTTGCCGCCGTAGCCCTTGCGGTTGGAGCGGAGGGCGCGGCTGCCGACGATGGTGACGACGAGCTGGCAGACGCTGGTGAAGCCGATGCGCAGGACGGCCTCGAAAAGATCGGAGACGGGCTCGGAGGAGCTGAAGTAGGCGCTGTTGCAGAGGCGAAGGACGGCGGCCGTCAGGCTGGGGTCGCTCGAGATCAGCTCGACGACCCGATCCGCGTCGGTGTCGGGCTCCTGCAGGAGGCGGAGGAGCTGGGGCAGGACGACGGGGGCTGGGGGCAGCGACTCGACGCGGTCGATGTGGGCATCGAGGGTCTGTTCTACGGTCTCCATAAAAGGGTTTCGGCGGGCTGGGCCGAGGATTTGAGGCGCACCTCACCGGAGGCGAGTTTGAGGTAGAGCGTGCGGTTGACGGTGCCCCCGGTCTCCGCGGCGGCGACTTTCAGGCCGGCCTGGCGCAGCAGCATGTCGAGGGCGTCGAGGTTCCGGCGTCCGATGTTGAAGTAACCCTGGGAATCGAGGATCTGCGCTCCTCCGGCGACACACACGACCGCCCGGGCGGCGTCGAAACGCAATTGGCGGGCGGAATCGAGCAACCGGGGGAGGCCGGAGTCGAGGAACATGCCGGGTTTGGCGCGGGCCTTGTCCTGGGCGATGGAGGAGTCGGGAAGCATGGCGTGGAGGATGCCGCCGACCCGGGTGACGGGGTCGTAGATGGAGATGCCGAGGCAGGAGCCGAGCGAATAGGTGGCCAGGGTGAGGCCGGGGTTGTTGGAAACCACGACCTCGGCCATGCCGACCACGATGCGTTGGTCGAGGCCGAAGGCGCTGAGAGTGGGTGACGGCATTTCGGTTCACCGCTTCTGATAGTAACTCGGGCGCAGGCAACGGAAGGGCAGGGGCAGGCCGACGAGGCTTTCCGAGTGCCCGATGAGCAGGAAGCCGCCGGGAGCCAGGTGGGAGGCGAGCGAGGCGACCAACTGCTGCTGGGTGGGACGGTCGAAATAGATCATCACGTTGCGGCACAGGATGGCCTCGAAGGTCTCGGCGATGTCGGGAAGTTCCAGGAGGTTGACGTGCCGGAATTCGAGGCGTTCGCGGATTCGGGATTTGACGCGGTAAAGGCCGGTGGCACGCCCGTGGCCCTGCTGGAAGAACGCCCGGCGCCAGCCGGGGGAGAGGGGTTCGAGCCGGTCCGCGGGGTAGATTCCGGCCCGGGCCTTGGCGAGGGCGCGGGTGCTGATGTCCGTGGCGAGGATGCGCCAGTCCCAGCCCTCCGCGACGGGGAAGGCGGATTCGAGATAGAAGGCGAGGCTGTAGGGTTCCTCGCCGGTGGAGCAGGCGGACGACCAGAGGACGAAGCGACGCCGGGACCCGAGCCGGGCCGGCAGGGCCTCCTGGACGAGGAACCGGAAGTGGTCCTCCTCGCGGAGGAAGTTCGTGAAATTGGTCGTCAGGGCGTCGACGACGTGGGTGATCTCCTCGGAATCGGGGGACTCGCGAAGCCAGTCGCAGTAGTCGGCGAGGCAGGTGAAGCCATGGAGGCGGACGCGCTTGCCGAGGCGGGCGCGGATGAGGGCCTGCTTGCCGTCGTGGAGGCGGACGCGGGAACGTTCGTAGACGAGGTCGACGACGTAGCTGCAGGCCTCGGCTTCGCGGAGCAGTTCGCGCCTGGTGGTCCGCGAGGGGGCCGAAGGGGGAAAGTCCCCCGGGGGTAGGTCGACCTCGGGACGCTTCATGGAAGGCGGAGCTCTAGATGATGCCCTCGACGATGTGAGGGAGGCGGGCAAGACTGTGTTGGAGGCTGGCGCGGAGGAGGGAACGCTCCTCCTCGACATCGTCGGGGAAGAGGATGTTCCAGGCATCGAGTTCGAGCCAGGACTGCTCGGTGACGACGCACGGGTTTCCCGAGTCGCCGATGCCGTTGAGTCGGACGAGGTGGTTGGCGAGTTGGACCACGGCGGCGAGGTGCCGGTACTCGGCGGGAGCGCGGGTGGGGTTGGCGTGGCAGCGGGCGGCCTCGACGATGGGCTCGGGGAGGTGATGGTGGGCGAGGTAGATGGCGCCGAGTTCGCAGTGGTCCATGCCGAGGACGGCGACCTCGATTTCGCCGAGGTCGGACGAGGAAGTGGCGGCGCGGGTGCAGACCTGGGCGAATTCGGACGGGAATTCGGACGCCATGACGATGCGCCCGACGTCATGAAGGAGACCGGCGACGTACTCGAGTTCGTCCTGGACGGGCTGGATGGCGCCCGCGATTTCGCGGGTCATGATGGCGGTGCCGATGCAGTGCTGCCAGAATTCGCGCCAGGGAAAGGGGTTGTGGAGGCTGATCTTCTGGAGATCCTCGATGATGGGGGTGGACATCGCGAGTTGCCGGACCTGGCGGATGCCGAGGTAGAGGACGGCCTCGTCGATGCTGGTGACGGGGGTGGAGAGTCCGTAGTAGACGGAATTGACCAGCCGGAGCATGCGCGTGGCCATGCTGGGGTCGCGGCGGATGACCTCCGAGATCTGGGCGGTATAGCGCTGCTCGGCATTGAGGAGTTCGCGCAGGACGTCGTTGACGCTGCCGAGGGACGGCAGGTGGGCGCAGTCGCCGAGCCGCTGGATGATGACGTGGCGTGGCAGCGGGCCGGGAGGTGCGCTGGGCACGGTGGGGGGCGTCGAGTTCACTTTCTGCCGGGTGTATCGGCGCGGCGGCGGAAAAGTTGAACGGGAGGGTGCTTTTTTCCCCGCGGGAGGGAATTGCCGGGGCCGGTGAATTCGCTAAAGGGCCGGCAAGAACTGCCGATGGGAAGGGTGATGACAGCGAAGGTCGAAGTGCTGGTGAACGCTGCCGTTGGCACGGTGTTCGACACGATGTTGAACATGCCGATGACGGGAGTGCCGATGGACGGGAACAGCTTTGGCGGCCAGTTGCAGATCGCGAGTTCCGTGGGGTTCACGGGAAAGGTCACGGGCGTGATCTACCTGTACACGACCGCCGAGTTCGCCGGGCGGATCACAAGCGGGTTGCTGGGGCTGAGCGGCCCGGATGCCCAGCGCGAGGACTACGTGAACGACGCGATGGGAGAGATCGCGAACATGGTGGTGGGCAACGTGAAATCGCGCCTGACCGATGCCGGGTACGCGTGCGTGATGACGATCCCCTCGATCGTGCGGGGGTCGCAGCTTGGCATCGAGGCCATGAGCCGGACGGATGTGGCCCGCATGAAGTTCCGGAACGGAAACGATTTCCTGCTGGTGGAAGTACTGATCGATAAGCCGTCCGGCAATGGGCGTTAACCCTTTTTCGCGGAGTCAAACCATGGGACCCAAGATCCTCACCGTCGACGACAGCAAAACGATCCGAATGATCGTGGCGCGGGCCTTCAAATCCTTCGCCTGCGAGGTGTTGGAAGCCGCGGATGGCGTGGAAGGCCTCGCCGTCGTGAATCGGGAACGCCCGGACATCATCCTGCTCGACTACACCATGCCGGTGATGGACGGGTTCGAGATGCTGAACAAGCTGAAGGCCGACCCGGCCACGCGGAACATTCCCGTGGTCATGCTGACGGCGGAGGCGGGGCGCGACAACGTGCTGAAGATCGCGCGCGTCGGGGTGCGCGACTACCTCGTCAAGCCGTTCAAGGAGGAGTTGGTGGTGGAGCGGGTGGGGCGGATCATCGATTTGAAGTCTTGGAGCGAGGCGGCGACCAAGGTGAAACGGTTCGATGACCCGTTGAAGATCCTGCTCGTGGACGACAAGCCGGCCATCCTGGAGCAGATCCGGCAGGGGTTGTCGGACACGCCCTGGGTGTTGAACGGACTGACCCAGGCGGGACAGGCGGTGGACTTTTGTTCCGCGCAGATGCCCGACGCGATCATCGTGAGCCTGTCGCTGCCGGAGGGGGCGGGTTTCATGCTGTTCCAGATGATGCGGACGGCGTTCAAGACGAAGGCGATCCCGATCTTCGCGTTGAGCGTGAAGACCGCGATGGAGGAGCAGCAACGGGCGCAGCAGATGGGTTTCGCGGGGATCATCACAAAGCCGATCGACATCGACGAACTGAAGGGCAAGGTGACGCGTTCCCTCAATCTCGACACGTCCTACCGGTATTTCCTGAGCCAGGATGGGGTACTCCTGCTGAAGCTTCCCCAGAACTTCAATCCGATGGTGGCCAACGACATCATGCTGAGTCTGCGGGCCAAGGTCACGGAGAGCGTGGATGCCGGTCTCGGCAAGCTGCTGCTGGACATGAGCAAGATGGCGAGTGCCGACGTGAACCTGGTCAAGCTCGGCATCACCGTGACCAGTCTCTGTCAGGAACTCGGGGTCAAACTGGCCATGATCGGATCGGCGGTCGTCTGCGCCGAGTGCAAGAACTACGAGGAAACCAAGGATTGGCAGTTCGTGAAATCCTATGAAGAGGGTCTCTCCCAGCTTTCCGGGACTCCGATGGCGGTCGCGGGCTAGGCCTCCGACCTGGCTGCACTGGGTCGTGGGTTGTGCCACCGCGCTCGCCCTGCTTCCAACCGTGACGGCGGCCGCGCCGTCCCCGTCCCCGGGCGAGGCCCGCCCACGGGCGGGGTTTCGCCCCGGCGGTTCCTATCTGTCCACCCTCGGGCCGGTCCCCCTGCGCGTGCGCCGCACCAAGGCCCCCTCGTCCGTGCTCGTGATGCCTCCGCTGGCCATGCGCGACCCCGTCCCTCCGCCGGAGTCCGCCACCACCAACGCCCCGCCCGGCCCGCCCCCGTCCCCGCCGCCGGAGGAACGACTGCCGGAGGTCGGGCCGCCGCTGGCGGGGAGTCCCGGTTCCCTGCTCGTCGATCCGCAGGCTGAAGGACGGGCACCGACACCGATCTACACCCCGCAGATGCTGGTGCAGTTCTTCAAGCCGGCGGGCAGCAACCGCGTGGCGGGTGCCTGGAGCGTCCCGGTCTTCCTACCGCCGTCGCTGCCCCCGGGGCCGACGCGTTCCAGTTCCGCCACGTACATCTCCCAATGAAGTGAGATCCCGACTGACATGGATGGTCATTCTCGGAGTGGTGCTGGGTTGGCTGGGCCTGGTTTCCGACCATGAACGGGTCCGGGCCGAGGAGCACGCCCCGGCTCCCGAGCCGCGCCCGGTCCTGCCATCCGAGCCTCCGCCGCGGCCACCGAGATCCGGATCCGCGCCCGGGAAGCCGACGCCGTCCCCGACGGGGCCGGTGCGTCCCGCCCTGAGTCCGGTGCCCGAGTTGCCCGCGGCGGGGACGTCGCCCGCGGGCGGCGGGCATGGTGAATCCGGGCCGCGGAAGGCGCCGGGGGCGGGGATTCCGGCGACGCCGGCGGTGGGCATGGACAGCGTGGAACGGGCTTTGGAGGAGAATCACATGCTGTTCGCGTCGTCGAACCTGCTGTCGTCGGACGTCGACGGCCGACGGGCTCGGGCGAAGGCCAAGGCGGATGCGGAGTTCGAGCGGTTGCTCGAGGCGGGGCGAAGGCTGCGCATCGCGGGATTGTACGACGAGGCGGTGCCGAATCTGGCGGCGATCCTGACGGGGAAGGCGCCGGAGGAGTTCCAGCGTCCGGCCCTGCTGGAGATGGCGCTGGTGGCCCAGGATCAGCACAACCTGTCGCGGGCGCTGCAGGTTTACTCGCAATATCTGAGCCGCTGGCCACAGGACCCGAGCGCGCCGGAGATCCTCCTGCGCCAGGGCCTGATGTACCGGGAACTGGGCCTGCACCAGATGGCCACGACGAAGTTCTACGCGACGATGACGGCGGCGCTGGTGGTGAAGGACGAGTTGTTCGAATACTATCGGCGTCTGGTGTTGCAGGCCCAGGCGGAGATCGCGGAGACGCTGGCGATGCAGAACATGCACGCCGAGGCGAGCGCGGCATTTGCCCGGCTGCTCAAGGAGGAATCCCCGAACCTGAACCGGGCCCGGGTGCACTATCGGTACATCCAGACCCTGGCGGCGCAGGGACGTCAGTTGGAGGTCATCGGTCAGGCGCGGCAGTTCCTGGTGCGCCATGGGGGAGCCGAGGAGGAGGCGGAGGTGCGCTTCCTGCTCGCCACCGGCCTGAAGAAGCTCAACAAGAACAGCGAGTCGGTCCGCGAGATCCTGGATCTCCTGCAGATGCAGCAGACCCAGGCGGAGGAACATCCCGAGGTGCTGGCCTACTGGCAGCAACGCACGGGGAACGAGATCGCCAACCAGCTCTACCAGGAGGGTGACTTCGTGCATGCCCTCGACGTGTACGAGAGTTTGCTGCTGCTCAGCGCGCTGCCCGAGTGGCAGTGTCCGGTCCGCTACCAGATCGGTCTGGCCTACGAGCGGCTGGAGCAACCGGCGAAGGCGGCGGAAGCCTACGGGACCATCGTGGCGCGGGAGGCCGAACTCGGCACGAACGCGCCGCCGGGCCTGAAGGCCACGGTGGACATGGCGCGTTGGCGACGGGACTTCCTGCGCTGGCAGGAGCGTGCCGAGAACCGCCGCCGGGACGTGCAGACGTTCCTGGTCGCGCCGGAGGGGGCGGGCTCGGGGACCTCGACGAACAGCTTTTGATGGGAATCGGCCATATGAAGGAACCGTCCGACGGGAGGCAGCTGCGGCGCGCGGGGCGCGACGCGGTGCAGCGACAGGCGCGACCTGTCCAGGCGACATGAACGCCGGGGGCATGACCGCGGGCGGAGGGGGGCCGGCGGCGGAGCTGGCGGAGCATCTCGCTGTGTGCGAGCAGGTCCTGGCGCTGGTGACGCGGGAGAGCGAGTCCCTCCATCGGGACGGAAATTTCGAGGGGGAGTCGTTCGCGCGGGAACGCGCGGAGCTGCTCCCCCGCCTGGCCCGGTCGGTGGAGGCGTTGCGACGGGCCCGGGAGGGCTGGCAGCGGCTCGACCCGGCGGCGCGAAGCCGGCAACCTGAGGTGGACGCGCTGCTTCGGGAGAACCAGAATCTGATCATGAAGGTCATCGTGCTGGATCGGGAGAACGAGCAGGCCCTGCTGCGCCGGGGGCTGCTGCCGCCCGGGCACCTGCCCAGCTCGCAGAGCCAGCGTCCGCACCGGGTCGCGGCCGAGTACCTGAAAAACCTCTCCGCCTGACGACTCGCCATGCCCATCGAGCGCATCCTCGTCCTGGAGGACGATTTCATCGTCCGGAAGAACCTGGAGCAGCAGCTTCGCCAGCGCCGTTATGACGTGTCGGCCGCGGCGACGCTGGGGGAGGCGCAGGAACTGCTGGCGCGCGATACCTACGACCTGGTGTTCGTCGACGTGCGGTTGCCCGACGGGGAGGGCACGGACCTGCTGCAAATGATGAAGCACCGCCCGCAGCGCCCGCTGATGGTCTTCATCACGGGATTCGGGTCGGTGGAATCCGCGGTGGAATGCATGCGGAACGGGGCGTTCGACTACCTGATCAAGCCGTTTTCGGCGGACCAGATCGAGATCACGCTGCAAAAGGCGCGGGATTTCACGCAGTTGCTCAAGGTCAGCCGACTGCTGAACGAGGAGGACGAGGACACCGGGTACGAGCTCCTGGGACCGAGCACGGTGCTCGAGAACCTGCGGGCCCTGATCCGGCGGGTGGGACGGACGGACGCGACGGTGTTGATCCAGGGGGAGAGCGGCACGGGAAAGGAGTTGGTGGCGCGTGCGCTCTACCGCGAGAGTCCGCGGGCCGGAGCCCCGTTCATCAAGCTGAACTGTGCCGCGATTTCGGAGACGCTGATCGAGAGCGAGTTCTTCGGCCACGAGAAGGGCGCGTTCACCGGCGCGTTGAGCAAGCGCGAAGGCCGGTTCGAGCTGGCCCACGGGGGGACCATTCTCCTCGACGAAATCAGCGAAATCTCGCCCGCGGTGCAGGCCAAGCTCCTCCGCGTCCTGCAGGAGCGCGAATTCGAGCGCGTCGGCGGAACCCGCACGATCAAGGTCGATGTCCGGGTCGTGGCCACCACGAACCGGCAGCTGGAGCTCAGCGTGGAACGAAAGGAGTTCCGGCAGGACCTGTTCTTCCGCCTGAACGTGGTCCCGATCCGGGTGCCTCCGCTGCGCGAACACCGGGAGGACATCCCGTTCCTCGCCAATCACTTCATGTCGCGGTTCGCGCGAAAACACGGCTCCCGCGCCCGGGGCGTCAGCCAGGAATGCCTCCAAGCCCTGATCCGCCATGACTGGCCGGGCAACGTGCGCGAGCTGCAAAACGTCATCGAACGGGCCGTGATCCTCTGCGGGGATTCCGCGACGGTGGAGCCGGAGCATTGCTTCCTCCCGGGCCCGCCGCGGCTCGCGGAAACGCCGGCGCCGTCGATGGTGCCCGTGCCGCCGGCGTCCGCCGCCCCCGCCCCTGCTCCCGCTCCCGCTCCTGCTCCTGTCCCGGCCACTCCGTCCGCCCCTGCCGCGGAGGGCGGCGCCGCTCCGGCGTCCGGTTCGGGGCCGACGGCGGGCGCGCGCTGCGTCAGTCTCCACGAGCTTGAGAAGCAGCACATCCTGAGCACGCTCGAACGGTGCCATCAGAACCGAACCCAGGCCGCGAAGCTGCTCGAGATCAGCGTGCGGACGCTCCGGAACAAGCTCCACGAGTACGGCGCCTCCGCCGCGGCGTCCGGCGAGCCCGAGGGAGACGAGGCGGCGCTGGTGACGGAACGGGGATAGCAGGCCGGTCGCGGTTTCGGTTTCGCGGCCTCGCGGTGTCAGGTCCCGTTGCCAGGTCCGATCCGGCCCGGAGGTGCCGATCACGCGCCAGGTTCGTCGCGGGCCTCCCCCGGTGCGTGGTGCGTGGCGGCCCCTCCCGCTGCTTGATCGGCACCCGCCGTGAATTCGGGCTCAAGCCCGGTCGCGATCCGTCGATACGAAGGTGACCGGGTCCCGGTTCGACGTTCCATGTCGGCCCGGGCAACGGAAGGAAGCCCATGTCAGGGACGACGGCCATCGACCGGATCCGCCCGCTTTCGGCGTTGGTAGCCGCGCGCCGATCACCCGACGAGCAGGCGGAGATCGCCCGATTGGCGGCGCGGGACCGGGAGGTGCGCACGCACGAGGCCGAGCACGCGGCAGCGGCGGGCAGTCTGGCCGTGGGAGGTCCGTCGTTCACCTATCGGACGGGTCCGGACGGCAAGCTGTATGCGGTCGGCGGGGAGGTGCACCTGAACATGAATCCGGGTCTGACGGAGGAGGAGACGATTTCGCGGGCGGCCCGCATCCGGGCCGCGGCTTTGGCGCCGGGGGCGCCGTCGGGCGCGGATCTGGAGGTGGTGGCCCGGGCGACCCGGATGGAGGACGAGGCGCGGCAGGCGCGGGCGGCGGCGGCGAGTCGCTGGGGGATCGAGAGCGCGTCGCAACTGGTCCGCCAAGGGGGAGACCGGGACGGGAACGGATAGGTGCGAGCCGGGAGGCGGGCGTCCGTCGGGGTGGGGACGGGCGGGAGTTTCAGGGGCTTGGATGGGGCTGGGAAAGTGGGTAGGATCTTGGAAATGAACGTCTCGGCGTTGCACATCGGGATGCGGGTGAAGCATCCGAATTATGGTTTGGGGACGGTGCGGGCCATCGAGGATCTGGCGGCCACGGTGCAGTTCGATGACGGGGTGCGGCGGCAGGTGTCGCCGGAGGCGAGCGGATTGCAGCCGGCGGAGGCGACGGCGGCGGTGAGCGGACTGGAGATGCCGCTGGAACAGTTGATCGCGGCGACGGTGACGGCGGTCGCGGACCGGATGGGGATCGAGCATCCCGACGCGGTGCGGCAGGAGTTGGCGATCCGGTGGCAGGGCGGAAAGATGGTGTTGCACCCCGCGGACCCGACCTTGTCGACGAAGGAGGTGCCGTTGGAGGCGTTCTTCCACAAGATCGTGATGATGCGGAACAACCTCCGGACGCTGGAACAGCGGATCAATTCAAGCGAACGGCTGACGGAGGCGGAGAAGTTCGACTGGCAGGGGTACGTCACCCGTTGCTATGGATCGATGACGACCTTCAACGTGTTCTTCCGGCGCAAGGAGGATCAGTTTCAGTCGAAGGGATCGGCGGAGTGAGGCGAGCGTGAGCGATCAGCGTGTCATCGTCTTCCTGAAGGCGCCGCGTCCGGGGTTCGTCAAGACCCGGATCGGGGCGGCCTTGGATGCGGATGCGGCCGTCGGGATCTACCGGGTGCTGCTGGATCGGACGCTCACGGCCTTGCACGGGCGCACGGACGTGGAACTGCGGTTCACGCCGGACGGGGCGGACGAGGAGATCCGTCCCTATCTGCGGCCGGGCTGGGTGATGCGGGGGCAGGGGGATGGTGATCTGGGAGAACGCCTGACGCGGGCCACGGGGGAGGCTTTTGGTGCCGGCGCGCGCCGGGTGGTCGTGGTGGGGACCGATTGTCCGACGCTGACGGGGGAGGACGTGGTGGATGCCTTCGACGGGTTGAACGATGCGGATGTGGTTCTGGGTCCTGCGGAGGACGGCGGGTATTGGTTGATCGGGCTGCGGGCTCCGGCTCCGGCTCTTTTCCGGGGCATCCTCTGGAGCACGGAGCAGGTGTTGGCGCTGACGGAAGCACGGGCCCGGGAGGGTGGATGGTCGGTGGGCGTGCTGCGCCGCATGGCGGATGTGGACACCTTGGAGGACTGGCGGCGATGGCAGCGGGAAGGACCGCTCTAGGGCGTTCATGGGTGGGATCGTGCGACATCCCTGGCGGGTGGGAACGAGGGCGGCCGCCTTTCTGGGGGCCAACCTCGGGGGAATCCTCGACCATGCCTGGAATCTGCGGCGGCACGGGCGCGGGGAGGATCCCCGGGAGTGCGCGTCCTGGTTGCAGACATGGAGCCGGCGGCACCTGGAGGCGATCGGGTTTGGAGCGGAGCACGTGGGCCGGGTGCCCGAGGAAGGGCTGATCGTGGCGAATCATCTGGGCTATACGGACATCCCCGTGATCGCGGTGACGCGCCCCATGGTGTTCGTTTCGAAGGCGGAGGTGGCGAACTGGCCCCTGTTGGGAGCGCTGGCCCGGTGCGGCGGCACCCTGTTCCTGAAGCGGGAACGGCGCGGGCACGTGGCGGAGATCGCGGAGGCGTTTCGGGGTATCGTCGAAACGGGGACGGTGATCACCCTGTTTCCAGAGGGGACCAGCACGGGAGGGGACGACGTGTTGCCCTTCCGACCCTCGTTGTTCGAGCCGGCGGTGATCCACGGTTGGACGGTGACGCCGGCCTGGGTGGGTTACCGGGTGGAAGACGGGGAGGGAACGGTGGCGGAGGACGTGGCCTACTGGCGGGACATGACGTTCGCGCCCCATTTCATCGGGATGCTGTCCAAGCGCCGGATCGTCGGCCGGGTGCATTTCGGGGAGCCGGTGCGGGGCATCGGGGACCGGAAGGCGCTGGCGGCGCGGTTACACGCGGACGTGTGCGCGCTGAAGGCGCGGCATGGGGGGGCGCTGCGGTAGAAAACAAGAAGGCGATCCCGTTTCCGGGATCGCCTCGAGACGGGGAGCGCACGGGCTTCGAGCGCTCCCCGAAAGACGGTTGCGCCGCCGGCGCCGCCTCAACGGACGATGGGCTTCAGCCGGTAATAGCGGGGCCCCTCGGACGCCGCGGCCTCGGTGTCGTCGAGCGAGACCGCCTCACCGGTGTGGATGCAGGAACCGAGCTCGGTCCACGTGCGGAGGTCGCTGGAGGCTTCGACGGCGAAGACCTGATCCGGTGCGGCGGAGACATCGAACTGGATGCGCCCCCGGCCTTCGCGCCGGGTCTGGCGGATGCGCAGGGCGGTGGATTCGTCGCTGGACCCGACCACGCGTGTCCCGCCCAGCGGAACGTCCCGTCCATCGAACGAGGCCCAGCCCTGGAACCGCGCGTTCGCGGCGGTGCCGGAGGGCGGGGTGACCGAATAACCCAGTTCGAGCTGGGCCGCGCCCCAATAGATGCCCCAGCGAATGCGGCGGGAGGCGGCGTCGAAGGTGCCGCCCTCGGTGATCGCGGCGACCTGCCAGCCTTCCGGAACGATCTCCTCGACGGCGGTGGCGATGGTCCCGGCGGGAGGCGTGATCTGGATGCGCACCTGCTCCGGGCGTCCGGGGCGCGCCGCGGCGGCGTGGCGTTCGGCGGCGGCGTCGGGTTGGACGGTTCCCGCCAGGGCCGCGGCGGAGCCGGGCTTGGGCGTGGCGGGGACCCAGCACTCCGGCGGCGCGCCCTGGGCAGGATCGAACACATAGGTTTCGCCCTGTTTCCAGATCTGTGCGGCGCGGGTGACGTAGCTGAGCGGAATGCTGGTCGGCGGTTCGCCCCAGGTTTGGCCCGCCTTCCAGGCTCCGGCATACGCGGTGAGTTCGTCCGCGCGAACGGCCTTGTCGGACGGCTTGGCATCCGCCGGGTGGTTCTCCCCGGCGGGAAGCACCTGGTCGTTGCCGGCCACAGGAACGGATTTGCCATCAGCCGACGACGTCCCGGCGAACTTCTGGGGGCCGGTGGCACCGGACGGGGCAGTAATGCGGTAGGAGAGCCGCCGCGCCTGGTTGTCCGTAAACGGACCGAACTTGACCTTGCCGTTCACGGCGTCGAAGCCACCGTCGTCGGAGGCCGAGACGAAAGTCCACCCGGCGGGAATCCGGTCCTCGAGGGTCCAGGCCTTCGTGGTGCGTGCGGGTTCGGCCGCGAGGACGACTTCAATCGGCCCGCCGGGCAGGTAGGCCGGGGGCAGCACGCGGCGCACCCACGCAAGATCGATGGGATCGCGAACCGAAATCGTGACGATGGCGGAGGTCGATTCCTTGCCGGCATCGTCCAAGGCGCGGGCGGAGAGCTTGTGCACCCCGACCGTGGCCTCCTTCCAATCGACCGCGAGTCTCGATTCCTTGGTGCTGCCGAGCAGTTTGTCGCCGGCGAAAATGTCCAGGCGGGCGAGGGTGCCGTCGGGATCCGAGGCTTCCGCGGCCACGGTGATCGGGTCGCCGAGGCTGAAGACCGTGCCGTTCCGCGGCGCGACGAGCGCGACGCGCGGGGCCTGGTTGCCGGACGTCGTGGCGTCCCGGATGACGACGCTGCCGGTTTCTCGAGGCCCGACCCCGTAGCACTCGAGCGGAGGCGGGAAGATGGTGATGCAGGGCGTGGGAACGAGTCGAAGGACGACCTTTTCGTCACCCTCGCGAAGGGTGTCGGGCAGCGCGCGGATGATGACCTCGGCCTTCTCGGCGCCCTTGGCGAGGACGATGCTCTCGGGAAGCTTGGCAAAGTCGATGCCATGCACGGCGTCGCCATCCAGCGTGTAGAAGACGTGGAGCTCGACGTCGAGCGGGCCGGAAACGCGTCGGACGACCAGGATTCCGGGATCCACCGCGGAGATGGCCGCCGAGGCGGGTTCCAGGGCGGTTCCGTCCACGGTTTCGATTTCCACGACGATGCGTTGCGGGACGCCGCCCTCCTTCACGACCAAGGGCACGGATTCGGAAGAGAGGACGCCGTCGCCGTCGAGAATCGCCTGCGCGCGGATCCGGTGCTCGCCGGCGGAGGCACCCTTCCAGTCGAAGGAGTGGTGGATCGGCGTGCCGGGATCGGGCGCGCGGATGAAGGTGATTTCGGAGACGCCGATCCGGGTGTTGCCGTCGTAAAACTCGACGCGGGGGAGGTAGCCGGCGGGATCGATGGCCGTGGCCTTGAGCGTGATCGTGGCGCCGAGCGCGAAGGTCGAGCCCGGGGTCGGCGCGTCCATCGTCAGCGTGGGCCGGGTGGGCTGGTCGGTGTCCGCGATGGTGATCTCCGCCCGGCCCGCCTTGGGATCGACGGCGTAGTTGAGGAAGGCGAGGGGATCGGAGGCGACGAGTTCGGCGACGACCGATTCGGTGCCTTCGACCCGTTCGTCATCCTGGGCGATGACTTCGAGGGCGAGTTCGGATTTGCCGGCGGGGATGACGGCGAGTTCGGGAAGTTTCGCGTAGTCGACGCCGGCGGTGGCGGTGCCGCCATACTTGAGACGAACGGTCTGGGGGAGGAGGGTGCTGCCGGTGCGGCGCAGGGTGAACAGGCCCGGGGCGACCCGGATGAGCGGAGAGGGTTCGCTTGTGGCGGGGCGGGTGGCCTCGATGCCCACCGTGGGAATCGGGGTGGCATCGGCGGGAAGCCCCACGATTTCCAGGTCAAAGCCGAGGTCGCTGCTGGTGACGGCGGCCTGATGGACCTCGACGGCGATGATGTTGACCGGGGACTTGAGGGCGGTGGCGGCGACGGAGATCTCGACGTACGCATTCTCGTTCGCGGCCTGGTCGAGGGCGAGCGTCGAGTTCTGGATGCGTCCGTCCGGCAGGTTGCTGCGGGCGATCTCGACGCCGTTGAGGTGGACGACCGCGCCGTCGTCGCGGAGGAGGCGGAGCAAAAGTCGCGAGAATCGGACGTTTTCCGGCACCTTGAACTCCGTGCGGAAGTAGGCGGTCACCGGGTGCGGCGCGGCCCCGGTGCGGATCACGGTCCGCTCGTCCCCGTCGCCGAAGCCGAGTTGGGCCGGACCGCTCTTCCATTTCGAGCCGTCGAAACCATCGGCGCGCCAGTTCTCGGCGGGAACGGTGCCGTCATAGAGGTACCGCCATTCGGAGCCCGCGGGGAGCAGGACGACGCCCGAGGGCACGGAGGCGGGCCGGACCACGATCATCACCGCCTTGGAACGGACCATCCTTCCGTCGGTGGCCTTGCCGACGGCGGTCACCTGGTGGGTGCCCGCCGGGACTTCCTTCCACTCGAAGCGATGCGGAATCGGGTTGCCCGGGATGACGGCGATTTTGGCCAGGAACTCCGAGGTGCCGAGCAGTCTCTCGCCCACGAAGAAATCCAGGCGGCGGATGTCGCCCTTGGGATCGACGGCGGTGGCCTCGAAGACGACCGGTCCCGGGGCGGTGAAGGAGGCGCCCGAGGCGGGGGCCTGAATCGTGATGACGGGTTCGGCGGGGAGCGCCGGATCGGCGCCGAAGGCGGGATGGAGGACGGCGAGCAGGGCGAGCAGCCCGGCCGTCCATCGGGCAAAGGCGTTGATTTGGCGAGTCTTCATGGCTTGGAAACGACGCTTTTCGGGTCTGGGTTACGGGTGGCCGTGGGTTCGGGTTCGGGTTCGAGTCCGGTTACGGAATGTGGCCGCCCCTGCCAGCGCGGGAGGAAAAGACACCACCCCGTTGGAGGGGTGGGTGCCGCGAAGCTCGCACGCGCCGGGAGGTCCGTCAAATGACCGACGGCCTCAGCCTTCGGCCGCGTTGATGCGGTCGATGTCGGACGACAGCATCTTCAGGCCCTCGAGCGAACCGCCGCCGCCTTGCTCGGCGATGCCCCAGCCGGAATAGCCGATATCGGCGAGAGCGTTCAGGATGGCCGGCCAATCGTTGCTTCCCTTGTGGAACCCGACGTTGAAGCCGGCCCAGCGGCCTTCCTTGTCGGATTTCTCGCGGCTGTACTCCTTGAGGTGGAGACGCTGGATGCGCTTGCCGAGGATGCGGATCCACTGTTCGGGCCAGCCGTAGTGGACCACGTTGCCGATGTCGAAGTGCCAGCCGACCCGCGGGCTCTTGAATTCGTCGACGTACCGGGCGGCCTCGAGCGGACTGAGCAGGAAGTTGTTCCAGACGTTCTCGATGGAAATCGTGACGCCCAGTTCCTCGGCGAGGGGGATGGCTTTGCGGATCTCCTCCACGGAGCGGTCCCAGGCCGCGGCATAGCTGACCTTCTCGTTGACCACCGCCGGGACGAGCAGGACCGAGCCGGCGCCGTAGCGGTGCGCGTCGCGAATGGACTGGCGGAGTCCTTCCAAACCCAGCGCGCGATTGCTCGGAGCGGGATCCGAGAGCGGTTTCGCCCAATGCGTGTGACAGCAGACGCTCGCGGCCTGGAGTCCCGTGGCCTCCAGGGCCCGCACGACCTCGTCCTGGTCCATGCCGCCGTTGGGCTCGACTCCCTCGAATCCGGCTTCCTTGACGGCCCGAAAACGCTCGAGGACGGATCCCTTCACGCCGACGGTGCCGAACATGATGGCCTTCTTCAACCGGGGCGCCTTGGGGTCCGCAGCGCGGGCGAGGAGGACCGGGAGGCTGGCGGTGGCGACGGCGGTGGCCAGGAAGCGACGGCGCGAGGTGAGGGTGAGGGCCGAGGTGGACGATGGGATGGTCATGAGCGATGCGACAGTCGGGGGTGGGGATGAGGTTGGGGCGAAAGGGCGGACGAGCCCCGCGGGCCCCGTTCCGTCCCCCGGTTCGGGGAGGAAGGGGCCGACGGGGAAATGGTCAGTCGTTGTAGGCGGATTCGCCGTGTTGGGTGGTGTCGAGGCCGGCGTCTTCCTCCTCCTCGGAAACGCGGAGGCCGATGGTGGCGTCGAGGGTTTTGAGCAGGACGAACGTGACGCCGCCGCCGAGGGCGGCGGTGAAGAGGACGGCTTTGAACTGATTCAGGAACTGGCCGAAGCCGCCGGCGAGGGAGACGGTCTGGGTCCCTACCTTGTAGGTGGTGGCGATGAGCGGATTCACCTC
>CAZSOV010000065.1:0-20952 GCA_964608505.1 uncultured Verrucomicrobiota bacterium
GACGGCGATGGTGACCGTCTTGGTGTCGTCACGAACGGTGCCGCCCTTGGTGATATCCGCATAGGAGATGCGCTTCGCGAGACCCTTGCGTGCCTGCACCTCGACGATGGCGGCGGTGAGCGTGGACTTGCCGTGATCGACGTGGCCGATGGTGCCGACGTTCACGTGCGGCTTGTTCCGTTGAAAATTTTCCTTTGCCATTGCCTGACTCCTGGACTTTCGGTCGTTGTCTTCGGGTACGTTCGTGTATCGACTGGGATGGAGCCCATGACCGGGCTTGAACCGGTGACCTCGTCCTTACCAAGGACGTGCTCTGCCAACTGAGCTACATGGGCGCCACGTTCCATTCCGAGCCTACAGACGACAAAACGACCTACAGCCCGATCCCAACTTCCGGCGCGGGCTGTGTCGTCCTTGTGCGCTGCGGCCCAGTTTGGAACCCCTGAAATAGTGATCTCAAAAAGCAGTGTCAAATTCATTCGTTGAGATTTTGCCGATCCATCGTCCGGACCGGGGGGTGGCGCGCCTCTCCGGCGGATCGACGCGGCCCTGCGCTCCGACGGGCGTCCCGCGTCGGGGCGGGAATGCGGTTGTGACCGGCAACGCTTGGTGCCAAGCTTCTGCGCCTTGTCCAACCGCCCTGCATCCATCGACGTGAGTCCCTCGCCGGAAAGGAGTTCCGACCGGAATCGCGAGGCGGAAAATCGTTCCCTGGCGGCGGCGGTTCGACGTGTTCGGCGTCGGTGGCTCTGGTTGGTGGGGGCGGAAGGAGCTCTGGTTTCGGTGGCGGTGCTCTTCGGACTCGTGGCGTTGGGATGCCTGGGGGACTGGGTTTGGGAGTGGTCTCGCGCTCTGCGCCTCGCGTGGCTCGTCTGGTTGGCAGCGGCCACCGGGATCGTGGTCGTCCGGCGGTGGGTGGGACGCTGTCGGGCCGTTCCGGGAATGGAAGCGTTGGCATTGATGGTGGAGGCCAGGCGTCCGGAGGTGCGCAGCCGGCTGATCAGCGCCCTGCAGCTCTCGGGGCGTCCTTGGGAGGACCCCGAGGCGGCTTCCTTCGTGACGCGGCTGAGCAAGGAAGCCGTGGCGTTGACCGGAGCACTCGACCTGTCGGCCATTCTGCCCGCGGACCGGTTGCGGCGTTGGAGCGGTTGGGTGGCGATCCTGATGGTGGGGATCGGACTGGTTTTCGCGGCCGGCTGGCCGACCAGCGGAATTCTGTTGCGGCGGGCGGTTCTGGAGGAGGTGGGAATTCCGCGACGCACCCGCCTGGTGGAGACCTCCGGGGCGATGACGGTGGGGCGAGGAGACGATGTGACGATGTGGGCGCAGGCCGCGGGGGTGCTTCCGAAGGCCGGTCAGGTTTGGGTGCGCCATGCCAGCGGGAAGGACCAGCGATTGCCCCTGGACTTCGGCGGCGGGGAGAGCGGGCGTTACGCGCGCACCCTCGCGAATGTCACGGGGTCTTTTACCTACCGGGTGCGCGTGAACGACGCGGAAAGCGAGTGGCAGCGGGTGGAAGTGCTGCCCCGTCCGGTGGTGACCGAGCTGAAGTTGACCCAGGTTCTGCCCCGATACACGGGGTTGCCCGCGCGCGAGGTGGTGCCGGGCGAGCTCTCGTTGCTGCGGGGCAGCCGGCTGCGGGTCGCAGGCCAGGCGAGCGCGGGGCTGAAGGCGGCGGCGTTCCGGTTGTCCGGTTTGGACACGACCTTCGCGGCGAGGGTGACGGAGAACGCGCCGGAGGGTTTTTTGGGGGAGATTCCGGTGCAGGACGCCCGGTGGGACGCGTTCGCGATCGAGCTTGAGGACCTGCGGGGGATCCGGTCCAAGGATCCGGCGGTTTACGCGGTCGAGGTCGTCCCGGATCTGGTGCCCCAGGTGCGGATGCTGTTGCCGACGCGGCGCGAGGAGTTGGTGACCGCGCGGGGGACCGTCCTGATGTCCTTCGAGGCGAGGGACGATTACGGGATCGCGGGGGTGCGCATCCGCCATCAGCCTGCCGGGGCGACCAACGGCGCGCCCGGCAGCATCGAACTGGACTGGTCGTCCGAAACCGGCCCGGTCAGTCGCCGCCGATTCGAATGGAGGCTGTCGACGTTGGTGCCGCCGCTGGCCGAGGGGGCATTGTACGAATTCTGGGTGGAGGCGGCGGACCGGAACGACGTGGACGGGCCGGGAATTGGACGAAGCGACCGGTTTCTGTTGCGCGTCGTCTCCGAGGCAGAGAAACGGGCGGACCTGCTGAGCCGCGCGGGGGATGCCATCGGGCGGCTGGGAGACGTGGCGGAGGGACAAGAGCGATTGAACGAATCCCTTGGACGGATCATTTTGGCGAAACCGGCGGCGCCTTAGGGGCGCACCCGGGGTGGAACCGCGAATGAACACGAATGGACATGAAGGCCGGCGAGTGGCCCGGGGCGCGCTCGCTCGAGGCGGACCGGGCGCGGTCGCCGGGATGCGCGTGATCGTGATGGTCATGCTGTGGTTCCTGGCCCTGGCGGGGGGGCGACCGGGTGTCGGCGCCGAACCCGGGGCGGCCCCGAGTCCGCGTTCGGAAGAACGGGTGACCCAGGCGGAGGCCAGCCAGCTGCAACTCCGGGGCTCGACGGCCCGGGTGACGGAGCAGCTGGATTTGATCCTGGAGGAGTTCCAGCGCAACGGCATCGGGGGCGAGGACGTGCAGCTGCTGACGTCGATCCGGGGCTTGCTGGGGCGATTGGGTGACGGGGACATGGGGCGGGTGGTGAAGCTGCTGCAGGAGGCGCGGGGTTTTGGCGAATCGACGGAGCAGCGGTCGCGCCTGCTCGAGGCGTTCAGCACGCAAAAGAGCGTGAGTCTGAAGCTGCGGCAGATCCTGCTCGAGTATCAGCGGCAACAGGAACTGGCGGGCGTCGCGGCCCGCCTGGAGGAATTGGCGGGACGCCAGCACATTGCGATGCGCGAGACGTTTCAACTGGCCGCCTCGGCGGGGGGACGGAAGCGGGACTGGCTGACGGAGAACCAGCGGATTTCGCTGCAGTTGCAGGTCAGCGAGCAGCAGTCGCTGGCCGACGAGGTGGGTTCGGTGCTTGAACGACTCGAGACCTGGTCGACGGATCCGGACAACGACGCGGCGGGGCGCGCGGCGGAGGTGTTGGAGCGTCCGGAGGTGAAGCGGCTCGCGCACGGGCTCGAGTCCGTCGTGAAGGACTTCGAGGCCGGTCGGTTGATGAGCGCGACGGGGCGGCAACGCGAGACGCGGCAGCTGCTGCGCGAACTGGCGAGGCGGCTGGTGCCGGCCACGGACGAGATGGACCTGCTGCAGGCGGCGGAGCGCGAGGTGCTGGCCTTGATCGCACGGCAGCAATCGTTCCGGGAATCGACGCGGCAGTTGCCGGAAAAGGCAGCCGAGATCGCGCAAGCCGGGCGGGCCCAGGCGGAGCTGGTGGACGATGCCGACGTTGTGCGGTCGCAGGTGGCGGATCTCGACACGGCGGCAGGAGAGCAGGTGGCGGCCTCCGTGAACCGGATGCAGGAGGCACGGGGCCTGATCGAGAGCGACGGACTGCCGTTGCGGAACCGGCGGCTGACCGCCGCGACGCAGCAGGAGCTCGCGATGGCCCGGCTCGAGTCGGCGCAGCGCATTCTCCGGGAGCGCATCGACAATCTGGAAAAGCAGCGCGCCTCGGTTGCGGATCCGCAGTCGAATCTGGAGCAGGTTCGGGCGGACGTGGCGGAACTGCTGAAACGCGAACAGGAACTCAAGAGCGCCGCCGGGGCGGTGGCGCCGACGCCGGCGGAGCTTCGCCCGTTCGCGCCGCGGCAGGGTGACATCGGGGATCGCACGGCGCAGGCGGTGGAGCGAGCCGGTCTGGATTCGACGGAGGCGGCCCTGCGCATCGGGGAGGCGGCGGATCAGATGCGGCGGGCCCAGCGGGCCTTCGGCGAGGCCCGCAACGACGCGGGGGCGCAGCAGGCGGCCATCGACGCGTTGGGAAAGGCGCTGGAGGAACTGGACCGGCGGCTGGCGGAACTGGCCAAGGCACGGGAGGAGCTCGCCGAGCTGGAGCAGTTGCTCGAGCGTCTCATCGCGCTGATCGAAGCGCAGCAGGCCCTGAACTCCGAGACCGCGCGCATGGCGCGGAAGGTGTCCGAGCGTTCGCCGGCGGAGGCGGCCCGGGAGCAGAACGGGCACGCTGCCGAGGCCCGGAAAATCGAGGGGGCACTGCCTCCCACGGTGCCGCAGGCGGCGACCTACCTCGGCGATGGCTCCACGCAGATGATCCTGGCGGGGAACGAGCTTGGCGCGGGCCGGGCCGGGGCCGCCCGCCCTGCGCAGGAGGAGGCGCTGGAAAACCTGCACCGGGCACGGCGGGAATTGGAGGAGCGCATGGCGCAATTGCAGGAAATGCTCGGACAACCGCCCAAGGACGCCCCGCTGGACGAATTGGCCCGCATGATCAAGCAGTCGCAGATGGACCTGAATTCGGCGATGTCGGCGGAGCAGCTCAAGAGCCTGGGGCAGGGCATGAAGAAGGCGGACCAGCGCCTGAAACCCGCGACCTCGGGCCGCATGGGTCGGGTGCCGCAGCGGGTTCGGGAGTCGCTGCAGAAGGCCGAACAATCCCTTGCCGAGGGCGGGGCCGCGGCCGAGGGGGGGGATCAGGCCGGGGCCGAGGGCGAGGCAGGGAGGGCCCAGGAGGCACTGGCGGCGGCGGCCGCCGCGCTGGACCTGGCGATGGCCGGCATGGGACAGCAACCGGGTCAGGGCGAAGGGCAGGGGGGAGAGGGGAACAGTCCCGGGCAGGGCCAGGGCAAGGGACGCGGCAAGGCCCCCGGCTCGCAGGCAGGGAAGGGCAAGGGCGACGCGGGGAATTTCTTCGGTTCCGGCGGAGGCGACGGTCCGCGGGGCGGGGCCAGCGGCTCCGGGCGCTTCATCGGATTGCCGGCCCGGGATCGGGCGGCGCTGCTGCAATCGCAGGGCGAGAAGTATCCGGCGGAGTACGCACCCATGATCGAACAGTATTTGAAGAACCTCTCCGATCAGGTTCAAGGAGCCCCGAAATGAAGGTGTCGCGTCCATCAGGGCGACGGGCGCGCCGCGCCGTGCCGGAGGACATGCCAGGGAGGGACGCCGGGGTGTCCGGGGGGTCGCCGTCAGGGAGGTGCCGTCGGGTCCCGACCGGGCGCGGGATCCTGGGTTTGCTTGGCTTGCTGGGATTGCTGGTTCTCGGGGCAGGGGTCGGCAAGGTCGGGGCGCAGGTCCCGTCCGTGGCCACGAATGCGGCGTCCGCGCAGCCACCTGCCGGAGGTGCCTCCACCAATGCGGCGGCGTTGCCGCGGGTGGACGAGGCCAGCGAGGCGATCATCAAGGGGGCCATCCGGTTCCTCGCCACGAAGCAGCTGGCCAACGGATCGTGGGGCATGACCGATTTCGAACGCCGCCATCCGGTGGCGATGACGGCCTACACCCTGATGGCCTTCCTGGCGGCGGGCCATCTGCCCGGCGAAGGCGAGGAAGGAAAGGCGGCGAAGGCGGGGCTGCAATACCTGTTGGACGTGGCAAAGCCCGACGGGACGATCGGGGACCGGAACCTGGGCCAGTACATGTACAACCACGGGGTGGCGACGATCGCGCTGGCGGAGCTGTACGGGCAGACGCAGGCGACGGACATCAAGCCCAAGCTGGATCGGGCCATCAAATTGATCATCGCGTCGCAGAACTCCGAGGGTGGCTGGCGGTACCGGCCCATCGCGCAGGATGCCGACGTTTCGGTGACGGTGCTGCAGGTGGTCGGGTTGCGCGCCGCGAAGAATGCGGGCATCGAGGTGCCCCAGGAAACCATCGAGCGGGCGGTCCGCTACGTGAAGAGCTGCTACGACCCCGGATCCGGGGGGTTCACCTACCAGCCGGGCAACCGGGCCCCCGGGTATGCGCGGACCGCGGCGGCGATTTACTCGTTGCAGGTGTGCGGGATCTACGACGATCCCCTGGTCAAGCGTGGTTCGGAGTATCTCATGAAGAACTTCGGGCAGCGCGAATGGTTCACCTACGGCACCTTCTACGCCGTGCCCGCGCAGTACATGATGGGCGGGGACGCCTGGACGACCTGGTACCCGCGGATGCGGACGCAATTGATCCGGCAGGTCGTGCGCGAAGGGGACAAGGCGTATTGGGACGGGTCGATTGACATGGGCTCGAACGGTCTGGGCCCGGTCTATGCCACTGCAGTCTACGTGTCGGTGCTGGCCATGCCATGGAACTACGTGCCTATCTATCAACGTTGACGGTCGGTTGGCTCGGCATCGCGGCCCTGAGCGCCGCCGAACCGCCCGGCTTGGAGGGCGTGTTGCGTACCGGCGCCGGGGTGACGCACCAGGGAACCATCCGCTGGTCGACCAACGGCGTGGCCGTCTCGCGCGGCGGTGGGCCGTCCGTGACGGTTCCCCTCGATCAGATCCTCGAATTGACCTTCGGTGACGTGCCGGCGGAGCCCGCGGCCGAGATGCTTCGGACCCCGAACCCGCCCGCTCCCAATGCGGCAACGACGGGTTGGACCGGCGTCGCCATCGGTCCCGGGGTGACCGGGAGGATCGAGGATGACAAGGAGGGGTGGGCCGTGAGCGGGAGCGGGGCCGGACTGCGGGGCAACTCCGACGGCTTCTATTTCGCGCAGCGCCGGATCGAGACCGGCGGGCAGATCCTCGCCCAACTGCGCTACTTCGACGGCCACCAACCCGAGGCCATGGCCGGCGTGATGCTCCGGGACAATCTGGGGGAATCCGCCGCCTACGCCTTTCTCGGCCAGCGCGTCGCCGGCGGTCTGTGCCTGCAATACCGCCAGATCGCCGGGGGCATGACGATGCGCCTCACCAATCTCGTCCTGAACCTGCCGGTCTGGCTGCGCCTGGGCCGCCAGGGAGGCGCCATCACGGCCGATGCGTCCGCCGACGGGCGGGAATGGAAGTCCCTCGGGCGCGTGAACGTGAATCTCGGCCAGAACGCCCGTGCCGGCATCGCGGTCATGAGCGGCATCGAGACCAATTCGGCGCTGGCCCGGTTCGCGGAACCCGCGGTGGGGGCCGCCGGCATGGGCTACGCCCCCGCCCGCGGGTATCCCCGGATCGTGCTGCGGGGAGGTTCGACCCTGATCTCGCCGGTCGCCTTCTCCGACGACGCCGTTCTCCACCTGGGCGGACCCCTGCGCGGCTCCCTCCTCTCCGTCCTCAATGTCGCGCGCATCGAGTACCTCCCGCTCACCTCCGACGGCGAATCCCGCCTGGAACCGGATCGTCCCGGCCTGCTGCTGGCCGACGGCGATTTCCTGGATGGCAGCCTGCGGGGCATCGGCACAAACGGCGTGGTCACCTGGAACTCGTTGATCTTCGGGTTTCGTCGGTTCGCGGCGGGCACCGAGGCGGCCGCGATCCACCTGGGCATGGCCGAGGCCGAGGACGCACCGTACCGCGTCGGACTGCGCAATGGTTCGGATCTCCGGGCGCGCCGGCTCGAACTGATCAGCGGAGCCGTCCGGGTCGAGTCCCCCCTCCTGGGCTCCCTCGCCCTGCCGGCCACCCAGGTCAAGACCATCCGCCGGACCGGGAAGGAGAATTGAATTGAGCACCGAACGGGTGCGGTTGCGCGGCGCGGTGGTGTTGCTCGCGATATGGCTCACGGCCTGCGCGACCAGGACCCCGCCCGGCGCCCCGTCGTCACCGGCGCGCGCGGAGGCTCCCGATGCGGACGGCGTGCTGGTTGCGTTGGTGGACGCTGGCCGGGCCGGAAGCGGTGCCGCCTGGGACGACCTGGCGGTGCGACTCACCGAAACCGACCCTGCTCCGGATCAACTCGAGGCCCTCCTGCGCGCGGCGGACGGCAGCGAGGAGCGTCTGCTCGAAGCGCTGCTCGGGCGGGCCCGCTTTCTGTCCCGGGATGTCAGTGACGTGCTCCGCCGCACCGGGCGGGCGGTCGGTCGTTCCGGACGGTGGACGGCCTGGCGAGCCGCCATTCGCGAGGTATCCGGACGGGAGTGCTGCATGACGCGCCGATTTCTGGCGGCGACCCTCGACGGTCTGGCCGATGGACTGGACGACGCCGGGGTTTCCCGTCAGGACGAGGTCGAGACCGCGCTGCGGTTGTCGGAGCTGGCCGGTCACGCCGATCCCGGAGTGGCGGCTGCGGCCGCCCGGGTGCTGGGCCATTTCGAAGTCCCGTCGAGGTGAGGCCTCCGGGACGGGCCCGCTCTCCGACGCGTTCGACGGGGGGCAGGGCCGTCGGACGCCATCCTCAGCGGCGCGGTGCCTCCCGGATCCGGTAATGGCCGATGACGCGGTAGGCGAGGAGCACGTTCTCCTCCCGGGTGCCGCGTCCGATGTTGTGCAGGACGAGCGGGACCCGGTCCTCCGTGCGATCCGAGACCACGCCGATGTGGGTGAGCCCGCCGCCGAGGCTCCAGGCAACGATGTCTCCCGCGCGATACGAACCGGGCTCCTCGAAGCGGTTGGTCAGGGCAACGTGGTGCCGCTCGAAGTAACGCATGAGATTCGGGACGCGCCGATGGTCGATGTTCCGGTCGGGCCCCTTCAAACCCCAGTGGCGCGGATATTTCGTGAACTCGCGGCGCATGTCCTCGTGCACGGCCTTCTGGAGGTCCAGACCCACCGCCCGGAGGGCCCGCACGACGACGTCGGAGCAGACGCCGGTGTGGCGGGCGACGTCGCCGCCCGGATAGTCGAGCTTGCGATAGGCGGGATCGTACTCGCGGGTGACCCCGATTTGCAGGCGGGCCGCGGCGACGATGTTCGACGCGAGCTGCTGCGCCGGCAGGGGAGGAGCCGCGAGCAGGCAGAACGTCGCGGCGGCCAGGAGCAAGGATGCGCGCATGGGTGGGGTGGGGACGCGTGCGGCGGACGCCGGCACGCGCCGCGCGGAATCTCGGGGTGGGCACCCGGGGGTGCAACTCCCGAACCGGCGATCCCGCGGGGCATTTCGTACGGATTCGTTGACGGACGGCGGGTCCGGTGTTTCGATAGTTCGCGTTCGGACGAAATATGGAACCCATGCGCGAGTTCATGAACATCACCAGGGCCCTGGCCGACGAGAGCCGCGTCCGGGTGTTGTTCGGCCTTCGGGGCGGCGAACTGTGCGCCTGCCAGATCGTCGAGTTTCTCGCGCTCGCCGGCTCGACCGTCTCCAAGCATCTCGCGGTGCTCCATCAGGCGGGGTTGGTCACGATGCGGAAGGAAGGGCGCTGGGTGTATTACGCGCTGCCGGCAGGCAAGGTCCCGCCCACGGTCCGCTCCGCCCTCAAGTGGCTGTTTCGGTCGGCGGGAGACCTGCCGCGCATCGCCGACGACGCGCGCAACCTGGAACGCATACTGAAGCTCGAACCCGTGGATTTATGCCGCCGCCAATGCAAAAGATGAAGGTGCTGTTCCTGTGCACCGGGAACTCCTGCCGCAGCCAGATGGCCGAGGGCTGGGCCCGTCACCTCAAGAGCGACGTCCTCGAGCCCTTCTCCGCCGGGATCGAGAAGCATGGGATGAATCCCCATGCCTTCGGGGTCATGGCCGAGGCGGGTGTCGACATCTCCGGGCAGTACTCCAAGACGCCGTCCGACCTCGGTCCGGTCGAATTCGACTGCGTGGTGACCGTCTGCGGTCACGCGGACGAGCACTGCCCCACGTTTCCGGCCAAAACGCGCGTCGTGCATGTCGGTTTCGAGGACCCCCCGAAGCTGACGAAGCACCTCCCGGACGGTGAGGAGAAGCTGGCCGTCTACCGGCGCGTCCGGGACGAGATCCGTCGGTTTGTCGAGACCCTGCCGGAAGCTCTGAAATCAAACTGACATGGGAGGTTCCATGAAATCCGGGAAGCAAATCGAAGTCTTTGATCCTGTGCTCTGCTGCTCGTCCGGGGTCTGCGGTCCCCAGGTGGATCCCGTGCTCGTGCGGATCGCGGCGGACCTGCGGTGGGCGGAGCAGAACGGCGGCCAGGTGCGCAGGTTCAATCTGGGGCAGAATCCCGCTGCCTTCGTCCAGAACGAGCTCGTGCGCGGTGAACTGAGCCAGGGGGGGGAGGCTGCTCTGCCCCTGGTGCTGGTCGATGGCCGGATCGCACTTCGAGGGCGGTATCCCAACCGCGAGGAGTTGGCAGGCTGGCTGCGGTCGGCCCAGGCGGCGCAACCGGCGGCGAGTTCCTCCCAAGGCTGCGGGTGTCCGGGTTCCTGTTGAATCTGCTGCCATGCGCACCCAGGAGCACCTCGAGCCCGGCGCGTTCCTGAACGAAGCGCCGCGCTTTCTCTTCTTCACGGGCAAGGGCGGTGTGGGCAAGACCTCCCTGGCTTGCGCGAGCGCGGTGGCCCTCGCGGATTCCGGAAAGCGGGTGCTGCTCGTGAGCACCGATCCGGCGTCCAACCTCGATGAGGTTCTAGGGGCGTCCCTCGGAGCGTCGCCGGTGGAGGTTCCCGGAGTGGCCGGACTCCACGCGCTCAACGTCGATCCCCAGGCCGCTGCGCGTGCTTATCGTGACCGATTGATCGCGCCGCTCCGGGGCCAGCTTCCCGACGCCGTACTGCGCTCAATGGAGGAACAACTCTCGGGCGCGTGCACGACCGAGATTGCCGCCTTCGACGAGTTCACCCAGTGGTTGGGGGATCCCCGGAGCACGGAGTCCTACGACCACGTGCTGTTCGACACCGCGCCCACCGGACACACGTTGCGGCTCCTGGCCCTGCCGGGTGCCTGGACCGGCTTCCTGGCGGACAATCGCTCGGGAACCTCGTGCCTTGGACCGCTGGCCGGCCTGGAAAAGCAACGGACCGTCTACGAGGCGGCTCTGGCCGCGTTGCGGGACGCCGAACGGAGCATGGTTGTCCTGGTGAGCCGACCCCAAACGGCTTCTCTCCTGGAGGCGCGGCGAGCGAGCCGAGAACTGGCAGCCCTCGGGATTCTCCGCCAAAGACTGATCCTCAACGGCGTTTTCGAAGCCCGTGACGGAGACCCGGTCGCTCTGGCCGTCCAGCTCCGCGGCGAGAGCGCCCTCCGCCAGCATGCGGAGTTCATCCAGGGCCTGCAGGTCATCCGGGTTCCTCTGCGTCACCACAACCTGGTCGGAATCGCGGCCCTCCGGGCATTGCTGAGTGGCGACGGGCGGCTGCCTCCACCGGACATCCCGCCAACCGCCCCCTCGGATGCCGGTGCGACGGCGTCCTTGGAAGGTCTGGTTGACCTGCTCGCGCGTGCCGGACGCGGGGTGATCCTGACGATGGGCAAGGGCGGCGTGGGCAAGACCACGATCGCCTCCGCCATCGCCGCCCGCCTCTGCGAGTTGGGATGCCAGGTCCACCTCAGCACCACGGACCCCGCGGCGCACGTCGCGTATACGGCGGGGAACATCGAGGGCCTGGTGGTCGGTCGGATCGATCCCCAGGCCGAGACGCAGGCGTACGTCGAGCAGGTCCTCGCGACCCACGGACACGGGCTGGACCCGGAGGCCCGGGCACTGCTGGAGGAAGACCTGCGCTCGCCGTGCACGGAGGAAATCGCGGTGTTTCGCGCCTTCGCCCGGACCGTCGCCTTGGGCGCCGATCGATTCGTGGTCCTGGACACCGCTCCCACCGGCCACACGCTTCTCCTTCTGGACGCCACGGAGGCCTATCATCGGGAGATCGCGCGCAAAGCGAGCGACCTTCCGGACGAGGTTCGAGAGCTCCTGCCGCGGCTCCGCGATCCGGAGTGGTCGCGGGTACTCCTCGTCACTGTTCCGGAGCCGACGCCCGTTCACGAGGCTGCCGAACTTCAATCGGATCTCCGACGCGCCGGGATTGAGCCCTTCGCATGGGTGGTGAACCAGAGCCTCGTCGACTCCGGCACTCGCGACCCGGTGCTGGCGGCGCGTGCGGCCGGAGAGAGTCCTTTCCTGCGCGAAGTCTCCGAGCAACGAGCCCACCGAACGGCGGTCGTCCCCTGGGTGGCCGAAGAGCCGGTGGGACCCGCCGGGCTCCACCAGTTCTTTGCTCCCCATCACCCGCAAGGCCCTTCCATCTCATGATCACCTACGTCTACGAAACGATCCCTTCGACGCCCGCCGGGAAGGCGCGATACTACGAGATCCGCCAAGCCAAGACGGACGCGCCGCTGACGCGCCATCCGGAGACCGGGGAACCCATCCGCCGCGTCGTTCTAGGCGGGTTCGGAGTCTTGAGTTCGAAGCCGGGTTCGGGCGGCTCGGATTCCTCGTGCGGGTGTGCCCCCGGGAGTTGCTGCGGTTGATTCTTCCACCGCCAGGACCTATGAGCACCACGCCCTCCCGCCCCTCCGAAACGCCCTCGCCGCCCCGCAAACGCCTCGCCTTCTTCGAGCGCTACCTGACGTTGTGGGTGTTCCTCTGCATGGTCGTCGGGGTTCTGCTCGGCAAGCTGGCTCCCGGATGGACCGCGGGCCTCAGCCGCATGGAGTTCGGACGGGGTTCGCAGGTCAACGTGCCCATCGCCATTCTCATCTGGCTGATGATCTACCCGATGATGCTGAAGGTGGACTTCGGGGCCATCGGCGGCATCGCCCGGCGGCCGAGGGGACTGCTGGTGACCCTGTTCGTGAACTGGCTCGTCAAGCCGTTCAGCATGGCGTTCCTGGCGTGGCTTTTCATCCAGACCCTGTTCGCCCCATGGATCGATGGGGAGACGGCGCGGAATTACACCGCCGGCCTCATCATCCTCGCGGCGGCGCCCTGCACGGCAATGGTCTTCGTCTGGAGCTACCTCACGGATGGTGACCCCGCCTACACGCTCGTCCAGGTGGCGGTCAATGACCTCATCATGCTCGTGGCGTTCGCCCCCATCGTGATGTTCCTGTGCGGCGTGGCGCAGGTGGTCGTGCCGTCGAAGGTGCTCGTCACCTCGGTGGTCGTCTTCATCGTCATCCCGCTTGCGGCCGGTTGGCTCACCCGGATCGCGCTCCTGAAATCCCATGGACCGGAGTGGTTCGACCACACCTTCCTCCCCCGGTTCCAGCCGGTGACCATTCTCGCCCTCCTCGCCACGCTCGTGCTCATCTTTGCCTTTCAGGCCGAGAACCTGACCACCCAGTGGTTCGCGGTGCTCCTGCTCGCCGTCCCGATCCTGCTCCAGGTGTACTTCAACTCGGGACTGACCTACCTGCTCATGCGGTGGTTCAAGGTGCCGCACAACGTCGCCTCCCCGGGCTCTCTGATCGGGGCCAGCAATTTCTTCGAACTCGCCGTGGCGGTGGCGATCACGCTCTTCGGACCCGGTTCTCCGGCGGCCCTGGCGACCGTCGTCGGCGTCCTGGTAGAGGTGCCCGTCATGCTGTCGGTGTGCCGTGTCTGCAACGGCTCGCGCCGCTGGTACAACCGGGCCGTGCCCGCCTGACCCCCCCGGATTGTCCATGCCTTCCGACCCGGATTTCCCTGGCGCCGCCGCCACCGCCGCCGCGGATCCGATGCCCGGGTTGCGCCGGAGCCTCCGTGCGTTCATCGGCGCGAAGGTCCGGGACTCCGCGCTCGCCGATGATCTCGCTCAGGAGACGCTGCTTCGGGTGGAAACCCGCCTGCAAACGCTTCGAAGCCGGGATCGTCTTCATGCGTGGGTCTTTCAGATCGCTCGAAACACCATCGCCGACCACTTCCGAACGGCTCGGAAAACCGAGGAATTCGACGAGGCGGCACATGGACGATGGCTTGGCGTCGAGGACGATGCGCCGACCGCGGAGGACGAAGCCCTGAGCAGGGAGCTTCGGGCCTACGTCCGTTCGGTGGTCGACCGTCTGCCGCCGGTCTATCGCGAGGCCATTCGGCTTATCGAACTCGAAGGTCTGTCCCAGGTGGATCTGGCCCGCCGCCTCGGGCTCTCCGTTTCGGCCGCGAAGTCCAGGGTCCAGCGGGGACGCCTCATGCTCCGCAGGGAAATGGAGCGCTGCTGCCGCTGGGAAACCGACCGTTACGGAACGGTCCTCGCGGTCGAGCCGCGTGGCGACTGCACCTGCCGGAAGGGTGATTCCGCGGGGTGCGAAAAATAGTCTGCGTCCATTTCGGTGGCGGTCCGTCTCCTCCCATGCAGACCGGAAACCAGGAGACCATGAACATGAACACGACCATGAACACGACGACTGAAAACACCCCGACCCAACACGACGGCATCCGCCAAAACGTCCGCGCTCGATACGGCGAAATCGCCCGCCAGGACCAGCGGGGCTGCGGTTGCGCCCCGACCTGCTGCACGCCCGGCGCGGAGAACTCTGCCGGCACGGACGCCCGGACCCTCGGCTATTCCGCGGAGGACCTTGCCAGCGCCCCGGAAGGCTCCGAACTGGGATTGGGCTGCGGCAATCCCACCGCGATCGCCTCAATCCAGCCGGGCGAGACGGTCGTGGACCTGGGCAGTGGCGCCGGATTCGACTGCTTTCTGGCCGCCCGCCGGGTTGGAACCCAGGGCAGGGTCATCGGCGTGGACATGACGCCCGACATGATCAGCAAGGCTCGCGGCAACGCCGCCCGCGGCGGCTATGCGAACGTCGAGTTCCGCCTGGGCGAGATCGAGGCGCTGCCCGTCGCCGACGGCGTCGCCGATCTCATCCTGTCCAACTGCGTCGTCAACCTGTCCCCGGACAAGCCACGTGTGTACCGCGAGGCCTTCCGGGTGCTCCGGCCCGGCGGTCGCCTCGCGATTTCCGACATCGTCGCCCTGCAACCCATTCCGCCCGCCTTGAAAGCCGATCTGGCCGCCTATACCGGATGCGTTGCAGGCGCCGCATCGCCGGCCGAACTGGAGGCGATGCTCACGGAGGCCGGATTCATCGACGTCCGGGTGGACGTCAAACCCGCGAGCCGCGCGTTCATCCACGATTGGCTCCCGGGGCGGAATGCGGGCGACTTCGTGGCCTCGGCGAGCATGACCGGGCGCAAGCCAGGGAGTTGAGGCGGTGGCAGGCTTCGATCCCCGACCGGACTCGACCGGGGCCTCCCCGATCCAGTCCGCCGCCAGGGCCATCGCGGATGGCCAGCCGACGTCCCGAGCCGGCGCGTGTCCGGGTCAGGATTTCCCGCCCCGGCGCGTTTCCCTCGGTGCGGAAGCCGGCCCCGCGTGCGGGGTCGGTCCTTCCCGCCTGTTTCCCCCATCCAACGATGAATCCTCCACCCTCGGGCAGCGACGATCCGCCGCGCACCCACGGACGACCGGGGGTGCGCGGCGCGGTTGCGCTGGGCGTGCTCGGCATCGGAGTCGCGGGATTCGCCCTGCTCTCGCGCGAGTCGGTCAGGCCCATGCCGCCGCCCGGCAAGCCTCCGCCCGTTCGCACCCGGGTCATCGAACTCGAGGCGCGGGACTTTCCGGTGGTCGTCCGTTCCCAGGCAATCGTCCGGGCTCGCGAGGAGGTGACCCTGAGTGCCCAGATCGCCGGTCGAGTGGCCCGGGTGGCCCCTGAATTCGACGATGGCGCCTTCTTCGAGGCGGGGGACGTGCTGTTGGAACTTGAGGCCGACGACTTCCGGACCGCCGTGGCCATGGCGGAGGCGCGCGTGCAATCCACGGAGGCCGCCGCCCGGCTCGCGGAACTCAACCAACGCCGCGACGCCGACTTGCTCCGGGCCCAACTCATTCCCGCCGCCCAGGCCGAAGTGACCGCCGCCACCCTGGCGCAGGTCCGCGCGGACGCGGCCACCGCGTCCGCGCAACTGGACCGCGCCCGCCGCGACCTCGACCGCACCCGCGTGCGCTCCCCGTTCGCCGGCTGCGTCCGCCGTCGCGCGGTCGGCCCCGGCCAGTGGGTCACGCCGGGCGCCCCGCTCGGCAGCGTGTTCGCCGTGGACGCCGTCGAGGTCCGCCTGCCGGTGTCCGGATCCGCGCTCGCGTTTCTGCGGCTCCCCGGGGAACGAAACGGCCGCCGCGAAGTCCCGCCGCCCCCGGAACGCGCGGAATCGCAATCCCGCTCGGACCCCGCCGAGCCGCGCATGGAAGTGGAGCTGGAAGACTCCCTGGCCACGGCCCGACCCTCCCGCTGGCGCGGACGCGTGGTCCGGGGCGAACAGGCGCTCCACGCGGACACGCTCGAACGGTTCGTCATCGTCCGCGTCGACGATCCGTTCGGGTTCCACGCCGACCAACCGCCGCTGCGCCCCGGCCAGCCGGTCACCGGATTCCTGCCGGGTCAGGTCCTGACCAATGTCCTCGTGCTGCCGCGGGTCGCGGTGCGGGAACTGGATCGCATCCACCTCGTGGATCCCGGGACGCGAAGGTTGTCCTCGCGGCGCATCGCCCCGCTCTGGGCCGACGCGGAACAGGTCGTCGTGCGCGACGCGTCGATCCCCGACGGCATGCTCCTGGCGACCACGCACCTCGTCCATGCCCCCGACGGCGCCGAGGTGGAGATCATTCCGGACCTTGCCGCCGGTGCCGGAGCCTCCACCAACGCGGCCCCGCGCGGGACCCGGGCGGCCGCCACCTCCGGAGGGAGGCCATGATCCGCTGGTTCACCCACAACGGCATCGCGGCGAACTTCCTGACCCTCGCCATCCTTCTGGCCGGACTTTATACCGGCTTCTTCCGCGTCCCGCTCGAGGTCACCCCGGCCCTGAGCTGGAATACCGTCATGATCGAAATGCCCTATCGCGGGGCCACGGCCAAGGATGTGGAACAGGCGATCCTCATCCCGGTCGAGGAGGCCTTGGAAGGCGTGCAGGGCATCAAGCAGCTCAACGCCGACGGCTCCCGCGGCTACGCCCGCTTCTATCTCCAGCTCGAGAAGGGCGCCGACCCGCAGAAGGTGATGAACGAGGTGAAGGCCCGGGTGGACGCGATCACGACGTTCCCCGGCGAGACCGAACGTCCGCGCGTGTTCATCCCCGAATCGGGCAACTATACCCCGGTGCTCACCGTCGCGGTGACCGGTCGGCTTGGGCCCGCCGAACTGCGCAAGGTCGCCCGGCGCGTGCAGGACGATCTGCTCGAACTGCCCGGACTCAGCCGCGTCGTGCTGGAAGGCGGACGCCGCTATGAGATCGGCGTCGAGGCCACCCCCGAGCGGCTGCGGGCGTATGGATTAACCTTCCAGGATCTGGCCGACGCCATCCGTCGCTTCTCCGTGGACCTGCCGGCGGGAGCCATCGAAAGCCGTGGCGGCACGCTCGTCGTGCGCACGCGCGGCCAGGCCTACACCGGGGAGGACTTCGCCCGCATCCCGTTGCGCGCGGCCGATGGTTCCGAGGTGCGGTTGGGCGAGGTGGCCCGGATCCTCGACGGCTTCGAGGAGGACGTGAAGCGCATCGAGTTCAACGGACGTCCGGCACTTTTCGTGCAGGTGATGCGGACCGGCAACGAAAGCGCCCTGACCATCTCCCGTCGCGTGCACGAGTACGTGAGGACCGCGAGGCAGCTTTTCCCCGAAGGCATCGAGCTCCGCGTGTGGAGCGACGAGTCCCGGGTCATCCGCGAGCGGCTCCTCACCCTGGTGTCCAACATGGCGCAGGGTGCCGTGCTCGTCCTGCTCGTGCTCGGCCTCTTCCTGCGCCCGATGCTGGCGTTCTGGATCGTCTGGGGCATTCCCGTCGCCTTCGCCGGTTCCCTGCTCGTGATGCCGTGGCTGGGCGTCACGGCCAACGTCATGAGCCTCTTCGGCTTCATCCTCGTCCTGGGCATGGTGGTGGACGACGCCATCGTCACGGGCGAGAACGTCTACGCCCGGATGCAGGCCGGCGAATCGGCGCTCGAGGCCGCCATCGAGGGCACGCGCGAGGTGGCCGTCCCGGTCACCTTCGGCGTGCTGACGACCGTGATCGCGTTCCTTCCCATGTTCCTCTTCGAGGGCACCTGGGGCGACTACGCCCGGCAGATCCCGCCGGTCGTCATCCCCGTGCTCCTGTTCTCGCTCCTCGAATCCAAACTGTGCCTTCCCTCCCACCTCAAGCACCTGCGCGCCGCCCCGCCCGAGAATGCGTTCACCCGGTTCCAGGCTCGCGTGGCAGCCGGCCTCGACCGCTTCGTGCACCAGGTCTACCGCCCCCTCCTGGAACGGGCCGTGGCCTGGCGCGGCGCGGTGATCAGCGCGTTCGTCGCCCTCGCCCTGCTCATGGCCGGCTGGATCGCCGGCGGACGCATGAAGTTCGTGTCCTTCCCCTCCGTGGACACCATGCGCATCACCGCCATCCTGGACCTTCCGGACGACACGCCCCTCGACGTGACCTCGCGTTACATGGACCGCCTGCACGCCGCCCTGGAGCAGGTCCGCAAGGAGTTCACGGATCCCGGCACCGGCGAATCCCTGGTGCGGGATGTCTCCCTCGTCGCCGGGGGCTACGGCGCGGGCGCGGGCTTCGACCGGTCGCGCGGATTGATCTCCGTCGAAATCACCGATCCCGGCGAACGATCCGTCCCGGGGCCGCGCAACGCCGAAATCGCCCGGCGCTGGACCGAACTCGTCGGGCCCATCCCCGAGGCGGTCACCTTCCGGATCATCGCCGAACGCTCCCTCGAAGCCGGTCGTGAATATGCGGACGCGAACCTGCATCTCGAACTGCGCGGCCCGACCTCCCCGCGCAAGGCCGAGGTCGCCGAGCAGATCAAGGCGCTCATCCAGGCCCAGCCCGGCATCCAGACCGCGTGGGCGGCGATCAATTACGGGCAGGACGAACTCGAGCTGCGCCTTCGACCCCGTGCCGCGGAACTCGGCCTCCACCAGGTGCTGCTGGCCCGCCAGGTCCGCCAGGCCTTCTTCGGCGAGGAAGCCCAGCGCGTGCAGCGCGGCGTGGACGACCTCCGTGTCATGGTCCGCCTTCCCCGCGCCGACCGCGAGACGCTCCACACGCTCGACCAGATGAAGATCCGCACCCCGCGCGGCGCCGAGGTTCCCCTCGCGACCGTCGCCGAGGTCCGCTTCACCAAGGCCCCGTCGTTCGTGGAGCGCAATGACCGCGCCGAGGTCATCCGCATCGGCGGTCAGCCGGCGGATGAAACCGTGGACGTGCTCGCCCTGGCGCGAACACTCGAACCCCGGCTTCGGCAACTGTGCCTCGAAGCCGGCGACCTGTCCTTCCAGTTCAAAGGCCAGGTGGCGGAGGCGGAGGAGACCCGACAACGCGTCGTGCTCGGCGGCGGCGCCCTCCTGCTGGCGTTGTACGCCATGCTGGCCATCCCGTTCCGGTCGCTCCTGCAGCCGCTCTTCGTCCTGCTGGCCATCCCGTTCGGCATCCTCGCCGCGCTCGGGGGCCACCTGCTCCTCGGCGTCACCCCGTCGTATCTCTCCGTGTTCGGCATGCTCGCCCTCGCCGGCGTTGCCGTGAACGATTCGATCGTGCTGATGGACTACATCAACCAGCGCCGCGCCCAGGGCCGCACGCTGCGCGAGGCGGCTCTCGAGGCAGGGGTGCGGCGGTTCCGCCCCATCCTGCTGACGTCGACGACGACCTTCGCCGGCCTCGCGCCGCTGATGCTTGCCAAGTCGCTCCAGGCGCAGTTCCTCGTTCCCATGGCGATCTCGCTCGGTTTTGGCGTCCTCTTTGGTGCCGCGATCACCCTCTTCCTGGTTCCCTGCGTGCTGACGGCGGCGGACGATGTCGGCTCGGGATGGCGCCGGGTCCTCGCCACGATTTCCCCCCGGCGGCAAACGCCATGACTCCCCATCCCCATCCCGCACGGAGGGACGGAGGGACGGAGGGACGGAGGGACGGAGGGAGGGACGTCCCGCCCGCCGTTGTTCGGCACTGTACCGTTGACATACTTCGCGAAATAGCGAATAAGCTTCACGCGCCACGCAAGGTCGCCATGCCCAAGTCCCCGCTCAAGCCCGCCGACTTCAAACCCCAGGCCCAGGTCTTCAAGGCCCTCGGGCATCCCGGACGCCTGCTGATCGTGGACGAACTCTCCCGCGGCGAACGCTGCGTCTGCGAACTCGCCCGGCTGGTCGGGTCGGAGATGCCCACCGTGTCGCGTCACCTCTCCATCCTGAAGAACGCCGGCATCGTCGACGACGACAAGCGGGGCACCCAGGTCTTCTACCGCCTGATGACCCCCTGCGTGATGAATTTTTTCCAGTGCGTGTGCGACGTGAAATCCAACGGGGGCGGTCGATGAGCCTCTTTTTGAGCATGTCTTCGCAGATGCGCTAAATAGCATTTCTGCTACCGCGATGAAGGCCATCCCCATCTCCCTCCCCCCCTCCTGGCGGAAGGAACTCCAGGTCCTCGGCGCCATGGCCGGCGTCTTCCTCGTCGCCTATTACCTCCCGCTTTCGAACGCCTCCGTGCAGGGGGCCATCCAGGAGGCCTTCAAGCTCCTCCAGTGGTACGTCCGCAACCACACCCTCGCCTGCGTGGTGCCCGCGATGTTCATCGCCGGGGCGGTGACCACCTTCCTCTCGAAGGAGGTCGTGCTCCGGCATCTCGGACCCACGTCGTCGAAACCCAAGGCCTACGGCGTGGCCTCGGTCTCCGGAACGGTGCTGGCCGTCTGCTCCTGCAGCGTGCTGCCCGTGTTCGCCGGCATTCATCGACTCGGTGCCGGCCTTGGTCCGGCCATCGCGTTCCTCTATTCGGGGCCCGCCATCAACGTGCTGGCGATCTTCCTCACCGCACGAGTGCTCGGTGCGCCGATCGGGATCGGGCGTGCCGTCGGCGCCATCGTTTTCTCGGTCGCCATCGGCTGGGTCATGGCGATGGTGTTTCGTCGCGAGGAATCGGCCCGGGTTCGGGAGGCTCTGGCGATGCCCGACCCGCCTCCACCCGGTCGCCCCCTTTGGAAGACCTCGACGCTTCTGTCGGCCATGGTGGCCTTTCTCGTCCTCAGCGATTGGTACAATCCCGGCAATGTCGTGGTCACCACTGCGGCGGGGCAGACGTTCTCTGCCATCACCCTTCAGGAAACCCGCGACGAAAGGGTCTACCAGTTGGAAGCGCCGTGGAACGGACAACCCGCCGGCGCCAAAGTCACCCTGGCGAAGAGCGGGATCGCCACGGTCCGGGAAGCCGAC
>CAZSOV010000065.1:21052-30198 GCA_964608505.1 uncultured Verrucomicrobiota bacterium
CGCCAGGAGGTCGGCGAGTGGATGAGCAACACCTGGGACTTCTCCAAGCAGATCGTGCCGTTGCTGTTCGGCGGCGTCTTCGTGGTGGGATTCGTGGGAGCCCTGGTTCCCGAGGCCGCCGTGGCGCGACTCGTCGGCGACAACTCGCTTTCCGCCAACCTCGTGGCGAGCGTGATCGGAGCCTTCTGGTACTTCGCCACCCTCACCGAGATCCCCGTCTGCGAGGCGCTCGGCAGGCTGGGCATGCATCCGGGCCCCATGCTGACCCTCCTTCTGGCCGGACCGGCCCTATCGCTTCCAAGCATCCTGGTCCTCGAGTCGGTGATGGGCTGGAGCAAGACCCTGACGTTCACCGGCCTCGTGATCGCCATGTCCACCCTCACCGGGTGGGCCTTCGGCGCCTTCGCCTGAATCCCAACCAACCAACGCCAACGCCTACCCTTATGGAACTACTCGTCCTCGGTCCCGGCTGCACCAAGTGCCGGAAGCTCGCCGAAGCCGCCGATCAGGCCGCCCGCGAACTCGGCCTGGAATACCAGCTGGGCAAAATCACCGACCTCAACCAGATCCTGGCCTTCCGCGTGATGATGACGCCGGCGCTGGTCGTCGACGGCACGGTCCAAGTCACCGGAAGGGTCCCCTCCGTGGAGGAACTGAAACGGATCCTGGGTGCCGCACGCCCGCAACCCTCCGCCGTCTGAACCACCATGAACACATGGACCCGGATCCTCATCGTGGGCGCGCTCGCCATGGCCGTCGCTGGCGTCGTGGCTCTCAAACGCTCCGAACGCCCCACCGCCCCAGCACCCGTTCCTGGCGCCGACGCGCGAGCCGACGCGACCGCGGCAAAGTCCTTGGCGAAGACCTCGATGCCCCGCCTCGTGGACCTGGGTGCCGGCAAATGCATCCCCTGCAAACTCATGGCGCCCATCCTCGATGAGCTGAGGAAGGACTACGCCAGCCACTTCGAAGTCCATTTCATCGACGTCTGGGAGAACCCCGAGGTGGGCAAGCAGTACGGAGTCGAGATGATTCCCACCCAGATCTTCTACGATGCCGGAGGCAGGGAGTTGTACCGGCACACAGGCTTCTTCGGGAAGGAGGACATTTTGTCCAAATGGAAGGAACTGGGCGTCGACACGGGAACGTCAACGGCAACCGCCGGCATCGTCCGGGAGGAACCCGTCCAAGCCGACACCCGACCCAGGGGGAAGGTCTGTTCCCTGTGCGACGGCGACATCACCGCCCGACAGCTGACAAGGGTGAAGGGGACCCGTGAGGAGCGCCTCCTGTGCTCGCCCCACTGCTATTTCATCTACCTTTCCAGCCTCGTCGGCGCTGACCCGAAGGCCGAGGAAGCCAAGGTCGAGGTGACCGACTCGGAGACCGGCACGCTGATCCCGGCGGTGGGTGCCACCTATCTCTACGGCCTGGACGCAGAAGGGCGCGCCACGATCCTGGCGTTTGCGAGGTCCGAGTCGGCGAAGGCGGTCCAGGGAGGAACCCCGGGAACCTTGATCCCATGGGACGTGCTGCGGACCAAGGAGCTGGCGACCCGTTGCGGGTTCTGCGACCGCGCCGTCTATCCCGAGGACGCTTGTCCGGTCACGGTCGCGGGCGGCATCCGAACCCAGGGCTGCTGCACCCACTGCGCGCTCGGGGTCGCGGCGCGACTGCAGAAGGACATCGAGGTCGAGGCTCGCGACGGTTTGAGCGGCGAACTCGTCCGGGTGAAGACGCTGGATGGCAAGGTGGCGGCCCTCCAACCCGCCTCCGCGATTGCCTGGTTCGGACAAAAGAAGTCCCCCGATGGCCAGTGGGCTTCGGCGGGCTGCTTCAAGCAGGGCTTTTTCGTCACCCGGGCGAATCTCGAGGCGTGGCTGGAGCAGCGTCCGGCGATGACCGGGCGGCAGATCACCATCGCCCAGGCCCTTGCGGACAAGATGAAGCTCGATCCGGAGCAAATCGCCAAAGCGTGCAAGCTGGGCGAATGCAAGTAAGCCGCACCCCCTGGCCGATCCACATGAATGCCCTCCGTCGCTCCTGGAAATGGCTCCTGCTCCTCGCGCTCGTGGCCGGGTTCGTCGCCCGTGCCCGCCTGGTCCGGGTCCCGGTTTCGGCCCACACCGTCGCCCGCGCCCCGATCTCCGCGGAGGTGTTGGGGACGGGAACGCTGGAGGCGCGGGTGAAGACGACGCTCAGCCCTCGCATCCAGGAACGACTCGCCGAGGTCCTCGTGGACCAGGGCGACGCCATCACGAACGGCCAGCTGCTGGCGCGGCTCGACGACGGCGAGTTGCGGCAACAGGTGGCCGTCGCCGAGGCAGGTTTGGCGTCGGCACGCGTCACGGTGGAGCGGGTGCAAGCAGACCAGGCGCGGGCGGAGGCGGTGTTGCGACAGGCCCGGCAGGACCATCGGCGGGTCGCTGAGTTGGTGGCCACCAAGGTCACCTCCCAGGCGGACTTCGATCGGGCGGCAGAGGCGCTGAACGTCGCGGAGGCCGACTTGCGACGGTCCCTGGCTGCCATCGCCGAGGTCCAAAGCCAGGCGGTCGCCGCCGGGAAGAACCTGCTCCACCAAAGGGAGCGCCTCGCCTTCACCGAACTGCGCAGTCCCTACGACGGGCTGGTGGTCCGTCGGGACCGTGATCCGGGCGGCGTGGTCGTGCCGGGTTCGTCGGTGCTGCAGGTGGCGGCCACCAATGAAATCTGGGTTTCCGCCTGGGTCGACGAGACCGCCGCGGCACAATTGAGCACCGGTCAATCCGCCCGCGTCGTCTTCCGCTCCGCCCCGGGGGAGAAACACGCGGGCTCGGTGGCACGACTCGGTCGGGAAACGGATCGCGAGACACGGGAGTTTCTGGTCGACGTCCGCGTCGCGTCGCTCCCTGCCAACTGGACCTTCGGTCAGCGGGCCGAGGTCTTCATCCGGAGCCGGCACAAGGACGACGTCCCCGTCCTGCCCGAGTCCTTCCTCGTGGTCCGGGACGGACGACGGGGGGTCTTCCTCGACGAGGGCGGACGCGCTCGCTGGCGGTCCGTCGCCACGGGGTTGCGTGGCGGAGGCCACGTCGAGGTCGTCGAAGGCATCCAGGGAGGCGAGCGGGTCGTTCGCCCCGCCGACAGTCGAGCCGCCGCGCTCCGTGACGGCCAGCGCATCCAGGTCCCATGAACCTCGCGATTCGTGATGTCCGCCACAACGCGGGACGGTTCGTCCTGACGACGTTGGGCATCGGCCTGTTGCTGATGATCGTCATGGGCATGGGGGGCATCTACCGGGGCCTGATTCACGAGGCGGTTCTTCTGGTGGATCGCATCGACGCCGACGTGTGGGTCGTGCAGGGAGGCACCCGGGGACCGTTCGCCGAGATCTCGCGCGTCCCCGTCGCGTTGGAGGACCGGGCAGGGGCCGTTCCGGGGGTTGCCTGGGCACGCCGCTTCGTCTCGCACACGGTTCAGCGCGAGCATCACGGGCGCCCCCTGCGCATGGTCGTTCAGGGCCTGGCCTGGCCGGACGACAAGGGGGACTGGATTCCGCTCGCGGCGGGACGTCCCCTGCGACAGGCCCATTTCGAGATGATCGCCGACCGTTCCCTCGGTCTCGCGCTCGGCGACCAACTCGACCTGGGCAACGACCGGTACACCGTCGTGGGTCTTACCCGCGGGCTCGTCGGAACGGGCGGGGACGGGCTCGCCTTCTTCACGGCTTCCGACGCGACGGCCATCCAGTTCGACGTGCCCGGGGACGCGCGGCGACTGGAACGTGCCGCCCGCCGCGGGCGTGTCGCCTCCGAGGATCTCGGGCAGGTGCAGCCGCTTCTGCTGGAGCGCGCCGGGGGGCTCGAAGGCGACATTCCCGCGTTGACCCCGCCTCAAGTCAGCGCCGTGCTGCTGAAACTGCAGCCAGGGGTGGAGCCGAAGGACGTTCTCGGGACGCTCTCGGCGTGGCCGGACGTCACCGCGTACTGCACCGACCAGCAGAAGGAACTGCTGCTGGGCGGCATGGTGGACCGGTCCCGCCGCCAACTGGGCATGTTTCGCGCCCTGCTGATCATCATCTCCACGATCATCATGGCGCTGATCCTCTACACCCTGACCCTCGACAAACTCCACGACATCGCCCTGCTCAAGCTGATCGGGGCGCGCAACGGCGTGATCGTCGGGCTGATCCTGCAACAGGCCCTGCTCATGGGCGCCCTCGGATACGGTCTGGCCTGGTGGCTGGGGCAGTACGCGTTCCCGAAATTCCCCCGCCTGGTGATCATCGAGGCCCCGGACCTGCTGATGCTGGGCGGCATCGTGCTGGCCATCTCCGTCCTCGCAAGCCTGCTGGGCATCGCCAAGGCCATGCGGGTGGAACCCAACAAGGTCCTCGCCGGATGACCGCCCTGGCCCCCAACGCCCCCGCGATCCTCGCCGAATCCGTGACCAAGAGGTACGGCAGTGGAAACACCGAGGTGGTCGCCCTGCGCGATGTCACGCTGCAGGTCCAGCGGGGGGAGGTCGTGGCCCTCCTCGGGCCCAGTGGCGCCGGCAAATCCACCCTGCTGACCGCCATCGGACTCATCAACCCCCCGACCTCCGGACGCATCCATATCGGCGGGCATCTCGTCCTCGACGGCCCGCGCGCCGGGGTGGACCTCCGCGCGTTTCGCCGGAGGCACCTCGGCTTCGTCTTCCAGCGGGCCAACCTGATTCCATTCCTCTCGGCCCTGGAGAACGTGCAGGTCGCCCTCGAGATCAACGACGTGGCCCCGCGGACGGCCCGGCAGCGCGCCCGCGAACTCCTGGACTACCTGGGAGTCGGCGACCGTGCCCGACACCTGCCCGAGGAACTCTCCGGCGGACAGCAGCAGCGCGTCGCCGTGGCCCGGGCCCTCGCCAACGAACCGGGGCTGATCCTGGCCGACGAACCGACCGCCGCCCTGGACAGCCAGCGGGGGCGCCAGGTCATGGAGCTCTTTGCGAAAGTGGCCCGCGAACGCCACGCCGCCGTGCTGGTGGTCACCCACGACCACCGGGCCCTGGACGTGTTCGACCGGACCGTGGAAATGGAGGATGGACGGTTGCGCGAGTCCCCGGCCCCGCCGGCATGACCCGCGCGTCGGAACGAAGTCACCCGCGTCCTGGAACCATGGAACAACTTTTCACCCAGTTAAGCCGGGCCGTCGAAGGGTCTCCTCTCGTGGCGGTCGGCGCGGCCTTCGTCTGGGGGATCCTGAGCATCGTCCTCAGCCCCTGCCACCTCGCGAGCATTCCGCTCATCGTCGGATTCATCAGCGACCAGGAACGCGTCACCACCCGCCGGGCCTTCTGGACCGCCACGTTGTTTGCCGTCGGCATCCTCCTCACCATCGCCGGCATCGGCGTGGCGACGGCCGCCGCGGGCCGAATGATGGGCGACGTCGGGCGCTACGGGAACTACCTCGTCGCCCTCGTCTTTTTCGTGGTGGGACTGCACCTGGTGGGCGTGATCCCGATGCCCTGGTCAGGTCCCGGCCAGGTCGGGATGAAGCGCCGAGGATTGCTCGCCGCCTTCCTTCTTGGGCTGGTCTTTGGCATCGCCCTCGGTCCCTGCACCTTTGCCTACATGGCGCCCATGCTGGGGGTCACCTTTCGGATGGCGGCGTCCGACCTGCCCTTCGGCGTGCTTCTGCTCGTGGCCTACGCCGTCGGCCATTGCAGCGTCATCGTCGCGGCGGGGACCTCCACGGAGCGGGTCCAGCGCTTCCTGGATTGGAACGATCGATCCAAGGGGGTCGCCGTCCTGAAGGTCGCCTGCGGCGTTCTGGTCCTCCTGGGCGGCGTCTGGCTCGTTTACACCTCGCCCTGAAGCCCGCCGCCCGGGTCGACCGGCGGGCTGGCCTGCGCCGATGCCCCGGTCACCCCCGCAGCCATCGCCCGTCCCCCGGCAGCGGCGGCCCCCGTTTCCTGGTCCTCGGCCTCGAAAAAGCGCTGCACGGCCAGGATGGCTTCGCCCTCGTCCACGCCCGCGGCCTCGATGTCCAGCGCGGTACCCAATCCCGCGCTGAGCAGCAGGACGCCCAGAATGCTCCGGGCGTCGGCGATCTTCCCGCCCCGGCGGAGTCGGATCTCCGACTGATACCCGCGGGCCAGATGGATGAGTTGGGCCGCGGGGCGCAGGTGCAGCCCGGAATCCCAGGGGACGGTGACCTTGGTCTGGCGCATAGGCTCGAGTTCGTCCATTGGACCCGCCCATGCATGGGACGTTCAGACCTTTTCCGACCTTTCCTTGGGCGACGGGCGAGCGGTGAGTTCGGCCCGCTCCAGGGTCGTCGCTCAAGGCACCGACTGAAGCCGCACGATGGCGCGGGCGAGCCGGTCGCGGTGCTCGAGAATCGGACGGGGATCCGTCGTGAAATGAACGAGGTCCTTCGAGATTTCCGGGGGCACCGCCAGCAAGGACCGCGCGTCCGACAACCGGGGCGAGCGGTTCCCCGATTTTTCGAGCCGATCCAGTTCCCGTTGGAGCCGCACGAGGTATTCGTAGTCCTCCATGCCGTCCCGGAGGTTCTCCCAGCGCACCGAGTTGATGGGGCCCGACAGGTCCGGCGCTTGTGTGGCGTTCGGATCGCGTCGGGGCGGATACAGGAAACGTCCGTCGCCGTTGCCCCAGGGTCCGCGGTGTCCCACCGGGAATCCGTAGCCGCTGACCCAGCTCATCGGGTCGCGCCACGGATCCTGCAATGTCGGTTCCGGGTACGCCAGCGGGCTGGTCCAGTACACCGTGGCCCAGACGAGAATCCCGGTGACCCCGTACTGCCAGGATTGCCACGGCCACAGGCGAAGCTCCGTGCCGGGATGATCGATGAACTCGGTGACATAGGGTTCCTTCGGCGCGGTGCAGATGTACCACCAGACCTCCTCCCCGGCCTCGCGCCGGGCCTGCACGCGGTCGGGGGTCCACTCCGGCGTCAGCCCGCACCAGATGTCCACGTGTCCCAGCAGCGCGGGCTCGGGTTGTTCGGTGAGCATCCGGCGGATTCCCGGCGCGGCCTCCTTCAACCGCCGCATGCCGGCGACCACGAACGCGTAGTCCTTCGGGTCCGGTTCGTCGAACCAGTAGGTGAACGCGCGGCCCAGCCAGCCGCGTTCGGCCAGGTGCCGTTCGACCTGACCCAGATAATCCCGGAACAGCCGCGCGTGCTCCGGGGTACCCTCGTCGAACCCCGCCAGCCGCCCCGGATGCCGGGCATGAAACGTCCCGCCGCCCATGCCCTGGAGCGGCAGCTGGAAGGTGTTGAACCCCGCCTCGTCCAACCAGCGGGTTGCGGCCCGGTCGAACGCGGCGAAATCGACGCGTGCCTGCCGGTTCGTGCCCGTGCCCGGAAACGACACCCCGATCGGGGCGTGGTCGTAGAACGAGTAGGGGCTGATGCGGTGCTCGGCGAAGTTGGCGAGGTACTTCTCGAACACCGCGACCTGGTCGGTGCGGTTCGTCAGATGGTGGTACCGCACGATTTCCGTCATCCCCAGACCCAGGGCGCTGCGCAGTCGGGTTTCCCGGGGCAGATCGAAGTCATGCACCTCGAACTCCAGTGCCACCCGCGCCTCGCGTTCGTCGGTCCGCAGGAGAAGGTCGCCCCGATGCACGCCCGCCACCGATCCCCGGGGCGCGTACACGGTCAGCCAGAGCGGCTGATTTTCCCCCGCCGGCAGCGCCAGGGGCAGTCGCAACGGCGGCAACGGGTCCGGGTACCAGCCGCGTTGGCACGCGCCATCCGTGGGTCGCGTCACCGGCACGTAGGCGACTTCCTCGATCTTCACCGTCAGCGGCGAGGCTTCGCCCGCGGGATCGCGCAATCCGACCACTTCCGCCGCCGTCAACCGCGTCCCGCGGTCCGCGCGCAACACAACCTGAGAGGGCTCGTATTCGCCCCGCGCCAACGCCACCGTGACCGCTCCCGGTGCCTGTTTCGCGCGGTCGGGCGGGGGCGTCTGTCGTCCCACCTTGACGCTGCCAGCGCACCACCACAGGGACAGGCCCTCCGGGGACGCCAGGGACTCCCCGAACGCCGGCCCGTCCAGAATCCCCGCGGGCCGCATCCAGTGTCCGGTGCCGTCGACGAACTCCGTCATGCCCTCCGCCTCGAAGGTCCCGGCGTCCACGCGCGCGGAGAACCGGTAGGTATCGACTTGAAACCCGGACGAATCTCCCCTGGCCGCCAACCCGACCCACAACTCCGTCGCGGGGAGCCAAGCGGCGGGCACGGCCAGCTCCCCGCCCCGCGTGGCCCCGTCGAACTCGCCGAGCGCGCGCCAGGCAACGCCGTTGGTACTGACACCGACCGTCAGCGACCCCGCCGTGTGGTGGTTGATGCCGACCCGGACCCGCCCGTCCCGCAGCGGCCAGGTGCCGACGCGATGCCGGAAGACCAGCTGCGAGCCCGATTCGAAGAGCCAGCGGTTGGAGTTGAACCCCACGCGGTTCGTCACGATGCAACGACTCGAGTTCGCCCCGATCCAGTTCGGGTCGGGCTCGAAGGCATAGGTTCCCGCACGAACGCTCTCGCCCTCGCCCAGTTCGAACCGCTCCGGTCCTTCGAAGCGGGCGTGCTCGGCGCGAACCGGCATGAGCCCGGCGGATTCGAAGATCATCCCGCCGGTGACATGCCACTGGCCCAGTCGCGCCGACGGGTCGCGCTCGTGATCGGGCACCGCGAACACGAACCGGTACTCCCGCGCATCCTCGACGAGGGCGAAATCCCGGTGCACCGCACCGACGCCGCCAAACGCCGTCCCCCCGCTGGCCCCGGGTAGCCGTCGCGCCCGAAACCGCATTTCATACAGGGCGCCCCGTTGGAGGGGCAGGGGAGCGGTGCGCCACGAGGCGGTGTCCTCGCCCCGGCCCTCCACGCGCACCGCGGACGTCGTGCCGCCAACCGACCGCAGCCACGAACCCGCACCCTGCACGCGGCTCCAACCCTCCGGCCCGGCGGCGGATCCCGCGGCGAAGCGCGGGTTGGGAAGCAGGTTTTGGGCGAAGGCGGGGCAGGTCATCGCCAGCGCAAGCGCCCACGCCCACCTCCGGACCGGGTTCGTCGAGGGTTTGAAGGAATGCATCCCCGCCTCTAGCAGCCCGTCGGACTTGAAACCGACGAAAAATCGCCGCCGCTCCAATAGGA
>CAZSOV010000066.1:0-30049 GCA_964608505.1 uncultured Verrucomicrobiota bacterium
GCGGCGCGGCATCGCCAGCAGCAGTTCCTCGATCTCCCGACCGACCGATTCCGGGGGAGCCTTCGCGATCAGGTAACGGTGGCTCCCTCCCGCCTCGGGCACGGGGATCCATCCGTTGTATCCGTGCGGCACGCGTTGGTGCATGACACAGAATCCCGGCTCGGACAGCGTCCACCGCTCGCCCAGGCCGCGGACGGCATAGAGCACGGCGGTGAGATCCCAGCTCTCCCGCGCGGCGCCGCCGGTATACAGCTGGTACGCACGGCGCACGGGATCCGCACCCGGGCGCGCCTGCAACCCGGCGCCCGTCTTGATCGCGACGCCGATCTCGAACCCGGAAAAGACGACCGGAGTCGGCCAGTCATGGATCGCGCGGACCGAGCCGACGGTGTCGTACATGACGTTGTACTCGCCGTTGCCGTCGGGGAAGCGGCCGTCCGGGAATTTCCCGCCCATGCAGACCCATTCCTTCACCTTCCGGCGGACCAGTGCTTCGCCGTCGAGGTCGCTCACCGCGTCCTTCGGGGTGTCGAGAAGGTCCCGGAGGTTGTTGAGGAAACCGACCGACACGATCACGACGCTTCGGTCCGGTTGCGCGGCCAGGAGTCGGCGATAGAGCAACGCCGCATCGGGGCAGTCGCTGCCGCGCTTCAGGTCGTGCGGGAACTCGGCCGAAACCGCCGCGGCGTACTTCGACGGGGTTGGCGTGGGATCGACCGTCCGATATCCCTTCTGGAGGCCGCGTTGGTAGCCGATGGGGAGGTTGGGCCGGCCATACCAATGGTTGATGGCATCGGCGCAGGGACCGACGGTCTCGTTCCGGGCGCAGACCATGACCCCCAGGATCTCGCATTCCCCCCGGTCCGCGAGGGCGTGCAGGATCGCCAGGGCGCCGACATCGTCGACGTCCTCGGCCATGTCGGTATCGAAGATCACGCGAACAGGTGCGGCGGTCAGGCACGGGAGGCAGGCCAGGGCGAGCGCCGGGACGAGGCAGCGAAGGAACGGGATCAGGGACGGGTGCACGTCCCGAGAGGGCCGTGGAATCGGGGCCGCGCCAAGCCGAAAACCGTGGCGCGCGGCCCTGCGGTGGCCGGGTCGGCCTCGGCCCGGGACGCCGAACGCGGCGCCAAGCCTGGAACTCCCCGTAACTGCCGTCGGGTGAGGGCGGGGCGAATGCGGTCCGCAAACCGGGCGCACGCACGGTGAAAAGCCGGCGCTCGGGCGGACCGGAACAAAGAGAACGAAGTGCTGGTGCGTAGCCGCCGACATAAGGAGGCGGAGCGTGTGCGGTGCACGAAAAAGGTCCGGCTCGGTGGCTGCCTTCGCCGCCCTGGCGCGCCTCCACGATCGCCAATCCCGGCCCCGCGCCGTGGGCCGTGCGGCGGAGCGAATGCGGTCCGACTTGGCCGCTCCCTCCCGAGCGACGCGGGGTTCCGGGACGCGAGGGGGGGGCACGTCAGTGGAGGCTGGATTTCGGGTTGGGAACCGGGCTAATTGGCCGGCGTGTCCGACGCGTCGCCGCAGGGCTTTCAGTACCGGCATCGGGTGATCTACGCCGAGTGCACGGTGGGCAATCACGTCTACCACAGCCGTTACCTCGACATCCTCGAGGCGGCCCGGGGGGAGTTCCTGCGGGCCATCGGTCATCCGGTGGAACGTTTGCAGGCCGATGGGTTCATCTTCCCGGTGCTCGAACTCAAGGTTCGGTACCTGCGCCCGGCGCGGTACGACGACTGGCTGGACGTGCGCCTGCGGTTGAGCCAGTTGGAGGGGGTCCGACTGGGGGTTCATCACGTGGTCTGCGACGCCGCCGGGAGAGTGCTGGTCGAGGCGGAGACCCGGCACGTGTGCACCAGCCCGGAGGAAAAGGTGCGCCGCATGCCCGCGGCGCTTGTGGCCGCATTGCGCCCGTGGCTCACGGTTTCCGAACCGCCTCGTCCATGAGCCGGCGCCAGCGGGCGACCTGACCCCATTCCCGGGTCCCGGCCGTGCGGGGCGCGAACCGGGACGGGTCGAAGTCGAGGTAAAGCGCCGCGAACCGGGCGGGGTCGAACGCCGGATTGGGTTGGTTTTCCTGCACCCCGCGGGCGCGACGTTCCGCGGCGAGGATCCGGTGGAGTCGGGACGCCTCGTCGGGACGCGAGCCGGCGAGATTCCGGGTTTCGCCGGGATCCTCGGTCAGGTCGTACAGCTCCTGGGCGCCGGAATCGTAGAATTCGATGAACTTCCAGCGCCCGTCCCGGATGGCGCCCCCGGGGCGTCCGCCTTGGTTCGTGTAGTGGGGGAAATGCCAGAACAGGGTGCGGGCGGACGCCGAGCCCTTCGCGAGCAGGAGCGGGGCGAGGGATCGTCCGTCGAGCCGCGGCGGGACGGGCAGGTTGGCCAATTCGAGGAAGGTGGGAAGCCAGTCGAGGTTGCTCACGGGGTCCGCGACGACCCGTCCGGGCGGCGTGTGCCCGGGCCAGCGCACGATCAACGGGATGCGGAGTCCGCCCTCATAAAGGAAGCCCTTGCCGGCGCGGAGCGGCCCGTTGTGGGTGATTCGCGGGTGCTGGAGTTCGGGAACATGCAGGCCGCCGTTGTCGCTCGTGAAGACGACGACGGTGTGCTCGGCCAGGCCGAGGGCGTCGAGGCGCCCCAGCAATTGCCCGACGGCGGCATCCAACGTTTCGACCAGGGCGGCATAGCGGGGCTCGAAGGCGCCTGCCTGGGTGTGGGCGGCGACGAGGTTCGACCGCGCGGAGTAGGGGATGTGAGGGCTGTGGTGGGCGAGGTAGAGGAAAAACGGGCGGTCCCGATGCTGCTCGAGGAACGCCTCGGCACGAGCGGTCAGGTCGAACTCGCCCTTGCCGCCCTCGGTGTCCGACGGCGCGGTGTTGGCCTGGCCGGCGTGGACCACGTCAAAGCCCTGCTCCCGGGGCCCGGCCCCGGCGCCGCCCAGGTGCCACTTCCCGATGCAGGCGGTCGCGTAGCCCGCGGCCCTCAGGTGTTCGGGCAGGGTCTGGAGGTCGAGCGGCAGCGCCGGGCGGATCGGCGGATGCAGAACCTGTTGGGAGGGGGCGTCGGCACGGCCGGGGAGGTAGGTCGTGAGGTGCAATCGCGCCGGGTGCAGTCCGGTGAGGATGGCGGCACGGGAGGGGGAACAAATGGGTTGGGCGCAATAGGCAGCGGTGAAGCGGGTGCCCTGGGCCGCCAGTCGGTCGAGGTGGGGCGTGCGATGATCGAGCCGCCCGTCGCAGGCGAGGTCGAAGGCCCCCAGATCGTCGGCGAGGATGAAGACGAAATTGGGGAGGCGCCGGGGGGCGGGGGCGGGGGACGTCGTTTCGGCCCGGACGGACGTGGCCGGCACGAGCAGCGCGAGCGCCAGCCGGGCAAGGCGCCCGAAACGCCGGAGGTGGGGGAACATGGCGTGGGGGAGGATGAAGAGCCCGGGCCCCGTTCGGCAAATCCTTCGCTCGGTTCGAAGTTGGGCTTGGCGGGGCGGGCAGTGGCTTCGCATGCTGGAGGCACTCCATGAAGCGATTCCGAACTTCGGCGGCGCGGGGCGTGCTGGCAGGCGTTCTCGCGGCAACCTGGCTGGGCTGGTGCAGCGGCGCGACGGCGGCGGATGGCGTGGCCGCGGGTTTCACGTCCGTCTTCAACGGGCGCGACTGGACGGGCTGGAAGGTGCCCGCGGGGGACGGGGGGCATTGGAAGGTCCAGGACGGCGTCATCGACTACGACGCGGAAAGCGAGGCGCCGGGCGACAAGAACGTGTGGTCGGAGAAGGAGTACCGGGATTTCACCCTGCGCGTGGATTGGCGGATCAAGGCGACGCCCTACGTGAATCCCGGCGTCCCCTACATCCTGCCCGATGGCACCCATGCGCGGGACGTGCACGGCAAGGAGCTCCGCCTGGCGTTGCCGGATTCCGATTCGGGCATCCTGCTGCGCGGCGACGTGAAATATCAGGTCAACATCTGGTGCTGGCCCATCGGCTCCGGCGAGATGTACGGCGTGCGAACCGATGGTGCGATGCCGCCCGAAGTGCGGGCAGCCGTGACCCCCCGCACGCAGGCCGACAAACCCGTGGGCGAATGGAACACCTACGAGATCACCGTGAAGGGCAACGCGGTTACCGTGGTGCTGAACGGCCGGACCGTGATCGACGGCGCCCGGATTCCGGGAATGCCGGCCCAGGGGCGCATCGGCTTCCAGCATCACGGCGGGAAGCGCGATGGCAAATGGGTCAGCCCCCCGAGCCTGCTGCAATTCCGCAACGTCTCGATCCGGGAACTGCCCTGATGGGTCAGAGCCGCTTTTCGTCGGCGTCGATGAAATCCACGAACGTGCGGATGTCCTCCCGGTCCGCCAGCCCGGCTTGTTCCTTCCTCAAGCGAAGTCGTGCCTGGCCCGGCATGTCGTCCTCCGCCGGGGTGCTCAGCATGCGCTCGGCATGGGCGCGCTTTTCGGCCTCGGTGCGCTTGACCCGCCGGGAGACCCAATCCGCGACCTCCCCGTCGGTGACCGAGTCCTTCACGACCTCGAGCAGTTCCTCGAGCTGGATCCCGGCGGATTCGAGCCAGAGGCCATCGAAGCCCTTTCCGAAATTGGCTTTGTAGTCGTTGCCCAGCTTGCCGGCCAGGTGCAGGCGGATCTTGTCGATCAATCGCGGGAGGTGAATCCAGCCGCACATCGTTTCGCGCGGACTGCGGGGGTAGATGATATCTGCCACGGGCGGAGATTCAGGTCCCGCGGCCACGCCGTCAACGGGGTAGGTTTACTTTACCTAGTTGACATAGGTGAAAATCACCTAGGCATGCGGGACTCGATGAAGTCGGCGGCGCGCCGGCACAAAACCCCCCAATCCAGCTCCGCGACCACCTTGCGCCGCGCCGGTTCCACCGCGGACGCCCGGTCGGTTCGGGGCAGGTCCAGCCAGTCCAGGATCCGTTCCCCGAAGGACGCCCCATCCCAGCCCGAGAACTTCACCCCCTCGCATCCGCGGTAATAGCGGACGGCGCTTTCGAGGGGGGTGCTGACGACGGGCAGGCCGAGGGCGAGGTACTCGACGGTCTTGGCGACGAAGGCGCAGTGGGTGCCGGTGGAAGGTTGGTACGGGGTGATGCCGACGGCGGCGGAGGCGAGTTCCCCCGGGACCCGTTCGTAGGGGGTAAAGCCGGTCTCCGCCAAGTCCGGGGCCGGCGAGACGGAACGGCGGACGGCGGCCAGAAAGTGGCGCAGGGCGGGGGTGGAGGGACCGACGAAGCGGAAACGGACCCCGGGCCGTCGTTGGGCGACATGCACCACCGCGGCGCGCGCGATGTCCCCGAGGTGGTGGTGGTCGAAGGACCCGTGCATGACGACCGTCGGGGGGGCGGCGTCGGGGATCGGCGCAGCGGGGCGTTGGAACAGCGCCGCGTCGAAGCCGTAGTAGATCGGACGCACGCGGTCCCTGGGGGTGCCGTTGGCCACGATCCGTTCCGCCAGGAAATCCGAGACCGTCATGACCCCGTCGGCGCGGTAGCGGGCCGGAAGGGAGAGTTCGTAACGGACCAGGGCGCGGGCGCAGGCCCGGGGCATGAGGTAGGGGGGCCAGGTTTCGAGAAAGCCGGTCAGGCAATCGAGCAGATTGAAGACGGCGGGCAGGCCGGTGCGCCGTTTGACCATGCCGGCAGCCACGCAGGAGATGGAGTGTTGGGCGACGAGGCCGTCGTAGCGGGCGCCCTGTTGGATTTCGCGGAGGACGAGGCGTGAAAGGGCCGCGGGATAGAGCAGGTATTTGGGGGTGCGAAGCGGGGTGGTCCGGCCCATGCGCCACGCGCGGAACGGGCGGAGGCGGATGCCGAAACGGGCCTCCACGGACGGGGCCTCGGGTAGTTCGGGGCCGAAAACCTCCACCTGGTGTCCGCGCCGGACCAGTTCCCGGACTAGGTACCCGGCGGCGGCGGAGCCGCCGCCCGAGGGCGGGAAGAACGGTTCGTGGGTCAGGAAGGCGAGGCGGAGCATCGGACGGGGCAGGGTAGGAGGAGGGGGGGATCCGGGCAACCGGGCGGGTGAAGAAAGTCGGTTGCCTACCCGGAAAGGCACGCTATCACTCGGCGGTTCATGCGCACCGGCCTGCGATTGTCCGCGCTCGGGATCCTCGTGGGGGGACTTGTCTTCTGGTTGTTCGGAGGCCCGAACCTCGGTTGGACCAAGACCCGGGTGCCGGTGGTGAAGGTGGATCCCGTGACGGAGCAGGAATCGGTGGAATGGCAGGACAATTTCGTGGCCGGGGTGGATTTTCTGGCGGGTTGCGCGGGCTTGGCGGGGGGTGTTTTCGCCTTGTCCTGGCTGGCACGCCCCGGAGCCGGGCCCCGGCCCATGGACCCTGCGGAACGGAGCACGACAACCAAAACGGAGACTTGATATGACAAATCGAAGCGCGTGGTTGGGACGGATGCTGAAGGTGGGTGGCGCCCTCGCGATGGCGCTGGCGGCCCACGCTGAGCCCTTGAAGTTCGACTTCAAGGACGCGAAGGGCGTGAACACGGTGACGTTCAAGCTCGATGCGCCGCTCGAAGCCATCAGCGGTGCCGCCGGCGGCGTGTCGGGCGAAGTCACCTTCGATCCCGCGAACCCGCGGGCCACCCGGGGCCGACTGATCGTCGAGTCGGCCTCCCTCATGGTGCCGAACCCGGTGATGAAGGGACACATGCACGGGAAGGACTGGCTCGACGTGGCGAACCATCCGCGCATCGAATTCGAGGTGGAGTCCGTCGCCGACGCGAAGACCACGGGTGACGTCACGACCGCGCAGGTGACCGGGAAGTTCACGCTGCGGGGGGTGACCCGGTCCGTCACCGTGCCGGTGAAGATGAGCTATCTGAAGGATCGCCTGGGGGCGCGCACCAACGGACAGTTGAAGGGCGACCTGCTCGTCCTGCGCTCGACGTTCGCGATCCGGCGTTCGGACTTCGGCATCAATCCGGGCGCGCCCCAGGACAAGGTCTCCGACGAGATCGAGTTGTCCTTCTCCGTCGCGGGCGCGGCACCCAGGAACTAGACCGTGACGCGGGGCCAGCCGCTGCCCCATAACTCGGTTCCGGCATGGCGAACTCCGAGCCCAGCATCCCGCCGCTCGAACTTCCGGGGTTGAAGGTCACCCTGGATCGGGTGGTGTTCCATCCCGCGGCCCACGCGCCGGCGGATCGACCGCATTGTTTCGTGTACTTCATCACCATCCACAACGACAGCGATGTCGCCGTCACCATCAAGGGCCGGAAGTGGGTGGTCCGCGCCGAGGATGGCGAGGTCACCGTCGTGGAAGGCGACGGGGTGGTGGGCCAGATGCCGACCATCCCTCCCGGCGACAGCTTCACGTACAACAGCTTCCACCTGCTGCGCACGAAGTCGGCGCTGGCCGAAGGGGCTTACCTGGGCATCGACGGCCAGGGCCGATCCGTGTTCACCCGCATCCCGCCCTTTCGGATGGTGGTGCCGGGCGGCGACTAACCCGTCGCCGGACCGGCCACCCGTCCCCCCTTTTCTCCGGTGATCCGGGCTCAACCCATGGATAGCCGGTGCAGACGCTCCAGATCGGTCGGGGCGGTGGTGAAGGTTCCAAACTCGGTGACCAGACCGCTCACCAGGGTCGCGGGGGTGACGTCGAAGGCGTCGTTGCGCGCCGGCGTGCGGGCCGGGGTGATGCGCACCTCCTCGTGCCGGCCCTCGTCCGTGATCCCGCCCACGTGCGTGACCTCCCGGGCGGCGCGTTCCTCGATCGGGATGTCGCGCACGCCGTCCTGCAGGGTCCAATCCATGGTGCTGCTCGGGACGGCGACCAGGAACGGGACGTCGTGCGCGCGGGCGGCCAGGGCCTTGAGGTAGGTGCCGATTTTGTTCGCCACGTCGCCCCGGGCCGTGACGCGGTCGGCGCCCACGATGCATGCGTCGACCCACCCGCGCTGCAGGAGGTGGCCGGCCTCGTTGTCGACGACGAGGGTGTGGGGGACGCCATGCTCGAGCAGTTCCCAGGCCGTGAGCGCGGCCCCCTGCCCACGGGGGCGCGTCTCGCTGACCCAGACATGCACGTCGAGCCCCGCGTCGTGGGCCTGATAGATCGGGGAGAGGGCGGTGCCCCAGTCGACGCACGCCAGCCAGCCCGCGTTGCAGTGGGTCATGAGGTTCAGGCGCGGGTTGCCGACGCGGGCGGCCTTGCGTCCCAGGATCGCGCGGAACTCGGCGAGTCCATGGCGGCCGAGTTCGCGATTCGTCGCCACGTCGTCCTCGGCGACCGCGAGGGCTTCCCGCCAGGCGGCTTCGGCCCGGGTCGGCGGTGGAAGGGCGCGGACGGCCCGCCGGATGCGGTCCAGGCCCCAACGGAGATTGACCGCGGTGGGGCGGGTCGCGAACAGGCGGTCATAGGCGGAGGCGAGGCCGGCGTCGGACGGATCCTCCCGGAGGGCGAACGCATAGCCGAAGGCGGCGGTGGCTCCGATGAGCGGGGCACCCCGGACGCGCATGACGGTGATCGCCTCGGCGGCCTGTTCGACCGTCCCCAGCTCGCGCCACTCCACTGCGTGCGGAAGGCGGGTCTGGTCGAGGATGCGCACGGTGCGCGACTCGGGCAGGGATTCGAGGGAACGGCGGGGGAGGCCTTGGATCTTCATGGGAAGCGACGACGGTTCGCGAACCGCGCGTTGGGACCATGAACCGCGGATGGCACGTCGCCGCGTGGGGGCACGCGGCCTACAGCATGTAGGCCCGGTGCCCTCACCGGGCGGCGCGGTTGCAGAGGTCGGTTCACGGAGAGGGTGGGAAAAGCCAGGTGGCGCGGCATCGGGAGAGGGCGGCGATCCGAGGGCACAACCCGTTGCCATGCACGGCGGTGGCATCATGGGGTTCCGCGGACCGTCGTCAACGTGCCGGAGGGCAGCCCGGTCCCGGGCGGCGGAGGCCGCGAATCCGGGGCGGGCGGCGCCTTGCTTCGGCGGGAGCGGCTCCGTCATCATTCGCCCGCGATGCTGGACATCAAGCTTGTGCGGGAACGGGCGGAGTTCGTGAAGGAACGTTTGGCGACGCGCCAGGGCGGGGACGAGGCGCGCATCGACGAGGTGCTGGGTCTGGACGAAGTGCGCCGGACGAAGCTGGCGGAGGCCGAGAAGCTGAAGTCCCAGCGGAACGCGGCTTCCAAGGAGATCGGCGCGTTGATGGCCCAGAAGAAGGCCCCGGAAGCGGAGGCGCGGAAGGCGGAGGTCCGCCAGATCGGGGATCGGATCACCACGCTGGACCGCGAGGTGGCGGAGGTGGAGGCGAAGCGGGACGACCTGCTGCTGCGCCTGCCCAACCTGCCGCACGCCTCGGTGGCCGTGGGGGCGACCGCCGCGGACAATCCGGTCGTCCGCGTGCACGGGACGAAGCCGGCGCCGTCCTTCGCGCCGAAATCGCACGTGGAATTGTGCGAGCGGCTGCGGCTGGTGGATTTCACGCGGGGCGCGAAGCTGTCGGGCAGCGGATTTCTGCTCTACACGGGCTGGGGGGCGCGGCTGGAGCGGGGCTTGATCCAGTTCATGCTCGACCTGCACGTGCGGGAGCACGGCTTCACGGAAGTCTCGCCGCCGTTCATCGTCGGCCAGCACTGCATGGTCGGCGTCGGCCAGTTTCCGAAATTCGTGGACCAGGCGTACGCGGTGCGGGAGGGGATGGACGAGTCGAGCCTGGGGAAACTGTACCTCGTACCGACGGCCGAGGCGCCGGTGGCGAACATTCACCGGGAGGAGATCCTGCCGGGCGAGCAACTGCCGGTGCGGTACGTGGCCTACAGCCCGTGTTTCCGGGCCGAGGCCGGCGCGGCGGGGGTCGGGACGCGCGGCATGATCCGGGTGCACCAGTTCGACAAGGTGGAACTGATCAAGATCGTCCGGCCGGACCAGGGCTACGCGGAGCTCGAGGCGATGGTGGCCAACGCCGAACGGGTGTTGCAGTTGCTGGGCCTGCACTACCGGGTCATCAACCTCTGCACCGGCGACATGGGGTTCGCCAGCGCGAAGACCTACGACATCGAGTTGTGGGCCCCGGGCCAGGGCGGCTGGCTGGAGGTCTCGAGCTGCTCGAACTGCGAGGATTTCCAGGCGCGCCGCATGAACCTCCGGTACAAGGACGCGGACGGGCAGAACCGCTTTCCCCACATCCTGAATGGCAGCGGCACGGCCTTGGCCCGCCTGTTCGTCGCCGTGCTCGAGACCCACCAGCAGGAGGACGGATCCGTGGTGATCCCCGAGCCGCTGCGCCCGTATCTGGGCACGGATCGGTTGGTTGCGCCCGCCGTCTGATTCGGAGGCCCCATGCGCATCCTCCTGGCTTCCAGTGAACTGCACCCCTACTCGAAGACCGGGGGGTTGGCCGACATGGTGGGGGCGTTGGGCAAGAACCTGGCCCTGGCCGGACACCGGGTGGGGGTGGTCACGCCGTTCTACCGCAGCATTCGCGCCCGCCATGCCCCCCGTCCGTTTGATTGGGAAATGGCCCTGCCCATGGGCCCGAACTGGATCCAGCCCCGGGTCCATGTGCTCGAGCCGGAGCCCAACCTGACGGTCTATTTCATCGAGGCCCCGCAATACTTCGACCGCGACGGGATCTACGGGGATGCGACGGGTGGATTCTGGGACAACGGCGAGCGGTACATCGCCTTCGCCAAGGCCGTGGTGCACCTCGCCCGGTACCTGCCTTGGCAACCGGAGGCCGTCCACGTCCATGACTGGCAGACCGCCCTGGTCCCGCTGCTTATCCGGGCCGAGGTGGCTCGGGGCGGCTGGACCGCGCCGCCGCGCACGGTGTTGACCATCCACAACCTCGCCTACCAGGGCGTCCATCCCCTGGAAACCTTCGGGCTCACGAACCTGCCCCCGACGCCCGACTTCCTGGACGCGGCGATGTTCGAAGGATCGTTGAACCTGCTCAAGGCCGGGATCCAGGAAGCGAACGCGATCACGACGGTCAGTCCCCGATACGCCCGGGAAATCATGACGCCGGAATATGGGGAGCGCCTGGACGACATCCTGCAGCAACGGCGGGAGTCCCTGCACGGGATCCTGAACGGAGTCGACTACGACGAATGGCGGACCACGGGGAATCCGTACCTGCCCTTCCCCTACGACGCGGAGCATCTGGAGGGGAAGGCACGGAACAAGGCGGCGCTTCAGAAGGAAATGGGCCTGCCCGAGGCTCCCGACGTGCCGCTTTTCGGCACCGTGGGCCGGTTGGCGGACCAGAAGGGCATCGACATCTCGGTGGCGGCGCTCGAGGAGATGCTGGCGGCCCGCTTGCAGTTCGTCGTGCTGGGCAGCGGTCAGAAGGAACTGCAGGACGCCATGGTCGACCTCGCGGCGCGCTACCCCGAGAAGATGGCATGCCGGGTGGGGTTCGACGTGGCGTTGTCCCACCGGATCGAGGCGGGCTGCGATTTCTTCCTGATGCCCTCGCGGTTCGAACCCTGCGGCCTCAACCAGATGTACAGCCTGCGTTACGGAACCATTCCCATCGTGCGCCGAACCGGGGGTCTCGAGAACTCGGTGTGCGACCTGCGGGACGATCCGGAGCTGGCCAACGGGATCAAGTTCGACGGCTACTCGGGTCGGGCCCTCGGAAAGGCGATGCAAAAGGCGCTCGCGCTCTACGCGTCGGCTGAGTGGCTGTCGTTCTTTCGGCGCAATGCCATGGCCGCCGATTTCTCCTGGGACCGAACCCGGAAGGCCTACGAGGCGCTGTACCGGGGCGAGGTGCCGGAGAACCTCGCGGCGCCGGAGTTGGCCTTGGTGGACCCGACCGGCTAGGCTCGCCGCGTGCCGAAGGTACCCGACAACATCGAGGCAGCGATCGCGGATCTGCGCGCGGGCCGCATGATCCTTGTGGTGGACGACGAGGATCGCGAGAACGAGGGCGACCTCATCATGGCCGCCGAGAAGGTCACGCCCGCCGCGGTCAATTTCATGGCCCGCTACGGGCGGGGCCTGATCTGCGTCCCGTCCGCCTCGGAACGCCTGACCCAGCTCGGGATCGACCGCATGGTGGTCCAGAATCGGGAGAGTTTCCGGACCGATTTCCAGGTCAGCGTCGATGCCGCGGAAGGAATCACCACCGGCATCAGCGCCGCGGACCGGGCCCGGACGATCCGCGTGATGGCGGATCCCACCGCGGTCCCCGCGGACCTCGTGCAACCGGGACACGTGTTTCCATTGCGTGCCAAGCCGGGCGGCGTGCTGCAGCGGGCGGGCCACACCGAGGCGGCCGTCGACCTGACCCGCCTCGCCGGTTGCCGTCCCATCGGGGTCATCTGCGAGGTCATGGATGACGACGGCACCATGATGCGGTTGCCCAAACTGCGACGGTTCGCCAAGCGCCATGGCCTCCGCATCGCGAGCATCGAGGAACTGATCCAGTACCGCCGGAGACGGGAGAAACTGGTCGAGCGGGTGGAAACGATCCGGATGCCGACGGCCTACGGGGATTTCCAGTTGACGCTGTACCGGGCGAAGACCGACGGCCAGCACCACCTGGCCCTGGTCTACGGGGTGGTCGAGGGGCAGAAGGACGTGCTGGTGCGGGTGCACAGCGAGTGCCTGACGGGCGACGTGTTCGGGTCGCTGCGGTGCGACTGCGGTCCCCAACTCCAGCAGGCCATGAAGCAGATCGCGGAGGAAGGCCGGGGAGTGCTGGTGTACATGCGCCAGGAGGGGCGGGGCATCGGGCTCGCCCCCAAAATCATGGCCTACAAGCTTCAGGAAGGCGGGCTCGATACCGTCCAGGCCAACCTGAAGCTCGGTTATCCCATGGACCTGCGCGAGTACGGCATCGGTGCGCAGATCCTCGCCGATCTGGGCCTGCGAACCCTCCGCCTGCTCACGAATAATCCCCGGAAAGTCGTCGGGCTCGAGGGCTATGGCCTGGAAATCGTCGGCCAGGTGCCCATCCGGATCCGTCCGAACCCGCACAATCGGAAATACTTGAAGACCAAGCGGGAGAAGCTCGGGCACCTCCTTTGAATCCCCTTATGCTGAAACCCATCGTCAAGGCGCGATCCCGCCCCGGTGCCGCCCGGATCGCCATCGTGGCCTCCGAGTACAATCGCCGGCACGTCGACGGACTGGTCGCCGGTGCGTCGGAAGTGCTGCGGAAGGCGGGGGTTCAACCCGAGGTGGTGCGCGTGCCCGGGGCGTTCGAGATTCCGGTGGTGGTGGAATGCCTGGCCCGGCGGAAAGGAGCGCGTTGGGATGCGCTGATCGCCCTGGGCGTGGTGATCCGCGGCGCGACCGCGCATGCCGACCTCATTGGTGGCGCCATTACGAACGCGCTGATGGAAATCGCCGTGCGGCATGGGGTTCCGGTGATTCACGAGGTGCTGTTGGTGGTGGACGAGCAGCAGGCCGAGGCGCGGTGCTTCGATCCCCGCTACAACCGGGGTGGCGAGGCCGCCGAGACCGCGCTGGCGATGGGGGCCGTCGTGCGCCGGGTGAAGGGAAAGGGATGATGGGGTGCGGTAGCAGCGCTTCTAACTGGATCCGATTGAACAAACCGCTTGCGGGGTCCGTCGGTGCTTGCTAGTTGCAATCGCGAATTGATTGCCGGACCGAAACTGAAACAGACGATGAGAACCTTGAAAGCAATTGTCGGTGCCTTGTTCGTAGCCAGCCTGTCCTCCGCCTCCGCGGGAGACGTTTCCGGAGTCGTGAAACTGAAGGGCACTCCTCCCCCCGAGAAACCGCTGCCCCTGGACCCCGCCTGCGGCAAACTCTGGCCCAACGAGAAGCCCAAGACCCGGTTCTATTCGGTCGGTGCCGATAGCGGTCTGGGCGAGACGTTCGTGTACCTGAAGAACGCGCCCGCGAAGTCGACCGGCGCGACCGCGACCCCGGCGTTGCTCGACCAGAAGGGCTGCGAATACACGCCCTACATCCTCGGCGTGCAGACCGGTCAGAAACTGTTGGTCCGGAATTCGGACCCGCTGCTGCACAACGTGCACGGCACCCCGAAGATCAACAAGGAGTTCAACCTCGCCCAGATGGCCGGCGGCAAGGACATCGAACGCGTCTTCGAGCAGCCCGAGGTGATGATTCGCTTCAAGTGCGACGTTCACATCTGGATGTTCGCCTACGTCGGCGTCCTGCCTCATCCCTATTTCGCCGTCACCGACAAGGACGGGAAGTTCTCCATCAAGGGCGTGCCGCCCGGCAAGTACCAGGTCGCGGCGTTCCACCGGAAGTCCCATGGCACCGAGGACAAGGCGGTGGTGCAGGAGATCACCGTGGCGGATGCCCCGGTCTCGGCCAATTTCACGGTGGAAGTGCCGGCCCTCTGATCCGGAGCCCGGAGCCCGGAGCCGCCCGCATTCCTACGTCCCTCGTCCTTTTCATCCTGTGCGCGAACCGCCGGGGGTAACGCCTCGGCGGTTTGCTTTGGGAAAGGTCCCGTGACCCCCCCGTGACCCCCCCGTGCCCCCAACCCCAGCCCCAGCCCCGGCCTCGGCCCTGGCTGGCCCGTTTCGCCGCGTTTACCGCGCTGGCGACGCTGGGCCTGATCGGGATGGGCGGCCTGGTGACGTCGCACGGCGCCGGCATGGCGGTGCCGGACTGGCCGACGACCTATGGGTACAACATGTTCCTGTTCCCGATCTCGCAGTGGGTCGGGGGCATCTTCTACGAGCATACCCATCGCCTTTGGGCCTCGGGAGTGGGGCTCTTCACGCTCGTGCTCGCGGTCTGGATGCACCTCGGCGGTTTGAATCGCCGCCTGGTGCGCTGGGGTTGGGTGGCGGTGGCGCTCGTCTGCGGCCAAGGCCTGCTGGGGGGCCTGCGGGTCAGCCTCATGCGGGATCAACTCGGTATCTTCCATGCCTCCCTCGCCCAGGCCTTTCTGGTCTTGGTCAGCCTGCTCGCCGTGTTCCTCTCGCGGTGGTGGGCCGACTGGCGGTCCGCCCAGGCCACGGCCACGGTCCCCGCCCACGCGGTCCCCACCCGCTGGGTCACGTGGGCTGCCGGCCTGATCTTCCTCCAGTTGATGGTCGGAGCCACCATGCGGCACCAGCATGCCGGCCTGGCGATTCCCGACTTCCCCCTCGCCTACGGACGCATCTGGCCGCCGTCGGATGACGCCTTTCTCCAGTCCGTCAACGCGCTGCGCAGCGATGCCCGCGATTTCGGGCTGATCACGGCATTCCAAATCCAGTTGCACATGCTCCACCGCGGGCTGGCCGTCCTGATCCTGGTCGTCGTCGTCGCGGCAGGGCGCCGTTTGATCCGGGCCTTCGGGACGAAATCCCTGCCGGGACGTCTCGGTTGGGCCTGGATCGGAACGGTGTTCGCGCAGGCGACGCTCGGGGCCTGCACCGTCTGGTTCAACAAGGCGGCGGACCTGGCCACGGCCCATGTGGTGTTCGGTGCTGTTTGTCTTGTCTTCGGGGCGGTCGCCGTGGCTTTCTCTCGGGCCGTCATGCGTCCGCAGGTCGCGGCAGGGCCGTGGGTGGCCCCCCGGCCGGGGGAACTCCGCCACGGGGCAGGGGATCGAAATCCGACCGCCGGCCCGTCGTGAACGAGTTTAGTTTGGTCGAGTTCGGCTCAGCTCAGGAATCCATGGATTCAGCAATGAAAACGGCGATCGCTGCCACGAAGGAACCGACAAATGCAGTGCGGGTCCTGCTGGCGGTGCTGATGGAGTTGACCAAGGCGCGACTGACCGCCTTGGTTCTCGTGACGACGCTGACGGGCTTCTTCGTGGGCCGCACCGAGGCCAGTTCCTGGCTGGCCGGACTGCATGTCCTGCTCGGCACCGGATTGGTGGCCGCGGGCGCGGCCGCCTTGAATGAATGGTGGGAACGCGACCTCGACCGGCTCATGGAACGAACGGCGCACCGTCCCCTGCCGGCGGGACTCGTGGAACCCGGGTTCGCCTTGGGCCTCGGGCTGGCGCTGTCGCTCGCCGGCGTGGCGTACCTCGCGTGGGTGGTCAACTTCCTGACCGCGTTCCTGGGGGCACTGGCCCTCGTCAGCTACGTGCTCGTTTACACCCCGCTCAAGCGCCGCACGACCTGGAACACCTTCGTCGGGGCCATTCCCGGCGCCCTCCCGCCGCTCATGGGCTGGACCGCCGTGCGCGGGGAACTGGGTTGGGGTGGTTTGGCGCTCTTCGCGGTGCTGTTTCTCTGGCAGATCCCCCATTTCATGGCCATTGCCTGGCTGTATCGGGAGCAATATGCCCTGGCCGGTTTTCGCATGCTGCCCGTCGTCGATCCGCAGGGGCGGGCCACCGGTTGGTCCGCGCTCCTCTCCTCGATCCTGTTGTTGGCGGTCAGCCTGGCGCCGGTGGGCCTGGGACTGGCCGGGGTGGCCTTCGGTTGGGGGGCCGTCGCCCTGGGCGTCGTCTTTGTCTGGGCCTCGCTCAAGTTCACCCTCGGGATGGATCGCCAGCGCGCGCGCCTGGTCTTCTTCGCGTCCATCGTTTATCTCCCCCTCCTCCTCGGTCTGTTGATGTTCGATTCCGCCCTGCGGGGCATCGGCTGATAGCGTACCGCCACGGCAGCACTGCAAGAGCGTTCTCCCATGAGTCAGTCAACCTCCCACGCGACCGCCCACGGCCATGAGACCGACCCTCATGGCGGGGACCATCACAACCCCGGGTTCTGGAGCTCGTGCGTCTTCTCGACCGACCACAAGGTGATCGGGATCCAGTACGGGGTCGTCTCCCTCCTGTTCCTCTTCTTCGGGTTCCTCCTGATGCTGGCCATGCGCTGGCAGATGGCTTACCCGACCAAGGCCATCCCGCTCGTCGGCGGTCTCCTCGAGGCGACGCTGGGCGCCGTGGCGGCCGGCGGAAAGATGAGCCCCGACCTGTACAACGCGTTCGGGGCGATGCACGGCACGATCATGGTGTTCCTCGGCGTGGTGCCCCTGGGGTTTGCCGCGTTCGGGAACTATTTCGTGCCGTTGCAGATCGGGGCCATCGACATGGCCTTTCCGCGGATCAACATGGCGAGCTTCTGGTCCTTCCTGATCGGTGGCCTGATCATGCTGGTGAGCTTCTTCATCCCGGGCGGCGCCGCCCAGGGCGGCTGGACCTCCTACTCGCCGCTGGCCACGACCATTCCGACGGACGGCCAAACCTGGTGGATCATCGGGATGGTGTTCCTCATCACGTCCTCGCTGCTCGGTTCCGTGAATTTCATCGCCACGGTGATCCAGTTGCGCGCGCCGGGCATGACCTGGATGCGCCTGCCGTTCTTCACCTGGGTGCAGTTCGTGACGGCGTTCATCCTCCTCCTGGCTTTCCCGCCCCTGGAAGCGGCAGCGGTACTGCAATTGGTGGACAAGCTCTTTGGCGCCAGCTTCTACCTGCCGACCGGGCTGATCGTCGGCGGCAAGATGGCGGAGATCAGCGGCGGCGGAAGCCCTCTGCTCTGGCAGCATCTCTTCTGGTTCCTGGCGCATCCCGAGGTCTACGTCCTGATTCTCCCGGCCATGGGTACGGTCGCCGAGATCATCGCCACCAATACCCGCAAGCCCATCTGGGGATACCGCTCGCTCGTGTACTCCGCCCTCGCGGTCGGGTTCATCTCCTTCATCGTCTGGGCCCACCATATGTACCTGACGGGCATGGGAACGAAGATTTCGACGTTCTTCCAGACCACCACGATGATCATCTCGATCCCCTCGGTGATCATCCTGACCTGCCTCTTCCTGTCGCTGTGGGGTGCCTCGATCCGGTTCAATTCAGCGATGCTTTTTGCCCTCGCGTTCCTGCCCATGTTCGGCATCGGCGGCCTGACGGGTTTGCCGCTGGGCTTCAACTTCAGCGACATCTACCTGCACGACTCGTACTACGTCATCGCCCATTTCCACTACGTGGTGGCGCCCGGATCGATCTTCGCGCTCTTCGCCGGGGTCTACCACTGGTACCCGAAAATGACGGGGCGGAAGATGAACGAACTGCTGGGCAAGATCCATTTCGGCACCTCGTTCGTGTTCATGAACATGATCTTCTTCCCCATGTTCGTCCAAGGTCTGGCCGGCATGTCCCGGCGCATGTCCGACGGCGGGGCCTCCTACCTGGTCAACGACGCCACGGCGGATGTGGTGGGCCGGTTGTCGCAGTCGGTCATCGACACCAACATCGGGATCACCACGGCGGCCTTCCTGCTCGGCCTCGCACAGCTGCCCTTCATCTACAACTTCTTCTCCAGCATGTTCGTCGGGGAAAAGGTGACCTCCGACAACCCGTGGGACGCAACGACCCTGGAGTGGCAGACGCCGACGCCGCCGCCGCACGGAAACTTCGTGAAGCCGATCAAGGTCTACCGCGGTCCCTACGAGTACAGCGTTCCCGGAGCCAAGCGGGACTTCCTCCCGCAGGATGAACCGGGCCGCCCCTGATCCCCATCCCTCGAGACCTTACCGATCATGGATATTCCACATACGGTTTTGCCGCGCCGGGACACCGGCCTGTACAATGCCAAGCTGGGCATCTGGCTGTTCCTGGCCTCGGAAGTGATGCTGTTCGGCGCGTTGTTCTCAGCCTACGTCCTGCTTCGGGTGGGCGCCTACCCGGGCGTCTGGCCGCACGGAATTCTGAACGTGCCGGTCGGCACCCTGAATACCCTGGTGCTGATCTGTTCCTCGGTCACGGTGGTGCTGGGCTGGGCGGCGTTGAAGCAGAACAACTTCCGGAAGTACCGCAAGATCCAGACGGTGACCATCGCCTGCGCCGCGATGTTCGTCATGGTCAAGAGCTACGAGTACTACGACAAGTTCACGCACTACGAGGTCGTCCTCAAGGACGGACGCGTGATCGACGGCCATCTCGTGGCGATGCACGGCGGAGGGCAGGTGGTGAACGGCGTCAAGCAGCCGCCCGAGAGCATCGAGCTCCATGGCATCGAGTTCCCGGCCGAACTGAAGGCGGCAGGGATGGCCAAGATGCCGCTCGTCGAAAAGATGACCAAGGAAGGCGGGCACCATCCGGAACACAAGGAGTACAGGATCGCGTGGAGCGACACCAAGCGGGTCCAGAACTACGGCCCCTGGCACAACACCTACCTCGCGATCTATTTCACCCTGACCGGCCTCCACGCCCTCCACGTCATCGGCGGCGCGGCCGTCATCGGCTGGATCCTTTTCCCCGGCGGACGCATGTGGAAGACCGACCCGGAGCGCTACACGAATCGGGTCGAGGTCTCCGGCCTGTTCTGGCACTTCGTCGACCTGGTCTGGATCTTTCTCTTTCCCATTCTTTACCTCCTCTAACCATGAGCGCACACGACATCAACAAGAGCATCCGGATTTATCTCTGGGTTTTCGGGGCGCTGATCATCGGGACGATCATCACGGTGGCGGCGTGGAAGGTGCACCTGCCCACGGTGTTTCTCACCGTGCTGGTGGCGTTGATCATCGCCAGCGTGAAAGCCACGCTCGTCGCGGGGTGGTTCATGCATCTCGCGGGGGAACAGAAGATGATCTACGCGATTCTCGCGTTCACGGCATTCTTCTTTATCGGAATGATGTTCCTGACTATCTGGGCCATGAGCGACGCGCCGCACGTCGCGTTGCCGTAGCCCGGAGGAACCTATGTCGCTTAAAGCGTTTCACGTCATTTTCATCACCTCGGCCTTCCTGCTGTCGGTCTTTCTCGGGGGGTGGTGCCTGTTCGAGTTCTTTACCCACGGGCGCCGGGTGGTGGACCTGCTGCTCGGCCTTCTCTCCCTGGCCGGTGCGGTGGGATTGATCGTCTACGGTCGTTACTTCCTCAAGAAACTGAAGAACATCGAGTACTTCTGAATCATGCTCCGATTTCGTTTGCCGGGTCCCGCCGCGCTCGTTGCGGCCCTCTGGATGCTGGGTTCGCCCGCCCTGCGGGCCTGTGCCGTCTGTTTCGGCAAGACCGACTCGCCTCTGGGCAAGGGATTGCACTGGGGAGTGCTCGCCCTCCTGGCTTGCATCTTCGCGCTGTTGTTGACCTTCGGCGCCTTTGCCTTCTACCTGGCCCGGCGCTCGATGGCGGTGGAGGCGGAACGGCGGTTGGAAGAGGGCGAGGCGTCGCCCGAAACGGAGCAACACTGACCTTTCGAACCAGATTCAGGCCATGATGAAGAAAATCCTCAGCCTGCCGGACGTGTTTTCCGTCCACGGCACAGACGTCGATCAAATGGTGGTCCTGCTCCACTGGTTGATGGGCATCCTGCTCGTCGGATGGTCCATCTATTTCGTTTACGTGCTGTTGCGGTTCCGCGCCTCCCGCAGTCCCAGGGCGGACTATGTCGGCGTGCGCGGGCACGCCTCGACCTGGCTCGAAATCGGCGTGGCCAGCGTGGAGACCGTCCTCCTCATCGGCTTCGCCATCCCCCTCTGGGCCAAGGTCACCGGGGATTTCCCCGCCGAGGGCCAGGCCACCGTCGTCCGGGTCGTCGCCGAACAGTTCGGATGGAATTTCATCTATCCCGGTGCCGACGGGAAGTTCGGACGGCAGGACCTCGGCCTGGTCGCGGATGACAATCTCTTCGGATTCGACAAGACCGACCCGGCAACCAAGGACAACGTCCAATCGGTGAACGAAATGCACGTGCCCGTCGGCAAGCCCGTGATCATCAATTGCACCGCCAAGGACGTGATCCACAGCTTCAAGGTGGTGCCCTTGCGCGTGACGCAGGATTGCATTCCCGGGCTCAACATCCCGACTCATTTCGTGCCCACGAAGGAGGGGAAATACCAGATCATCTGCGCCCAGCTCTGCGGCAACGGCCACGCGGCAATGGCCTCCGGTGTCGTCGTGGTCGAATCCGAGGACGCCTTCAAGCAATGGAGCGCGACCAAGAGCGCCGGCGGCGGCGCCGCGACCACGTTCGAATAGGCGCGATGCAATGCCCGTTTCGGGAACGCGGAGCCGAGCCCACGGGTGCCTGGCTCCGCCCTCCCCGCCACCGATGGCCTGGCGTTTCCTGATTGTCTCCGGTGCCTTTCTGTTGGCCGGGTTGATCCTGCTCAACCTGGTTCGCACGAGCGGGGGAAGGAGCGCGGGGCGCCTCCCCGTGCTTCGTCAGGTGGGCACCTTCGGGGTGACCAACCAGGCCGGCCTGCCCGTTTCCGACGCCAGCCTTCGCGGCCGGCCCTGGGCCATCAACCTCATCTTCACCCGGTGCCCCGGCCCCTGCCTCCAGCTCTCGGGAATCATGCGCAAGGTCCAGGGGGCACTCGCGCCGGACGCGCGCGCCGGCCTGCTCTCCATCACCTCCGACCCCGAATACGACACGCCTTCCGTCCTGGCGGCGTATGCCGCGAAGGTCGGGGCGGACACCAACCGGTGGCAGTTCGTCACGGGTGCCACCCCGGACATACGGCGGCTCGCCGTTTCCGACCTGTTGCTGGTGCTCGTGGACAAGCCGGAGGACCAGCGAAGTTCCCCCGAGGACCTGTTCCTCCACAGCACCCTGATCGTCGTGGTGGACGCCCAGGGGCGGCTGCGGACGGCCATCGAAGCGCTCCTTCCGGGGGCGGCGGAGCGGGTCGTGGACGCGCTCCGGCAATTGGAAAGCGAGCGATAGGATGCAAGCGAGCGATCTACCGGCCGTCAACGCCATGCTGAATGGCCTCTCCGGCGTGCTGCTGGTGGCGGGGCTGTACTTCATCCGGAGCGGACGGCGGACGGCCCACGAACGCTGCATGAAGGCGGCGTTCGCGACCTCGTGCGTGTTTTTGACGAGTTACGTGGCCCACAAGATCCTGGTGCACGGGGTCCACACGCGACTGGGAATCGGGGGGCCGATCCGCACGGCCTATTACCTCATGTTGGCCTCGCACATCGTGCTGGCCGCGGCCATCGTGCCGCTGGCGCTCGTGACGCTGTCGAGGGCGCTGAAGGAGCGCTTCGATGCGCACCGCCGGATCGCGCGCTGGACCTGGCCGCTCTGGATGTACGTGTCGGTGACCGGCGTCCTGATCTATTTCATGCTGTACCGGTGGTTTCCCGCGGCGGGATAGGTGGTCGAAGAAAGGAGTCAGAACTCATGCCCGAGCAGATCGTCATCCTCGATTTCGGTTCGCAGTACACCCAGGTCATTGCCCGGAGGATCCGGGAATGCAGCGTGTATTCCACCATCGTCCGGTACGACACGCCCGCGAAGGAGATCGGCGCGCTCCAGCCCCGGGGCATCATCCTCTCCGGCGGACCGTCGAGCGTGTATGCCTCCGACGCGCCGCTCCCCGACCGCGGCGTGTTCCGGCTGGGCGTGCCCATTCTCGGAATCTGTTACGGCGTCCAATTGCTCGCCCATTTCCTCGGGGGCCGGGTGGAGAAGGGCCCGAAGCGGGAGTACGGCAAGGGGACCCTCACGGTGCTGGATCCCGCCTGCCCCCTGTTCGAGGGGCTGCCGCCGCGACTCCAGGTCTGGAATTCGCACGGGGACAAGCTGACGCGGCTCCCGAAGGATTTCGCGGTCGTGGCCACGACCGAGAATTCGGACTACGCCGTGATCGAGCAGCGGCAGCGGCGCTACGTCGGGCTCCAGTTCCATCCGGAGGTCGTCCACACCCCGCGGGGCCGGGAGATCATCGCGAATTTCGTCCATCGCGTGTGCGGGTGCGGCAGCGACTGGACGATGCGCAACTACCTGGATCAGGCGGTGGAAGCGATCCGGGCGCAGGTCGGCAAGGAGCGCGTCATCCTGGGCTTGAGCGGGGGCGTGGATTCCAGCGTGGCGGCGGCACTCCTGCATCGGGCCATCGGCGACCAACTGACCTGCATCTTCGTGAACAACGGGTTGCTCCGCGCGCGCGAGGCCGAGGTCGTGCAGGAGGTGTTCGGGAGAAACTTCCGGGTCCGGCTCCAGTACGAGGACGCCAGCGCGTTGTTCCTGCGGAAGCTGAAGGGCGTCGTGGATCCCGAACGGAAACGGAAGGTCATCGGGAAGACCTTCATTGACGTCTTTCAGGCGGCGACGCGACGGGCCGGCGCCGCCCGGTTCCTGGCGCAGGGGACGCTGTACCCCGACGTCATCGAGTCGGTGCCCATCGCGGGGAATCCGGCGGCCATGATCAAGAGCCACCACAACGTGGGCGGGTTGCCGAAGCGGATGAAGTTCAAGCTGGTCGAGCCGTTGCGCTGCCTGTTCAAGGACGAGGTGCGGGTGCTGGGGCTGGAATTGGGATTGCCCCGGGAGATCGTGTTCCGCCAGCCATTCCCCGGACCAGGCCTGGCGGTGCGCTGTCTCGGGGAGATCACCCGCGAGAAACTTCGCATCGTGCGCGAGGCGGATGCCATCGTCGTCGAGGAAATGAAGGCCGCCGACTGGTACTACAAGCTCTGGCAGAGCTTCGCGGTCCTCCTGCCCGTGAAAAGCGTCGGCGTCATGGGCGACGAGCGGACGTATGACTTCACGATCTGCGTGCGTGCCGTGGAGTCCCAGGATGGCATGACGGCGGACTGGGTCCGGCTGCCCTACGAGCTGCTCGAAAAGCTCGCCACCCGGATCGTGAACGAGGTCAAGGGCGTGAACCGCTGCGTGTTCGACATCACGAGCAAACCGCCCGGAACCATCGAGTGGGAATAGCATGCCTGCCGACGTCCCCGAACCGCCCGAACCGCCCGAACCGCCTGAACCTCCCGAAGCCCCCGGGGCGGCCGGCGGGCCTCCTGCCGCGGAGGAACCGTCCCCGACGGCTCCCGGACATCATCGTCCGACCCACCATGGCCTGCACCAGCGGATGGACCGGAGCTTCCTGGAGTATGCCAGCTACGTCATCCGTGACCGCGCGATTCCGAACCTCGCGGACGGCCTCAAGCCGGTGCAACGGCGCATCCTTTGGGCGATGCACCGGATGGACGACGGCAAGCTGCACAAGGTGGCCAACATCGTGGGCCAGACCATGCCGTTCCATCCGCATGGCGACGCCTCCATCGGCGACGCAATCGTGGTGCTCGCGAACAAGCGCTACCTGATCGAGGGGCAGGGGAACTTCGGCAACATCTTCACCGGCGATCCGCCGGCGGCCTCGCGCTACATCGAGGCCCGCCTCACCGAGCTGGCGCGCACCGAACTGTTCAACGACGAGTTGACCGAGACGGTGCCCACCTACGACGGTCGCAACCAGGAGCCGGTGACGCTGCCCTGCAAGCTGCCGATGCTCCTCATGCTGGGCACCGAAGGCATCGCCGTCGGTCTCTCGGCGCGCATCCTGCCCCACAACTTCATCGAGCTCCTCGAGGCCCAGGTCGCCATCCTCGAAGGCCGCTCCTTCAAGGTCGTTCCCGATTTCCCCACCGGCGGCCTGATGGACGCCAAGGAATACGACGATGGCCGCGGCTCCGTGCGCGTGCGGGCGCGGGTCCGCGTGAAGGACGACGACACCGTGGTCATTTCGGAGATCCCGCCCGGGACGACGACGGACTCCTTGATCGGCTCCATCGAGGACGCCGCCAAGAAGGGGAAGCTGAAGGTCCGGGCGATCAACGATTTCACCTCGGAGAAGGTCGAGATCGCGGTGGAGGTGCCGAAGGGGGTGGAACCGCGACAGTTGGTGGATGCCTTGTACGCCTTCACGCAGTGCGAGCAGTCGGTGAGCAGCCGGATCGTGGTGATCCGCGACAATCGCCCCGTGGAGATGACCGTGTCCGAGGTGCTGCAGGCCAACACCAGCCAGTTGGTGGACCTGCTGCGTCGGGAACTCGAGCTCAAGCGGGATCACCTCGAGCTGGACCTGCATCACAAGACGCTGGTCCGGCTCTTCATCGAGAACCGCGTCTACAAACGGATCGAAACCGCCCGCACGGCGGAGGCCGTCGTGACCGAGGTGTTCGAGGGGTTCAAACCCCTCCGCAAACAAATGCGCCGGGACCTGACGGATCCCGACGTCGAGATGCTCCTCCGCGTGCCGATCCGCCGGATCTCGCTCTTCGACCTGCAACAGCACAAGGACGAGATGGAAAAGATCTCCTCCGAGCTGGCCCGGACGCTGAAACACCTCAAGAACGTCCGGGGCTTCGCCATCGCCCGGCTCAAGGGCTTGATCGAGAAGTACGCGCCGCAGTACCCCCGCCACACGAAGTCGGGGCGCTTCGACGAGGTGGAGGCCAAGGACGTCGCCTTCAAGACCTTCAAGGTCTCCTACGACCGGGACAGCGGCTATCTCGGCTACAAGGCGGGTGGCGACGAATTCACCCTCATGTGCTCCAAGTTCGACAAACTCCTGATGCTGTTCCGCGACGGGCGGTACAAGGTCGTCGAACTGCCCGAAAAACTGTTCGTGGGCCAGGACCTGATGTTCCTCGGGGCACCCGACCGGGACCGCATCTTCACGGTGGCCTACACCACCAAGGAGGCGACCTGGATCAAGCGGTTCACTTTCGGGGGCACGATTCTCGAAAAGGAGTACCAGCTCTGTCCGGAGCCGAAGTCGAAGATTCTGTTCTTCGAGCCCGACACGCCGGAACAGATCTACATCAAGTACAAGCCGGCCCCGTACCAGAAGGTGACGCAACAGACCGCGAAGCCCGGTGGACTGGCGGTCAAGAACGCCAAGGCACGCGGTCATCAGGTGTCCATCAAGGACGTGGCGTCCATTCAGAGCAAGCCGCCCCGGAACTGGGACCACGACGAGAACACTTCGCAGTTGCGCTTCGTCTGATCCAACCGCGGCTGCGCGCTTGGAAAACCGGCGGAGATCGGGTACGAGGTCGCGCGTGATCAACGTTGCCGTCATCGGTCTCGGTTTCATGGGCGTCACCCATATCAAGGCGTACCGGAAGATCCCTTCCGCACGGGTGATGGCGATCTGCGACGCGTTCAAGCTCCCCGCGGACGGCGTGCTGTCGAGCGTGACGGGGAACGTGGCGGACCCCGACCCGGTGAAGCTCGACCTGACCCAGGTTCAGGCGACGAAGGAATACCGGGAGGTGCTGGCCAATCCGCAGGTGCAGGCCGTCGACATCTGCCTGCCCACCTCGCAGCACGTGGAGGTCGCGCTGGCGGCGCTCGCGGCAGGCAAACATGTCGTCTGCGAGAAGCCCCTCGCCCGCACCTCCGCCCAATGCGCCGAGATCGTCGCCGCCGCGCGGTCGGCCAAGGGCTTCTTCATGCCGGCCATGTGCATGCGGTTCTGGCCCGGTTGGGCCTGGCTGAAATCCGCCATCGCCGACGGCCGTTACGGTCGGGTGCTGGCCGCGCGGTTCCGGCGCGTCAGCGGCCCCCCCGGCTGGAGCAAGGGCACCTACTTCAAGGGGGCCGAATCCGGCGGCGCGCTGCTGGACCTGCATATTCACGACACCGATTTCGTGCAGTTCCTCTTCGGGCGCCCGAAGCGGGTGACCTCGCGGGGGCTGAGCCGGTTCAGCGGCGCCATCGATCACGTGCTCACCCAGTACGACGTGGCGTGCGGAGCGGCCGTGTCGGCGGAGGGCTCGTGGCTCATGAGCGAAGGCTTCGGGTTCAACATGGCCTATACCGTCAATTTCGAGCAGGCCACGGCCGACTTCGACCTCAGCCGGGGCCCGGAAACGCTGAAGATCTACGAGGACGGGAAGGGCGCCCGGGTCGAGACGGTCACGGGCGAGGATGGGTACGTGGGTGAATTGACCCATTTCTTGGAGAGCATCGCCGGCGGGCGCGCACCCTCCGTGGTCACGGGCGAGGACGGCGCGGCGGCGGTCGCGATCTGCGAGGCCGAGGAACGCTCGGTCGCCAGCGGCTTGCCGGAAACCGTCTAGGCGCCCGCCACAGCCATGAGCCCGAATCGAGACGCGCGGGCGGGGGCTGAAAGGGCCTGGGAACGGGCCTTCACCCTGATCGAATTGCTGGTGGTGGTCGCCATCATCGCGATCCTCGCCTCCATGTTGCTGCCCGCGCTCGGACGCGCCCGGGACAAGGGCAAGTCCGCGAAGTGCCAAAACAACCTCCGCCAGCTCGGTCTGGCGGCGGTGATGTACGACGAGGACTATCAGGTTTATCCCATCGGCTGGCCCTCGGACGATCTGCTGGCGCAGCCCGTGCCGCCGATTTGGTACCGGCAGTTGCAGCCCTATCTGGGACGGAAGACCAACGTGTCCGGAGGTGGCGTGTTCATCTGCCCCTCGAGCCTTCAGAAGGCCCAGCCCACGGAGCGTCTCGGCGCCGCCCTGCGCGAGGGCGGCGTCTGGGGCTTCCTCGCGTACGCTCAGAACTACGCGATCAATCTGGGCCGGCGCGACGTGGGCTCGGGCCACGTCAAGGATCCCGCGGGCACCGTGCTCTATGCCGATACGGACGGCTGGGACGCCTGCCTGTATCCGGACGGCCACGGCGTCGCCAACGTCTGCTACCGCCACAGCGGCGGCAGCGAGAAGAGCTCCGAGACCGAGCGCGGAGTCGCAGGGCAGAAACGCGCGAAGGGCCGCGCCAACGCCGTGTTTGCCGACGGCCACGTCGAGTTGCGGCGGTCCCTCACCAACCGGTTCTTCACGCTGGAGGCGGATTAGCCGGACGTCGCGATGGCCGTGCCCGTGCCCGCGCCCGCGCCCGGGGCCTCACCAGTCCGTGGGTTTGTAGTCCTTCAGGAACTTGCCCCAGACATGCCGGCCCGTGTTGATGCCGTCCATGATGGGATCGACGATCCGGGCAGCCCCGTCGACGATGTCCAGCGGCGGATGGAAGCGGTGGTCCTGCCGCTTCCGGGCCGCGATCTGGGCCGGGTCCTCGTCGGTGACCCAGCCCGTGTCGACGGCGTTCATGTGGATGCCGTCGGCATGGTAGTCGGTGGCGGCGGTGCGGGTCATCATGTTCAGGGCCGCCTTGGCCATGTTCGTGTGGGGATGGCGGGTGGTCTTGAACTTGCGGTAGAACTGGCCCTCCACCGCGGAAACGTTGACGACGTGCTTGTCGCGGTCCGGGGACCGGAGCATGAGCGGTTTGAGGCGGGCGTTGAGCACGAACGGGGCGACGGCGTTGACGAGTTGCACCTCGAGGAGTTCCACGGTCGGGACTTCGGCCATGAGCAACCGCCAGGAATTGCGCTCGCGAAGATCGACCTGCTGGAGGTCCTGATCCAGCCGGCCCTCGGGAAAGAGGTGTTTCTGGGCGGCGACCTCGTCCGGCAGGAGAGGCAGTTGGGAGAGTTCTGCCGCGTGCGTAAGCCCGGCGAGTTCGCCGACGCCGTGGGTCACGAGGGCACTGGGGTCGGAGGGGCGTGCCTCCGGGAGCAGGTGATACCCGCGCAGTCCCTCGTAGGCGCCGAGCAGTCGGCGGGCGGGCTCCGGCAGGGAGCCCAGCGCCGTCTTTTCGCATTCCATCATGTGCTGATAGAAATCCGGCGGGCGCCGGACGGTCTGGCAGGCGTTGTTGACGATGAAATCGAGGCGGGATTCGGTGGCGAGCAGGTGGCGGCAGAAGGCCTCCACGCTGGGCGTATGCCGCAGGTCGAGGCCGAAGATCTCGAGGCGATGCCCCCAGTCCGCAAAGTCCGGTTCGGCGGCGTAACGGAGCGCGGAATCGCGGGGGAATCGGGTCGTGACGATCACCTTGGCGCCCGCGCGCAGAAGCTTGATGCCGGCCTGGTACCCGATCTTGACCCGGCCCCCGGTCAGGAGGGCGACGCGACCGCGCAGATCGGCCAGTTCGGTGCGCTTCCGGAAATTGAACTCGGCGCAGGGCGGGCAGAGTTGGTCGTAGAACGAATGCAGCGTGGAGAATTCCTGCTTGCAGACGTAGCAGTGGCGCGGCTCCACCAGTTCCCGGAAGTCCGGATCGTCCGTGATTTCCTCGGGATCGGACTGGGTCGGGGCGAAGACATTGGGGGTGGTGAAGACCCGTTCCTGGCGCAGCTTCCGGATGCCCGTCTCCTCCAGCGTGGCCTCGTCTCGTTGGTTCTTCTCGGCCTTGCGCTGGCGGAGGCGGGCCTTGACGTAGTGGCGGCGGGCACGGGTATCGGGGCAGTAAAGGTCGCCGGCGGCCGAGAGCAGGCGGGTGCGTTCCTCCAGGGTAAGCCCGGACATGAGAACCCGGTTGCGGGCGACTCGCTCCAGGAGCTCGGTGGCGGCCTTGAGTTGTTCGGCGAGGGCACGGGACTCCTCGGGGGACGGGAGCGAGGCGGGTTCGGCTGTCGAATCGGGGGGCATGGGCAGGCGGTTCGGCTATGGCAGACGGCGCGGCAGTGTGCCGGGGAGGCCCCGGATTGGCGATTAAATCATGCATTCCCGCGGTATTTAATGTTGAAGCCCCTTCCGATTTGCGCCACGATCTTGCCATGCCGCGACCGCGTCTGAAGGCGCCGCCGGACCTGCCGCTCGCCTATTACCACTGCGTCTCCCGCATCGTGGATCGGCGCTTCATCTTCGCTCCACTCGAGAAGGAGCACTTCGTCCAGCTCCTCCGCGAATGCGCCGAGTTCTGCGGGGTCCGACTCCTCACCTACTGCCTCATGTCCAATCATTTCCATGTCCTCGTCGAGGTCCCGCGCCGGCCCCCGCCCGAGCAACGGCCTTCCGCCGAGCGGATCCTGGAGAAGTTGGCCAAGCTGTCGGGACATCAGGACGTGGGGAAGGTGCGGCAGCGGTTCGAAATGTACCGCCAGGCCCGCGACGCCGAGGGGGAGGCCAAATACCTGGCCACCTTCCACGCCCGGATGTGGGACGTCAGCGAGTTCATCCGGGTGCTCAAGCAGCGTTTCACGCTCTGGTACAACGTGCGCGCGGGGCGCAAGGGCACACTGTGGGAGGACCGCTTCAAGAGCGTACTGGTGGAGGGCGCGGGGCAGGCGTTGACGACGATGGCGGCGTACATCGATCTGAACCCGGTGCGGGCGGGTATCGTACAGGATCCCAAGGATTACCGCTGGAGCGGGTACGGGGAGGCGATGGCTGGGAAAAGGGGGTCGCGGCTGGGAATCCAAACTCTGGTGACGGCGCTGCAACAGGGTCGGGAGGAGAGCGTGAGCCGGTCGATGGAGGTGTATAGGAGCTGGTTGTATCGGGAGGGGGACGAGCGAAGACAGGGGACAGGCCCGGACGGTCGTCCGGTGCGTGGCGTGGTGCGGGCGACGGCGGTGGCGGAGGTGTTGGCGGCGAAGGGGCGATTGCCGTTGGG
>CAZSOV010000067.1:0-29848 GCA_964608505.1 uncultured Verrucomicrobiota bacterium
AGCTAAAGAAGAAGGCCGGCAGAAATACACCCAAACCCCAGCAGAGGGGCAGTGCCTTACCCTGTGCAGACGTACGGCAGCGATGGATCTGTTCCCCTCAGGCAACGAGATCCGGCATTCCCTTGCGGCAGGCAGGAGGCTGGGCAGGCAGGGTTGAACGATTACTAGCCTATCGCCGGCCATAGGCACGCGAAGCGGTGGATATTGACGGGAATAGATGAATAGAAATCGCTTCAACAATCCGGATACTGGGAAATGACGAGGAACGGGTTGGTGAAGAGGGAAATGAAAGGAAGCTCCAGGAGGCTTTGGGAGGGTTGGAGGCGGTCAACGTAGCCTTTGACGGTTTGGAGGGCTGTAATCGCGTCCTGGAGCGTTTGCGGCGCATCTGGCTACGAGGCCGAAGGCAGGGGGTAGGGCGATTCAGGGAAATGGCCTAGCTGCGAGACGTTCCAATTCGATGATATGCTTGGAGAGTACCCTTTCGAATTGGATGATCGACTGACCGAAGAACGAGTTGACCGTTCTGGAGATCTCCAAGTGATCGGCCAGGCTCGGGCTTTTGAAGAAGAACATGGTCCATGCCACCAAGGCTTGAGCGTAGGGAACCTCCGGAATGGAGAACCGGTAGATTCCTGTGAAGTAGTCGCGCAGGAGTTCCGTGCAAATCCGAGAAGCGATGGATGAGTGGCAACACGACAGGTTGAGCACCCTTTCCTGACAGAGGCGCAACGGGACGATCAAATCGGCCAGTCGCGTGGCGAGTGCCTCCCAATTGGTGACTTGGCCTTGAATCCAAAGGCCTTCTTCGGTGGCGTGGCCAGCCAGGTGAACCACCTCGGGGTCGTAGACGTAGGGGCCCAGATTCCGGAGTTTACGGGTGCTGGCGATGCGAATGTGCTTCGTCACCCGGTTCAATTCCAGATTGGCCAGGACGGCCGCAATGACTTGGCACTCCGTGGCGAGGTTTCCCTCGATCTCGTGTTCGCCGGGAATATCCAGCAGGAGGAATCGCAGAGGGGTTCGTCCCTTACGGGGTTTGGCTTTGGTTGGCATGGTGGAAGAAGATGAAGGTGAAGAAGGAAGGCCGCAGCCAAGCCGGGTTGGACGTCCTGGCTGCGGCTTTGCGTGGCATCACGCCGCGATGGCCGCGGGCGTGGCGTCGGGTTTCTGAACCAGCGTGACGACGGCAGTAGGCCTGCCGCCGACTCCGGTCTTGTGGGTGACGAACACCTTACACGGCTTTCCGGCGAGGGTGGCGAGGTCGAGCCCCTCTTCCGCCTCCCGCGAGGTCAATTCGCGACCCAGAAGGGTCTCCGTGTCCTTGCGGAGCGGCGAGCGCTCCTCGAACGAGACCGGAACCTCGCGGCAAACTTCGTCCTCGCGACCGTTCACCTTGTACCGGAACACGGCCTTCTTGGGGTTCTGGTCGTTCGGCTTCGCGGTGACGCCGGTCAGCTGGGCGATGTGCGGACCTTCGGGCACGAGCACGCTGGTCTTCTTGGATTTGACGATCATAACCATTTCCTCCTGCTTCACTGTCCCATTGTCCGGTGGGCTGTGAGGTAGACCGGCCGGCGGAGTTTTTTTTGGGTGATCGACACGTTCGCCGGGAGTCGATCACCGGAGGACCACACGGCCCTCCAAGATCAAAGGGGGTACAAGGCGTGTGGCATTCCTACAGGACCCAGGACATGGGGCGCTCGGGGCGATAGCAGCAGGAAGCGCCGGTCTTGATGGAGTTCCCGAGGTGCAGCGCGAGCCTGGCGTGGATCGCCGAGATCGCCTGGACGGCGCGACGGATGGCCATGCCGACACTCCGGCGATCACGGTTGGAACGCGTAACGAAGTGGGTGCTTTTACCGTGGTAGGTGCACCGCCGCAGGTATTGTTCGATGCGGGCGACTTGCTCCTCGCGCTCCTCGATAACCGTTGGGTCGCCGCCTACCCGCAGGTCCTCCAGTTCCTCCTGAATCTCGGCGAGTTCCTGGCGGATTCGCTGAAGCGCCGGCTGCGAGACGATTTCCTGGGCCGAGTCGTCGTGGCCCATGCCGACCTGAAGTTGATCCTCGCTGCCCGGTGCTTCGGTTTCGTCTACTGCCGACGGCGTCACGCCGGTGACGAGTAGGGTCGCCGAGATCGGTGTACCGGGTTCACGGAGGAGTCGATGGAGGTATCGGAGACCGACGGAATCCGGCATCAACGCCTCGTGGGCTTCGTAAGCCAGGCGCCAAACCTTGCCGGCGAGTTGAAAGCGGTTGAGTTCCCGCTCGGAGGCGTGGGGTTTGTGTGGTCGGACTGCGAGGTTCGGTAGGTTGGCTGGAACCACGGTGAATCCGGAAACACCCAAAGAGGTTCGCTGGCGCACCGGTGGTGGAACGGCGAGAGCGTTCATGGTCTTGGAACTATGGAATGGGGTCGGCACGGCAGGTGCGTTGATCAGGCGGCGAGGCTGGAGGGCGGGGACTGATGCGCCGTCAGCTCGGCATGAAACTTGGAGAAATCGCGGAGGGCGGTCTCCGCATCCGGCGGGGTGGCAATGTCGATACTCAATGCTTCGACCAGCAGCCGATTTCGGAAGCGTCGGCCACGTACCAGGCTTCCCTGATCCTTGAGCCAGGAGTAACGGGCTCGGTAATCCTCCGTGGGTTTGGCAAAGCGGTCGTTGCTGATGACCGGGCAGATTTTGGAGTTGGCCCGGAAGAGGATGGTGGAGTCCGCGGGTTCACCTGCCGGAACTTCGGAGAAGATCTCGGGGAAATCGCGAAGCAGGCTTTGGTAGGCCTCACGCTCGGAGAGGCTGCCGAACTCTTGTGCGCGGTAACGGGCGGATGCATCGAAGTGGCACTCGACGCCATTGCCGCGACGGAGCAATTGGGTGATGAGGGCGAGCAACGTGCCGATCCGGAAATGTCGGTCGGGGTGGTAGCTCAGGCAGATGTTGAGCCCATCGAGGACGTAGTAGCGGGCGGAACACCTCGGGTTCGGGCAGGGAAACGTAATCACCGTACCGTTCGAGGGACCCTCAGCCGGCTTGGTGGCGGGTGGTTTTCCGCAACCATTGAGAGCCGGTTGGGGCGCAGGAGTCGGGCTGGTGAATTCAGGGGTGGTAGGCCGATCCGCAGCAGGCGCGGTGGGCCGTTGTGAGCCGCTCGGGCTTGGTGGCACGCTCGTCCGAGGATTGTTGGAAGAGCCACCGCCGCCTTTACCGTCATCAGGGTCGGCGCGGCGGACGCTGCGGTATCCGATGGCTGCAAGGGCAGCGCCGCCGAGGACCAGGGAGACGACCTTCCAGAACTGCTTCTCGTGCTCCAGCTGCTGTATCTTCCGGGCTTTGGTTTGATCGTGGCAGCCGGTTAGGAGGAAAAGAGAAATTGCCAAGGCTGAGAGGCTGAATGCCGTCGACGATAGGCGGTTGATATTCTTCATAGTATTCAAGACATGATTGGGTTTTATCGCGCGCGAACAAAAGGCCCTCGCTACTTGAACCGCAGCAGCGCCCGCGGGTTTGTTTGCGGGGTGTCTTTGGGTAGGGAGCGTGGAGCTTTCCAGTCGCACACATAGTCAATCGAAGAATGCGCTGGATTTCGTGCAGCTCTGATCGCCCGCATTTTCCGTGTTGCTGGATCGCCGGGCGCGATAGACAAGCCGACTGGTGTAGCTGAAAAAGCGCTACGCAATGCTAGGGGAGAAACAAACGAGCCGCCGCCCCTTTCGAGGCGGCGGCTTGAACGCGGGTACCAGGCTCAGAGGTTCGCCGATTCGGCAAACGCGCTGACGGAATCGATGGTGATCAGCTTTCGTCGAAGGTGCGGGGACGCCTTGAGCAGTCGACGGTCCAACAAGCGGTAGACCGTCTTTTCGCAGACCCCAAGCAAGACTGCCGTCTGCTTTACCGTCACGAAGAGGGGGCGTTTGGTTTCTGGGTCGATGAGCTTCATTTGTCGAAGGAGGTTTTCGAGGCCGCTTCCGCCGGCGGTTTCAGGCGTCTTGGCGGCTACAAACACACCATCGAAAACGGGGCCGAACTTCGTGCAGGGAAAATCATCATGGGCCAGAAAGGGTGGCGCGGGTCGCTGGCGCAATTCGGAGATCAGCTGGGCCCCCGGGGATTCCGCGACTCGAAGGCGGTTGCTGCCTGCGACGGTTCCACGGAGAACGAAACCCGCTGAGCCATGCGGTTGGAATGCTCGTCTCGAAGGTGGCCGTAGACCTTCATGGCCAGGGCTCCACCGTCTTTGTGCCCCAGCCAACGGCTCACCGTGGGAATATCGACCCCGGACTCGATGCACCGCGTCGCGAAGAGGTGGCGCAGGTCGTGGTGCGTGATGCGGTGGATTCCGACCGCATTACAGGCCCGGGTCAGGGCGCCCTGGCACTCGTGAATTCGCATGACCGGATCGGTTTGTTTGGCCTCAGGGTGGGAGGCCTTCAGGCGTTGGAGGAGCGCGACCATGTCCGGAATCATGGGCACCCGTCTCTGGCTCCAGTTCTTCGTTCCGGTTTCGGCATCGCCTCGGACCAGGATCTCGCCGCGGTCGAAGTCAACGTCGCTCCATCGGACTGCGGCGGCCTCGCCCTTTCGGAAGCCGCCGTAGGCGAGGAACTCGACCAAGTCGGCGCTGGCGAGACCCGGACCAAAGGGCACTCGGCGGATTTCCTGAACCAACGCCGTGAATTGGGGTTGGGTGGGCAGTTGAATGCGTTTGGGGAGGACCCTGGTGCGCTTCAGCTTGGCGGCAGGGTTGGTGTAGCGGATTCCCTGATCGACGGCCAGTGCCAGAACCCGCCGCAGCAGTCCGATGGTGTTGTTGAAGTTGCTGGGCGCCACCGAGGAACCAAATCGGTTTGCCCACGCGTCGCATTCGGCTTCGCTGAGCCTCCTGGCCTCCAGGGTGGATAGCTCCGGCCAGCTGGTCTTCAGAGCCGCCGCGCGCTCGCGCCAGTACTGTCGAGTCCTCGGCTTAAGCCTGGGATTGGACTCAAGCTCGGCCAGGAACGCGTCGAGGAACTGGCCGACGGTTGTTTTGGCATCGTCGGTCAACTGGACCGCCTCGGACCGACCTCGTTCCTCCTTTTCCAGATCCGCCAGCCGGAGTTTGGCTACCGTGATGGTCTTGGTCTTGAGGCTGCGCCAAATGAGCTTGCCGCCCACCCGAATCCGGGCGAAGAAGACGCCCGTTGGTTCGTAGCGAAGCAGGTTCGCGTACTGCGTCTTCAGCCACTTCGAGGTGCGGGGGGCTGGTTCCGCTTCAGGTCCGGGTCGCGTCGGCACTGGAGTAGTATAGAAAGGCAGTATAGAACGGGCAAATCGGAACAACCAACACCAGGTTTAAGTACTTAGTAATCAACGGCGGGAAGGGTGGCTGAGTGGTTTAAGGCACCTGACTCGAAATCAGGCGTACGGGAAACCGTACCGGGGGTTCAAATCCCTCCCCTTCCGCCAAATCCCAAGGACGGTTCGGTTTCCGCGCCCCGGGCCGAGCTTACGACTGGGGTCCCTGGAGGCCTGGTACCGCAGGGTGCGAACGGATCGCTCAGCCGCATATCCTGGCTCGGGGTCTCTCCGCCTGCCCGGTTCCTCTCGCTCTCCGCTGGTGGCGAGCCTCTCCAGCCGTCGACTCGAAGCTGAGTCATTTACAGCGAACCGCGGGAGATGAACTCTGATCTCCGCAAGCTAGGGTGGAGATGGCGAGTTAGATACCACTATTTGCAATGTATTCTACTGTGTACGAATATCACGAGTCATCACCATTATTCTCAGCTGAGTGTCATTCACACGCGGCCACTTCTACCGGGCGAGACTCGCGTTGATTCCGTCGCGGATGGGGTTCCGAAGCGATCTCCACCAAGCGCTCCAGGGCCATCTCGGAGCCGTAGGCGATGCAGGCCTGGATGTCTTCCTCTCAAGTCCCGGGGTAGGCCTCGAGGATCTCCTCGGGCGGGCTGCCGGACGCCAGTTGATGGAGAATGAGCGAGACCCAGATGCGTCGCTTCCGTTGCAGTCGGTGTTGCTGTTCGGTTCCCATTGCCGGGGCGAAGCGCAGGCTGACAGCGACGTGGACATTGTGCCTGGTGGCCGAGGGCGCCGGGCGCCAGCTGGATGCCGCCCGGCGCTATCGGGAGGCATCGCGGGGGATCTGGCCGTGCCCGGCGTGCACGCTGCGGCGTAGCTTCCACCGAGCGAACCGCCGCCTCGCTGTAGAAGCCACCGTCGGCCAACACCGAGGTCGGGCGCCCCAATTCGGCGGGAGTTGTTGCTTGTCGTTGGGGGCCTGACGGACGTGCTGTCCGACGATCAGCATGGGTTCGGTGTCCACCGCCGCCGGCGCGTTGTAGGCCTGCTCGAAATGCCCGCTGTTGCCCGCCTTCATGATCCGGCTCTCCGGATCGGTGAAGTTGTATGGTTCCTTGGGACCCGGAGTGGCATCCGGCGGGCTCGGCGGACGTCGCCCGGGCTTCCCGCCGCGTTCCTCCGTGGCCCGTCGGGCCTCCCGTTTGGCTTCGTACTCGGGCTGCTGGGCCTGCGCGCGGTCCTTGGCGCGTTGCTCGATCACGCGACGGGCTTGTTCCAGTTGGGCTTGGCGTTGCCGGCGACGAGGGATCTCGGAGGGGATGGTCAATCCATCCTGCAGGAGCGTGCTGTCGGCGGTCTCCGCCTTTTGCATGAGCAGGGAAACCTCCAGTTTGAGTTCGTCGATCATCTGGCCGGCTCGTTCATAGCTGACGGCGCTGTGCTTGCTGGCGTTGGCCAGGACCTTGGTGCCGTCGACGGCCACGGTACCCACGCGGACCAGCTTCAATCCGGCGGTCAGCTGGAGCACCTGAACGAAGGTCTCCTGGAGCAGGGCCTTGTTCTGGCGACGAAAGGTGCAGAGGGTGTCGTGGTCGGGATGGGTATTGGCGCAGAGGAAGTGGAGGGCGACGTCGTAGTGGCTGAGGGCCTCGATCTGGCGACTGGCGAAAGTGCCGGTGGCGTAGGAGTAAATGAGCAAGGCCAGGAGCAAGCGGGGCGGATATTGCTCGGAACCGGTACCGCGGTGGTTGAGTCGGAACTGGGAGAGAGGAAGCGCCTCGACGGCATCGAGAACGAGGAGAACCAAGTGGTCCTGAGGCACCCAGTCCCGCAGATCGGGGGGAAGGAACATCGGGGTGGAGCGGTCGATGTTCACCAAGCGAACGGGCATGGGCATGGCCGGGGGGTAAGGACCGCCGGTTAAAATATCACTCCTCTAATGTAGACTATAATCCAGACGCTTTTAACGTATGGAGCGCTCCGCGGTAAGACCGGCGGTCGTGTCGAGCGGGGCGGTTCCCGAGGTCAAGAATTCGACCGCGGTTATGTTCCGAACCTCCGTCTGGCTCCTAAGTCCGACAGGCTGCTAGGCAAAACGCGCGGCGGATTCCTTGAGCTCATGCACCAGAGCATGGGTGGTGGCGGGGACTTTGCCGCGTTGCCAGAGCACGATAAAATCCCACGTCGCGCGCCGGTCTGGGATGGGCACGAACAGGACGCCCGGATGTTTGAACTCCTGGAAGTACGCGGGCAGCAGCGTCACGGCATTTTCCGATGCGACGAGCGAGAGTACGTTGGTGATGCCATCGACGACGACGGAGAAGCGCGGCTTGAAGCCTGCGGTCCTGCAGAGCGCCGACATCCATCGATTGCGCCCCGGCATCTGCTCTTCGTCGACCCCGATGAAGTGGCGCCCCTTCAACTCCTTGAGCGCGACACGCGTTTGCGCCGCCAGATCGCCGCCGTCCGCGACGGCGACGCACACGCCGAGCGAGCCGAGCCTGGCGCTGTAAAACTCGCGCGCGGCAACCGCGCCTTCCTGACCAATGAGCGCGACATCCAGCTCGCCTGCGCGCAGTCCGTCGATCTGCTCGCGTGGTGATAGATCGTGCAGTCTGAGTTGCAGTTCGGGATGAACTCTGCGCAGTCGTGTGAGCGCGGGGGTGAGCACGGATTGCGCGGCTGAGATGAGATAGCCCACGCGCAGCTCCGAGCGCTCGCCGCGCGCCTGACGGCGCAACTCGGCCATGGCGGAGTCGTAGTCGGCGACGAGCGGTCGCATGGATTTCACAAGCGCGTGCCCGAGGCCGGTGGGTTTCACGCCGCTGGTCTCGCGCTCGAGCAGTTTGCCGCCGATCTCCTTCTCCAGAGCCTGCATCTGGCGGCTCAGCGCCGGTTGGGTGACGCGCAGCCGCACCGCGGCACGGTTCACGCTGCCTTCATTGATCACCGTGAGCAAGGTGCGGATGCGGTCAATCATGACGCCTAGGCTATGTGCATCCGGCATACCCGCAATGTCGAACTGGCATTACCCGAGCGGCATCCCATCGCGCAGGCTGGTGGCCGATGAACGCACCGAATCTCACTCAACGCCCGCCCCGCAGCCCGCGCGTCCGCCTCGGCGGCTACACCATCCTGCCACGCCTGCTCGACAAGGCGCGCGCGGTCATCGCCGGCACTGCCGGCGAATACAAGTACAACAACCCGAACGACGGCCACTTCTTCCGCTTCACCGGCCTCACCCCGGACGCCCTGGTGGCCCAGGTGAAATCGGGCGCCGGAGACTGGGACCTGCTGCTCTGGGTGAATGAGCACGCCCCCCTGAAGCGCACCGCGCTGGAGATCGAGCAGTGGTCCGATTGGACCGAAACCGTTGCCTTCCACGACATCGAGATGCGCGAGTGGTTCACCGATCAGATCAAGCGACTCAACCCGGCGCGTGAAGACCTGCTCGGCACCTTCGATTACCTCGACCTCGACGACCACGTCAGCTTCGGCGGTACTGCCTGAGATCAAGCTCCACGGCATCACGATCATGGCCGACCGCTTCATGCACACTGTCCTCACGCCCGCCGTGCTCGCGGCGGAGCGTCACTACTACGGGCGCACCTATCCCACCTTCGACGCCACGCCGGAGCGCGATGCGTTCACCGCCGGCGAGGCGGAATTCATCGCGCAGCGGGACTCGTTCTACATGGCCACGATCACGGAGAACGGCTGGCCCTACCTCCAGCATCGCGGCGGCGCCCATGGCTTCCTTCGCGTCACCGGGCCGAACGAACTCATGTTCGCCGATCACGGTGGCAACCGGCAGATGATCAGCGTCGGAAGCCTTGTCGTGAACGATCGTGTGAGCCTCTTCCTTATGGACTATCCGGCCCGCGAACGGTTGAAAATCCTCGGTCACGCCAAAGTGCTGGATGCCCGCGAGCATCCCGAGTTGATCGCCAGGACGACGCCTCCCGGCGGCCATGCCGCGAGGGTCGAGCGCATCTTTGTCATCGATGTTCTGTCCTACGACTGGAACTGCCCCAAGTTCATCACCCCTCGCTTCACCGCCGCTGAGGTCGAAGCCGCCGTCGCCCCGCTCAAAGCCCGCATTGCCGAACTCGAATCCCGACTGAAACCACACACCCCATGAACCCACGCCCGCCGCTCCCGCCCTTCACCGAGGAAACCGCCAGGCAGAAAGTCCAGATGGCGGAGGACGCCTGGAACAGCCGCGATCCCGAGCGCGTCTCGTTCGCCTACGCACCCGGCACCGAGTGGCGCAACCGCGCGGAATTCCTCAATGGCCGCGCCGAGGTCGTCGAGTTCCTGAAACGCAAGTGGGCCAAGGAGCACGACTATCGCCTGAAGAAGACGCTCTGGGCCTTCACCGGCAACCGCATTGCCGTGCGCTTCGAGTACGAGTGGCACGACGACACCGGCCAATGGTGGCGCAGCCACGGCAACGAGAATTGGGAATTCGACGAGCACGGCTACATGGCCCGCCGCTACGCGAGCATCAATGATCAGCCGATCACCGAGGCTGACAGGAAGCTTCGCTGGGAACGTTGAGATAGGAGGTCGCCGCCGCCTGCCGAGGCACGCCATCACTTGGCCATCGCCCCCGCTTCCGCGAGGTGCTGTGAAGGGCCTCAAAGTAGTTGGAGGTCGTGGGAATCACGGAGAACCGCGCGGCATGCTCCTGAAGGAAAACCCGTCCGCTGGGCACCGCTTCGAGGCCACGCTGGATACCCATGCGAACCCATACCGCGCCGGGCAGTTCCGGACAAGCAAGGGCATTGTGTGTCTTGGTGCTCGGGTGCCATTTGTCAGCGGCGAAACGCGGGCGGACAGCGACGGGGACCTGAGCCTGGTGGCCGAGGGCGCCGAGCGCCAGTTGGATGCCGCCCGACGCTATCGGGAGGCGCTGTGGGGGATCTGGCCGTGCCCAACTTTCACGCTGCTGCCCATCACGCCCGGCCGTTTGGTCGAGAAGCAGGCCGGGAAGGACCCGTTCTTCGCGACGGTTTTTGCAGGGAGGGGGTTGCCATTGCCTCGTAGGACCGATCCCGCGAAACCGGCCGACCGGATTCGGATCGCTGCGGCTGGCCGGGTGGAGGAGGCGGTCCCCGCGCGGTGCATGGGGCGTTCCATGAAGTGGGGCGTTCCATGAAGTTGCCGCCAGCCTCGTGAGGGAATACGCTGCCCTCCATGGGCACCGCCGGTTCCATCTGTCCCGAGCTTCTGACCGAGGCGACACGGCGGCTGACGGTCGAGTTCAATCCCGAGCAGGTTTGGCTCTTCGGTTCCCACGCTTGGGGCGTCCCCGACGAGGGCAGCGATCTGGACCTGATGGTCGTGGTAGGGGAAAGCGACGAGGCCCCGACCCGTCGGGCGCAGCGGGCCCACCAGTGCCTTCAGGGACTGGAGATCGCCAAGGATGTCATCGTCAAGACCCGGGCCGAGGTGGAGCGATACCGGAATGTCCGTTCGTCCCTGGTGGCCGAGATCTTGGAGCGCGGGCGATTGCTACATGGATGAGGCCAAGCGCGAGTTGGTCCGGGCTTGGCTGCTCAAGGCCCGCAACGACCTGGAAACCGCCCGGCAGATTTCCGATCTGCCCGATGGCCATCTGGCGCGGCGATCTACCACTGCCAGCAAGCCGCCGAGAAGGCCGTCAAGGGCTTCCTCGCGTTCCACGACCATCGCCTCGAACGCACGCATGACGTCGAGCGGTTGGTAGGGCTGGCGGCGGCCTGCGAACCCGGCTTCACGAACTGGGTCAACGTCGCATCTCTGCTGACGCCCTATGCGACCGCCTACCGGTACCCTGGGGAGGCGGCAGTGTTGGAGCCGGGCAGGCAGGAGTTCGAGGACGCCTTGGCTTCCGCAACCGGATTAGTGGCGTACGTGAGGTCGGCTCTGCCCTCCGAGGTCCAGCCCTGACAGAAGCCGACGCCCCTGTCCGCCCGTCGGCCGCCGGCTTGGGTCGCCGAGGGCGAAGGTGAACGCCGGGGCGACTCATCCGGACGCAGCCGAGCGGCCCATCACGATGCGGCAGAATCGCCAGGGGGTTCAAATCCCTCGGTTGCGTTCATGAGTTCCCATTTTGTCAGAGCCCAGAGCGGTAGGCACGGCCGGGTTCGCCCCGTCTCCCAGTTCATCACGGTCCGGGCTGAAACGCCGAGCCGGTCGGCGAGTTGTTGGCGGGTCAGGCCGGCCTCCTTCCGCTTGGTGATGAGGAGCTTGGGAGCGAAGTCGGGGGGTGCGAATGGGGGAGGGTTCAAATCCCCCCTTGTGACCGTTTTCACAAGATGACAACAAGGGCGCAGAACTGTCCCCTTCCGCCCAATCGCAAGGATCTCGAACATCTGCAGGGTTCCCCAACCGCTTTCCGCTCCAGATCGGCACCAGGTCTCGCCGGACGGGATGGTCGACCTGTTCGTGTGGCCCAGCCGGGGTCGTACCACAGGTCGGGTCTGCGCTGAAACTCGTGCGCAATTTGAAACCTGCCGGCCAGTGACTCGAGGAAGAGCTCCCTCCTCCGAAGGTCGAGAGACACTCCCTGAACCCTCCTGGGTCTTGAAGGACAGGTTTGAGTGCGGTGCAACTCAAACTGACTTGTCCCGCTTCGCGCTCGTATCACCAGCCATGATTATCTTCTGCAACTGGGTGTCAGTCACCCGCGGCCACTTCAACCGGGCGAGGGTCGCGTCCATTCAGTCGCGAATGGGGTTCCAAGGCGAGCTCCACGAAACGCCCCCGGGCCATCTCGGGTCCGTAGGCGATGCAGGCGTGGATGTCCTTCCGCTGAAGTCCCTCCAGCCCTGCGAGATCGAAGGGTTTGCCTTCGAAGGCCATGGAAGCCGCCACGTGGCGCGGGATGTTGCACCCGCGGTGGAGTTGCCGCTCCGCCGCCGGTGAAGGCATTCCGCAACGCTCATGGGGAGCAGGGCCATTCCTCAGACCGTTCGCAGGAGGCACCCACTCGGATGGGTGGGTGGCATTCGCGAAAAAGACGGTCCGAAGTGGAACGAATGGCTTGGAGATCCTTCAGGAGGAGTCGATGGTGAATCGCGGCCATGGTCAGGATCGGCCAAGCGCCCGGCGCAGGTCGTCGAGGGTCATGGCGGCAGTCGGGTCTCGATCGAATTCCGCGTTGCGAAGCAGGGCTTCCACCAGCCACCAGCCCTTCATCGGACATGCCTCTTGACAGAGGGGTGGGAACCGGCGACGAAACGGTAGCCTCCCCGCGCGAATGGCTTTGAGGTCCACCGGATTTCCGTCCCGCATCATGGCACCATCGCCCTCCCCATCCATGTCACACGGTCCACTGCCCGCGGTCATCATCGCCCGCCTCTTGCTCGCGGCTCTCGCGTGGGGTTTGGGTTTGGTCGGCTGCCGAAACGGCAAGCCCGGCTTCACCGCCATTCCTTCCCACCCGAGGCCCGCCACTTTCCGCGACGAACACTCCCATTCCCAACCGGACCGGGTCGTCGTCCGGCACCTCACCCTCGAACTGGCGGTCGACTTCGAGCGGAAGACGCTTTCCGGCACGGCTGAGCTGGCCCTCGACTGGCTCGATCCGGCGGGGAGGGAACTGGTCGTCGACACCCGCGATCTGTCGATCGAGGAAGCGGAGGCCTTGGCGGACAAAACGGGGTGGGCCGCGGTGCCATTCGAATTGGGAGCGAACGATCCGATCCTGGGACAACCGCTGACGTTGCGACTTCCAGGCCCGACCCGGAAGGTGCGCATCCGATATCGGACTTCGCCCACGGCCTCGGGTCTGCAATGGCTGACCCCGGGAATGACCCTCGGCAAAAGGTCGCCCTTTCTCTTCAGCCAATCCCAGCCCATCCATGCCCGGTCCTGGGTCCCGCTTCAGGACACCCCCTCGGTGCGGTTCACCTACGAGGCGCACGTGACCAGCCCTCCGGACGTCATGGTCCTGATGAGCGCCGACAACGATCCAGGGGCGAGGCGGGACGGCGACTACCGCGTGCGCATGCCGCAACCCATCCCGTCGTATCTGCTGGCCATCGCCGCCGGGGACCTGGTCTTCCAGGCGATCACGCCGCGCATCGGGATCTGGGCGGAGCCGGCCATGGCGGGCCAGGCGGCATCCGAATTTGCCGACACCGGACGCATGATGGCTGCGGCCGAAACGTTGTACGGTCCGTACCGCTGGAGCCGCTACGATCTCCTGATCCTGCCGCCGTCCTTTCCCTACGGCGGCATGGAGAACCCCCGCCTGACCTTCGTGTCGCCGACGGTGATCACCGGGGACCGGTCCCTGGTGGGTCTGGTGGCGCACGAACTCGCCCACAGCTGGTCGGGGAACCTCGTCACCTTTTCGTCGAACCGCGACATGTGGCTCAACGAGGGGTTCACCACCTACGTCGAGAGCCGGATCATCGAGGCGCTCTATGGTCGCGAACGAGCCGACCTCGAGAATCTAACCGCCCGCAACGAGCTTCGCGCCGAATTCACCCAGGCCAACCGTGCGCTGCAATCCCTGGTCATCCCGCCAGGTGGCCTCCCAGACCCGGACGGCCACCTTACGGGCACGGTGTACACGAAGGGCGCCTGGTTCCTGCAATTCCTCGAACAACGCTTCGGACGCCGGGCCTTCGACCGGTTCCTGCGCGGGTACTTCGATCATTTTGCCTTCCAGTCCATCGCCACGCCGCACTTCGTGGCCCACGCCCAGCGGGAACTCCTGGGGAAGTACCCCGACCGCGTCCGACGGGAGGAATTCGACGCCTGGCTGTATGAACCGGGGATCCCGTCCACCGCGCCGGCCACCGTTTCGCCGCGTCTCGAGGCGGTCGACTCCGCCCGCAACGCGTGGCTCGCCGGGGGTGCTCTGCCCGCCACGGCGCTGACCTCGTCCTGGTCCACCTACGAATGGCTCCATTTCCTGGCCGGGATGCCCGTGACGCTCAGCACGACCCGGCTGCGGTCCCTCGACGCCACCTACCGATTCACGGGCACCTCGAATGCCGAGTTGGCCAATGTCTGGTACCCGCTCACCATCCGCAGCGGTCACGTCGAAGCCCGGCCCGCCATCGCCGAGTTCCTCGCCCGCGTGGGTCGCCGCCGGCTGGTGTTGCCCACCTACCGGGCGCTCGCCGGGACGCCCGACGGCCTGACATTCGCCCGCGACGTCCTCGACCGGGCCCGGGACGGACTTCACCCCATCACCGTGCGTGCGGCCGAGGCGGCCCTGATGCCCGCGTCCGAGGCGAACCCGCCTCCCCCCTGAACAAGATGCCGGGCCCGGGCAGGGCGACCGGAAAGGACCGCCGCGAGTCGTCCCCATGGGCGGGGCGCACGAGGACGTGCGCGCGCGTTTCGTTTCCCTTGGTGCCCCGGGTCAGGAATCGCTCAGGAAAAGCAGACCGTACGGCGGCAGTCGCAGAATTCCGGCACCGCCCGTCGAATTCGACGCGGTAAGCTCGGCCCAAGGTCGAACCAAGGCCCGGAATGCCTCGGGCCGGACCGATGCCTCGCGAACTTGGGCGAGGTCGAGCCGGCGTGCCATGGCGGGGAAGGGACCTCCGCGCGGCACGACGGTGCGGGGCTCGGGCCCGAGGTTGGCGAGCAACCAGCATCGGCGAACCGCCCGCCGCAACAAAAGCGTCGCCACGGCAAGCGGCGCGTCGGTTGTGGTGGGCACGATTTCGCCACCGGCAAACGCGGCGCATTCGGCGAGCACGTGGTACAACGGGAATACCCCGCCCGGGAGGGATGGGAACCGTTCCGGAACGGGCGGACCCGCTGCGGTTTCCAGGACGCCCCGCCAGCCCGTGGTTTCGAAGAACGTCAGGGCGTCGACGCCGGAGCCGGCCAGTGCCCCGAGCATCGCGACCGTCCATCCCGCGCCGAGGAGCGAGAGCTGCCGTGGATCCACTTGGGGCGGCAATTCGCCGGGCGACAGGGCGGGTTCGGATCCCGTGGCCACGGGGTTGAAGCGGGGCTTCAGCGTGATCGGCGACACCACCAGGGGCAGGCCGGGGAAATGCCGGCGCACGCATTCGACCTGGCTCGCCGCGGCTTCCGGGGTCTCCACGAAGCTGGTGTCATCGGAGGCGTGGACCTGCGGGTTCATGGACCAGGAGACGAAATCGGCCTCCGGGGGCGGCAACCGGGGCTGGAGGAGGAGCTGGGGTTGGAGTTGGTACAGGTCGGCGTTGGTGCCCGTCCCGAGCGGCACGCCTAGATGACCCAGGTGCGCGCGGGCCCGGCCCAGCGCCGGGGACGGGGTGGAGGGGCAGCCGTGCTGCAGCACGAGCACCCGGGCCCAACGTTCGGGATGTTCCCCCAACGCCGTCGCGGCCCATGCGAGTCCCGGGCCCGGCGGATCGTCGAGGTGCAGCACGAGTTCGAGCCGCGTCCCCAGCAAGTCCGCCTGCCGCAGGGCCCGAGCGAGGCGCTCCGCCGCCACATGCCGCTTCCGGAGATCCAGCTCCACCCGCAGATGAGCGGGACGCAGGACGCGCAACCGCTCCACCTCCACTTCCTCCAGATCCCCTGCATGGCTGGCCATGCCGAGGCCCAGCACCGGGAATCGCCGGGCGGGAGCATCGGCCAGCGTCGAAACCACGACGTGATTCGCTCCGGTCCGACGCCCGCCGGCAATCGGAGGCGTGACCGCCGGCGCGGACCCCGCCTCCCGACGCGCGAGGCGCAGGCGAACCTCCTGTCGGAGGCGGCTCCCGGCGCGGACCTCCACCGGAAACGGGAGTCTCAACGGCGTCCCGTAGGTCTTGAAGCTGGCATCGATCCAGTTGCGCTGGTCCTCGGTTTCGAACACCTCCCCGGTAAATTGGAGTTCGGCCCAGATACCCGGCGCGACCTCGTGCGCCAGGCCCGCGAGGTCATGCAGCCCCGTCACCGGCTGCTCGGCGGCCACGAGGTCGGGAAACCTCGCTTCCCTCTCCGAACCGTCCACGAGCCGGGCGCGACACGGGGCACCGGCACATTCCCGGATCGGATGCAGCACGCAGCACCCGATCCGATTGCGCAGGAAGGTCGACACCGCCTCGCCGTCGAAGCCGAACCGCAGGCTGCCGTCGGGCTCACCCGCGATGTCCGCATGCCAGACGAAATGGATGTCTCCCTGCCGATGCGTGCTCGTGTACCGGATGTGGAACCCCTGGCTGCGCTCCTCGACGACGAGGTCCGAGAGGACCCCGGGAACCGTGCCCCAGTTCCTGTCCCGAACCGCCGCGTAGATCCGCCGCACCACCTCGCGCGCGCCGAGTCGCAGGTACCTTAGATCGCCGGCGACCTCGTCGAACTCGACCGACCATGATCCGGCCCGAAGCGTCCGGCGTGCCGGCGCCGCGGCGGGCGCCCCGTGCAGGAGGTATTCGTCCGTGGGTGCGTCGGCCATGGCAGGCTCCCTCCGCTACGTCGCGAGCCGCACGACGCGGTCCGTGCGGGCGGATTCGAGGGCGGCAAAGGCGAGTCGCATGGTCTCGAGGTTGTCCGCGCCCGTCGTCTCGGCAGGCCGCGTGCCGCGGAGGGCACCGAGCAGGTTTCGCAGGCACGGGATCATGCTGGCCTGGGCCACCTCGTAGCGGGGATCGGCCCAGGCATGGCGCGGCGGCGCGTGACGACGCGCCAGCGTGCCCTGGCGGGTCGTCACCCGCACCCAATAGTCCGGGCCGACCTCGATGCTTCCGCGGGGACCCTCGACGAACGCGAGGGTCTGGGGGAAAACCTCCCGCTCGACCGGCGTCCGGGCGTAAGCCAGTTCGACCACGACGCTCGTCGGCGCCGGGCCCATGGACAGCAGCAGCGTGGCGACATTCTCGCCCTTCACGTCGGGGGCGAGGGTGCGGTGGGTCTGGCAATAGACGGACCGGGCCTCGCCGAAACAGGCGCGCGCGGTGTCGAGCAGGTGAACCCCGAGATCGACGAGAATGAACGGATCAAGTTCGCGCAGTGCGGGCTGGTTCGCCCAGCAATCGAACCCGGAGATCATCGTGAACCGGGCGCGAAACGGCGTGCCGATGGTTCCGGCGCGGAGGATGTCGATCAACGCGCGCATGGGAGCCTGCCAGCGCCAGTTCTCGTGCACGAAGAACGGAGTCCGCGTCCGCGCGAAGGCGGCGACCATGGTTCGAGCGTCGGCGAGCGACGCCGCCATCGGTTTCTGGCAGATGCAGGGGATGCGGTTCCTCGCGCAGAGGAGGGACAGCGGTTTGTGGCCTGCCACCTCCGTGATGTTGTCCACGAAGTCCGGACGTTCCTCGCGCAACAGGCGTTCGGGATCGTCATGGACCGAGGGGATGCCGAAATCGCGCGCGAACGCCGCGGCGCGGTCCCGGCTGCGGTTGTAGACGGCGACGCATTCGGTGCCGCCGATTTCACGCCAGGCGGCCAGCTGCACCCGCGCCCAGAATCCGGCGCCGAAGATGGCAAAGCGCAGGGTTTGGTTCCGCTTCTTCATGGACGATGTCCGGCTCGCGACCACGGATGGGCCTGGCCTGCGCGGAGTTTCTGCCGGGAGCCCCGTGGATTGGCGATCAAAAGCCGCGAACGTATCGACGGGCATCCGGTCGCCGGTCCCGCACCGCGGGTGGGGGCGGGGCTTAGAGCCTGTCTGAAAATTCCGATGGGTCCTGTTTTCGCGGAAAGGGCCGGATGGCTAGACGCGAGGAGGGAGGATACCCGACAGCGGTCTCGGACCGACGAGCAACGACGCCAGACGGCCCTTTCCGCGAAAACCTTCCGGGCATCAGGTCTTTTGGCGCTGGCCTTGGTGGGTTCGATCCTTACAGCCCGCTGCGGGGATGCTCGGATCTCACCGCCTCGGCCAGCGCCAAAATCCCTCGCCGCAGGGCGCATCGCCATTTTCAGACGGGCTCTTAGGCCGGGGTCCCGTGCCCACCGCGGCGCCGGATCGGAAGTTCGATTGAAACCGAACCTGGGGCCGCGCAAGCCTTCGGCACTCGATCTCCAACCCGTGAAACCCTTGCTCGTCGCGGCGTCCGTGGCCGCCATGGTCTGCACGTTGCTTGCCACCTTGACGGCGATCGTGTTCTGCCTGGGCATGGGGGCGAACTCGACCCCGGCCCAGATCCGCGCCCTCGAGCTCTGGATGGGCGGCTGCTCGCTGCTCGGCGTGTCCGGCGTCGGAGCCGGGATTTTTCTGCTGCGTGCGGGTCAGCCTGGATGGGCGGCGGTTGCCGGCCTCGCGCCGGCCCTGGTCCTGGGCACGATCCTCCTCGTGGCCGTGCTGGGTTGATGGCCGTGCCGCGGGCACAGGTCCGGGGATTCATCGGGCGGCCCGGACACCCCGTCCGCGGCTGCACGCCCGGCCCCGTCGAGTTCTCGTCCGTTCCCTTGCCAGACGGACGAGGAATCACCTAGGGTGCCGCCCCTTTATATGAGCAAGGCGACCGATGGAACCTTCGTGGCCTCGCACGTGCGCGACATTCCGCGCTCGGGCATCCGCGAGTTTTTCGACATCGTGGCCAGCCAGAAGGACGTGATCTCGCTGGGCGTTGGAGAGCCCGATTTCGTCACGCCCTGGCACATCCGGGAAGCCGCCATCTTCGCCCTGGAACAGGGCCGCACCTCCTACACGTCGAACCTCGGCACGCCCCAGCTCCGCGCCGCCATCGCGACCCATGTGGCCGAGAAGTTCAAGGTCTCCTACGATCCCGCCCGCGAAATCCTCATCGCTGTGGGCGTGAGCGAGGCCATGGACCTGGCCCTGCGCGCCATCATCAATCCGGGCGACGAGGTCATCTACCACGAGCCCTGTTACGTCAGTTACTCGCCCAGCATCGCCCTTGCCCATGGCATCGCCGTCCCCGTCTCGTGCCGGGCCGAGGATCGGTTCGCGGTCCGGGCCGAGAACATCGCGAAGGTGATCACCCCGCGCTCCAAGGCGCTGATGCTCAACTTCCCGACCAACCCCACCGGCGGCACGATGACCCGACCGGAACTGGAGAGCATCGCCGAGCTGGCTCGGCGGCACGATCTGGTCGTCCTCACGGACGAGATCTATTCCGAGCTCACGTTCGAGGGCGAGCACGTGTCCATCGCGTCGCTCCCGGGCATGCGGGAACGGACGATCTTCCTGCACGGCTTCTCGAAGGCCTACGCGATGACCGGCTTCCGCATCGGCTATGCCTGCGCCCCCGTCGAGCTCACCGAGGCCATGATGCGGATTCACCAGTATTCGATGCTCTGCGCCTCCATCATCAGCCAGGAGGCGGCGCTCGAGGCCATCCAGAACGGCGAACCCGACACCGTCGAGATGCGCGAGCAATACCAGCTCCGGCGGAACTTCATCGTCAACGCCCTCAACTCCATGGGCCTCGCGTGCCACCTGCCGCGCGGCTCGTTCTACGCCTTCCCCTCCATCGCCTCCACCGGCTTGGATTCCAAGGAGTTCGCGGTCCGCCTGATCCGCGAGGAGAAGGTGGCGTGCGTTCCCGGCAGCGCCTTCGGTCCCACCGGCGAAGGCTTCCTCCGCTGCTGCTTCGCCACGGCGCTTCCCAAAATCGAGGAAGCCATGGATCGTATGGCCCGGTTCGTGAAGCGGCTCTGACCCGTACCGGGCCATCCCCATCCGGGCCGGCCCGCAGCCAGCCCATATCCCCATGTCCGGCATCCTCGCCATCGTCGGCCGACCCAACGTCGGCAAATCCGCCCTCTTCAACCGCATCGCCGGACGTCGCATCGCCATCGTCCACGACCAACCCGGCGTCACGCGCGACCGCATCAGCGCCGAGGCCGAATTCGAGGGTCGCCCCTTCACGCTCATCGACACCGGCGGCATCGGCTTGCGGCGGGGCGAGAAGGCCACCGACATCATCACCCAGGCCGCGCTCGACCAGGTCGGCCTCGCCATCGAGGCCGCCCACGCCATCATTCTCGTCGTCAACGTCCAGGAAGGGCTGGTCCCCCTCGACCAGGAGGTCGCGACCCGCCTCCACCAGGCCGGCAAACCCGTCCTCCTCGCCGTCAACAAGTCCGACAACGACCGCGTGGCCGGCACCGCCGTCGAGTTCTCCGCCCTCGGTTTCGAACACGTCTTTCCCGTCAGCGCCATCCACGGACGCGGCATCGAGACCCTCACCCGGGCGGCGATGGAGTTCCTGCCCCCGGAAGCGCCGACCGCCGCGGCGGAGGATTCGGAGGACGAGGTCGAGGACGAGGTCGAGGACGCGGACGGGGCGGAGACCCGGGAAGCCGCCGCGGACGCGCGGAGGGAACCTCCCCGGGACTTCGACAAGGACCCGCTCCGGCTCGCCATTGTGGGGCGTCCCAACGTCGGCAAATCGTCCCTGATCAACGCGATCACCCGTTCCAATCGTGTGGTCGTGAGTCCCATCCCCGGCACCACCCGCGACGCCATCGACGTCCCGTTCGAGGTCGAGACGGAGGGCCGCCGGGAGAAGTACGTGCTGGTCGACACCGCCGGCGTGCGGAAACGGCACAGCATCGACAACTCGATCGAGTTCTACAGCGTCAAGCGCACCGAGGAGGCCATCTCCCGTTCCGACATCACCCTGCTCGTCCTCGATGCCAGCGACGGCATTCTCGAGCAGGACAAGAAGATCGCCGCCCTCATCACCGAAGCCCGCCGCGCCTGCATCGTCGTCATCAACAAGTGGGACATCTTCGACGAACAGGTCCGCACCGCCCGCGAGGCCGAGATCGAGAAGCGCAATTCCGGCACCCGCGTCCGCGATGCCGCGAAGACCATGACCACGCTCTCCGAGTTCGGTCAGTGGGTGCAGGAGAAACTGTTCTTCCTCGACTACGCCCCCGTCATCTTCACGTCCGCCCAGACCCAGTTCCACCTCGACCGCCTGCTGGAGGCCGTCCGTTACGTCGCGGCCCAACTGCGCCAGGAGGTCCCCACCTCCCTCCTCAACCGGACCCTGCACGACGCCGTCACCCGCCGGCAACCGGTCTCCAAGCAGGGGCACGTGCTCAAGTTCTACTACGCCACCCAGATCGGGATGGCCCCTCCCCGGTTCCTGCTCTTCCTCAATCGCCGCGACATTCTCAACCGCGGCTACGAAAAGTACCTCTCCGACACCCTCCGCACCGCCTTCGGCTTCGAGGGTTGTCCCATCATCCTGATCCCCCGCGACCGGCCCAAGACCATCGCTCCCGTCCGCAAGTACGACACCGCTTCCAAGGGCGGTCGTGCTCCCGGTCGTGGCCCGAGTCGCGGTCCCGCCCGGGGTCCCGCCCGGGGAAAAGGAAAGGGAAAGGGCCCTGCCGCCGAGGCCAGGCCCCGCCGCTCCCCGCCCAAGGGCCGCCCCCCCCAGGGCTCACGTCCCAAGTCGCGCTGAACCGCCAGGGCATCGCCCCCGGAGCGGACGTCGTCCGTCGTGCGTCGTCAGCCGGCGGGACGGTGCGGAGTCCGCCTCAACTCCCGCCGCGACCCGCGCCCAAATCCGCAAGGCATTCATCCAGGATGCCGATGGCGCGATCCATCTCCTCCCGGGTGATCGTGAGCGGCGGCGTCAGCGTCAGGATATTGCCCATCGTCACCTTGAAGCTCAGACCGCGCGACAGCGCCCCGTACAGGACCTGATCCGCGGCTTCCTTGGCCGGAACGCGGCGCCCTCCCTCCGCGCGGAGCAGTTCGACGCCCAGCACCAGGCCGAGCCCGCGCACCTCGCCGACCCAGTGCGGGTGGCGGGCCGCGAGTTCGCGCAGTCGACCTAGGGCGTATTCACCCATCACGCGGGCACGTTCCACCAGGCCCTCCTCCTCGATCACCTCGAGCGTCGCCAGGGCGGCCGCGCAGCCGACGGGCGATTTCTCGTGCGTGTAGTGCCCCAGCGCGCCGTGCGCCATGGCCCCGTTCAGATCTTCCCGCGCCAGCAGGGCGGCCATCGGAAACACGCCCCCGCCCAGTCCCTTCCCGAGCACTAGCAGGTCCGGCACGATCCCGTAGTGCTCGCAGGCGAACATCTTTCCCGTGCGCCCGAGCCCGAGCGGGATCTCGTCGAGGATCAGCAACGCCCCGTGGCGATCGCACGCGGCGCGGATCCGGCGCCAGTAGTCGGGCGGTGGAATGAAGGGCGTGCACCGGATGGTCTCCGCGACGACCGCCGCGACGTCGCCCTCCCGTTCCATCACGTACTCGATGTAGTCCGCGCAGTTCAGATTGCAGGCGTTGCCGCACCGGAACGGGCAATGGCGATGGTCCGGCGGCGGCACGTGTTCGCACCCCGGCAGCAACGGTCCCGCGCCCCGCCGGAAGATCGCTTCGCCCCCGAGCGAGATGCAGTCGAGCGACGCGCCATGGAACGATTCCCACATGGAGATCGTCTTGAAACGGCCCGTGGCCACCCGCGCCAGCTTCACCGCCATCCCCACCGCGATGGTCCCGCCGGGCGCGAACAGGACCCGCTTCAGGCGACCCGGCGCCAGGGACGTCAGCTTCCGCGCCAGATCGATGGCCGGTCGACACGTGTACCGCCGCGGGCAGAACGGCAGTTCGTCCAGCTGCCGTCGGATGGCGGCCAATACCTTGGGATGCGCGAACCCGACCTGGTGCACGTTGTTCCCGTGGAAATCCAGGATCTCGCGACCCTCGTGATCGGTGAGGACCGAACCCGCGCAACGATCCAGCGCGTTCAGACACGGGGAGGAAAGGGATTGGTGCAGGAAATACCGCGCGTCCTCCTCCAGCATGGCCCGGGTCTCCGCGCCGAGATGCTCCGCCGCCCAGGCCTGGCGTCGCGGCGACAGGTTCAGATCGCCTTCCGACCCCAGCACCTCCAACTCCAACTCCTCCTCCGACGTGTTCGGCATGGCGCGAGGATGCCCGCGGCGGCCACGAACTCACGACAAACCGCGCCCATCCCATCCTTGCCGGCGCCGGACCTGGACGACAACGCGTGACGTTCGGCGGTGCCCCGTTTTCAGGCCTTCCCCAGGTTCCGCAGCAACGCCCGGACGCACGCCTCCGCGAACGGCGGATCGTTGATGGCACAATCCAGCTCCTCCACCGGAATGCCCGTTCGCAGCGTCGCCTTCAACGTCCCGTACAGCGCCGCGTCGGCCGCCGGATCGTGGAAGGGCCCGCCCGGGGCGCTGATCACGCTCCCGCCCCGCAACGGCAACAGTACCGTCACCGGCCCCCGCGACGCGTTCAACTTCTCCCCCAGGATGCGGCCCAGTCGCTCGTTCTCCTCCGGCGTCGTGCGCATCAACGTCACCTGCGGGTTGTGCTGGTAGAACCGCCGTCCGCGGAACTTCTCCGGCACGCTCTCGGGCGTCCCGAAATTCACCATGTCCAGGCACCCCGTCGACACCACCGCCGGCACTCCGCCCTTCGCCGCGGCGTCGAGCCGGGTCGGACCCGCGTTCAGCACCCCGCCCACCAGTTCGTCGGCCCATTCCGTCGTCGTCACGTCCAGCACGCCCGTCACGAGCCCGGCTTCGATCAACGATTCCATCGTCCGCCCGCCCGTGCCGGTCGCCGCGAACACCACCACCTCGTAGCCCTCCGCCTCCAGAAGGCGGCGCGCCCGTTCGATGCACGGCGTCGTGTTTCCGAACTGACTTGCCACCAGAACCGGCTTGTCCGCCGCCGCCGGCGCCTCCGTCTCCACCATCCCGCAGATCGCGCCTGCCGCCCGCGCCAGAAGCTGTCGCGAAATCCGGTTCAACCCCGCCACGTCCACGATGCTCGGGATCATCACGATGTCCTTCACCCCGACGTACGGCCCCACGTTCCCGCTCGCGAGCGTCGAGACCATCACCTTCGGAAAGCCCACCGGCAGCGCCCGCATCGCCGCCGTCCCGATGGCCGTCCCGCCGCCTCCGCCCAGGGAGATCACCCCGTGCACCCGGCCTTCCGCCGCCAGCCTCGACAACACCGCCGGCGCACCCTTCGACATCGTCGTGACCGCCTCGCCCCGATCCCGCCTCGCCGCCAGCGCCGCGTAGTCCACCCCGGCCGCCGCCGCGACCTCCGCCCGCCCGATGTCCGCCGCCAGACACGGCTCGTCCAGCGATCCCACGTCGATCACCAGCACCTTGTGCCCCCGCGCCCGGATCAGCTCGGCCACGTACCCGTGTTCGAGTCCCTTCGTGTCCATCGTGCCCAGGACCGCAATGGTCCGACCGGTGCGGGAAACTTTGGCTGCGGAGCTCATCGGTGATGCCCCGCAGGTTACCCAATGTCGCGCCTCGAACCAACCTCGCCGTCGATGGAACACGGCCTGGACGCGTCAACAGGGTCCTGGAGATCGTCCCCGACGCCGGAATACCCCCGCGCTTGCACGCGCGGCGGTTCTTTCGGCACCCTGCCGCGCCCTTGCTCGGAAAACCCATGCGAACGACCCTCCTCCTGCCGGTGTTGGCGGCGATCCTTGTCGGCCCATCCACACTTCCCGCCCTCGCCGTCAACCTGGTGAGCGGAGGTTCCTTCGAATCCCCCGTGGCCCCGAACGACTCCTATCTGACCGCCACTCCCACGGGCTGGACCCCGGTCGGCAGCGGCGTGGACATCATCCGCCAAGGGTATTCAGGCGCGGTCCCCGACGACGCCGAGCAATTCATCGACCTCATCGGAGGCGAGCCCGGGTGGACTTTTCCGTCCGGGGTCGAGCAGACGGTGGCTCTCGACGCGGGCGTGACCTACACCCTGTCGTTCGCATACGCCAGCGACACGGTCTCGGTGTCCCCGTTGGAAGCCTCGCTGGGTTCCCTGTGGAGCGATTCCCTGCCGACGACGGGCTTTAATGCGTTCACGGATTTCGGAGCGGTGACGTGGGGCCACTACTCCACCACGGTCACCCCGGCGACTTCCGGTTTCTACGCATTGCGCTTCGTCACCACCGGCGGCTCGTTCGGAGGACCCTACCTCGACAGCGTGTCCCTCGAGGCGCAGTCCGGCGAGGTTCCCGAGGCGGAAACCTGGATCGCCGGTGCGCTCCTCGTTGGAGTCGCGGGCTCGCGCCTGCGCAGCTCGCGCCAATGACCCGAACGCGAGCCCGTCTTGGAACCTCGGGGTGAGCCCGCGGGAACCGCGTCACGGATGGCGGTGCGTCGACCGCGTGATCGCCTGCAACCGGACCGCCCCATCCGGGGTCCCGGATTTGCCGTTGAGCGGATCCGCCGTCCGGGATGAATCTCCCGCCGCTGCCTCCCCGCCCACGTCCACCCGATCCATCGTTTTCGAGATGAACATGAAGACCCGCTCCTGCTCCCCGGCCCACCTCGGCCTCCTCGTTGCCCTGCTGTCGCCGGCCTTGCTCGCCGCCGAGGCGGTCGTCCCGACGACCGCCGAGGGCTGGCACCCGCAAACCCTCGGCCAGGCCCTCGGATACATGTTGCTCTTCGCTGCCGTGGGGTTCGTCGCGGCGCTCGTCGGGTACAAGGCCTTCGACCTCCTCACGCCCGGAAACCTCCACCGGGAGATCTTCGAGAATCGCAACGTCGCCGCCGCCGTCGTCGGGGCCGCCGTGATTCTCGGCGTCTGTCTCATCGTCGCGGCCGCCATGGTGTCCTGATCGGACCCCGCCCCACCCATCCTATCCTCGCGTGAAACGCAGTCGGAGCATTCGGCTCGTATTGATCGGCGGACTCAGCGCCGGGATGGCCACCGGTTGCGGACGTGCCGTGCCCGCCGCGACCCCGCGCCTCGGCACGGACAAGGCCTATACGAACGATTTTCAGGTGTCCGGCGCCGGCTACTACCACGCCCCCTACCGCGCCTGGTACCCGTTGCCGTACAATCATTTCGACCCCCAGACGGACCGGTATTTCCACGGCGGCAATTGGTCGCCCCAACCCCACGCCAGCATCACCAACCTGTCCTCGCCCACTCCCGATGCTGTGCTGGCCGCCCAGCCCGCCCAGCCCGCGCGACCGGTGCCCGTACCGATCCACCGCGGCGGCTTCGGGGGCACGTCCCGCCATAATTCGTTCCTCGGCTGAACCCCATGCCCGCCATCACCCTTCCGCCCGGTCCGATGCTGGCGTGGGTGGCCAAGGCTGCGCCCGGCCCGGAATCCTTCCCCGGAGTATCCTCCCCGATCTGAACCGCGGTCCCATGCAACGGCACCAATACCAGCCGCGACCGGACTGGCGCGAAAAGGTCGAGGCCATCGGCCTCACCTATCATACCCACGAGGACGCGCCGTACTGGGACGAGTCCGTCGCCTTCGAATTCACCCGGGCCGAGATCGAGACGCTCGAGGCCGCCGCCGGCGAATTGCACCGGCTCTGCATCGAGGCGGCGGACGCCGTCGTCCAGCAGGCCTGGTGGTCCCGCCTCGGCATCCCGGAAGCGGCCGTGCCCTGCATCGTGGCCTCCTGGGAGCGCGACGACTTCAGCCTCTACGGGCGCTTCGACCTCGCCTTCGACGGGACGGGCGCCCCGAAGCTGCTCGAGTACAACGCCGACACGCCCACGGCCCTGATCGAGGCGTCCGTCGCGCAGTGGTTCTGGCTCCAGGAACGCCACCCCGACGCCGACCAGTTCAACTCGATTCACGAACGCCTCATCGAAGCCTGGCGCGTCTGGGCAGGGCGCACGGTTTATTTCTGCGGCGTCCCCGATCATCCCGAGGACCAACAAACCGTCCTGTACCTCCGCGACACCGCCGAACAGGCCGGCGTCGCCACCCGCGGCCTGTTCATCGACGACATCGGCTGGGACGAACGACGGGGATGCTTCGTGGGCCTGGACGTCGAGCCCATCGAACGTTGCTTCAAACTTTACCCGTGGGAATGGATGTGGATCGAGGAGTTCGGCTCCAACCTCGCGCGCGGCGCGACATCCTTCGTCGAACCACCCTGGAAGATGCTCCTCGCCAACAAGGGTCTGTTGCCCGTTCTTTGGGAGCTCTTCCCCGATCATCCCCTCCTCCTCCCCGCGTTCGAGGACCCCGGCCCCTTGCACGGGCGCTACCTTCGGAAATCCCGGTTCGGTCGAGAGGGGCGCAACATTACCTGGATCGAGGAGGGGCGCGTCCTCGAAACCACCGGCGAGGACCCTGACGACGGCGGCTTCGTCTATCAGGCCCCGACCCGCCTCGCCGAATTCGAGGGACAGCGCGCCGTCATGGGTGTCTGGATCATCGATCACGCCCCCGCCGGACTCGGAATCCGGGAGGACCACCGGCGGATCACCGGCGATCTCAGCCGGTTCGTACCCCATTTCTTTCGTTGATCCGGACCCTGCCGCCACCGCACCGCAAGTCCCACCCGTCATCACCCACGCCATGTCCCTCCCCAATCCCACCCCCGTACGCATCGGCATGAGCGGGATCTTCGCCGGACGCCGTTACCATGTCGCCGGACGCCTCGTCATGGCGATGGACGACGCCGGCGAGACCTGGCGGTGGAACGAGTTCCATCTCGTCTCCGACACCGGCGAGTCCGCGACGCTCGTGTACGAGGACTCCGAGGGCCCCGTGCAATGGAAACTCTTTACCCTCTTCGAACCCCGGGCACCCCTGTCCGTCGAGGAAGCCTCCCGACGCCAGGTGGATGACCGCATCGACCTCGATGGCACCCCCGCCCGCGTCAGCCTCGTCGACGAATCCCGCGTCGAGTCCATCGAAGGCCAGGCCCCCGAAGGCGTCACCGTCGGCGACGTCGCGCGCTACTTCAACGCCGAGACTGGGAACGGCATGTTCGTCGTCAGCTGGACCGGCGACGAGGTCGAGTACTACCGCGGCATCAACCTACCCACCCGCGCGGTCTACTCGGCGTTCGGACTCGACTCCCTCCCGGCGCCGCCTGCGCAGGATCCTTTCGCCGCAACCCCGGCGACCGCGGGCCCGGGCGCAACCCTGGTCAAAATCGTCCTCGCCGTCGCCGCCCTCGCATTGGTCATGCTCGGATTCCGGGCCTGCAAATCCCGCCCAAGCCCGACCTTCAACACCACCTCCCCGGGCACTGCCTTGGCTGCGCCCGCCCCGCCGCCACCGGCCTTCCTTCCCGGGACGAACATCGACGTCGCCGGATCATCTTGGCAGGTCTCGGCCCGGCGCTTCGTCGAAGTCCAGACCGTCCACCGGAGTTTCGTGCGCCACGAGTATCTCCTCGCCGCGACCGGCACCAATGCCCCGTCCCTCCAGCGGCGCTGGCTCATCGGCAGTCCCTGGACCGAGACCCAAGGCTGGCGGCTCTGCGAACTCCTTCCGTCCGAACAGGCCCCCGCGCTTGATCCCTTTCAAGCCGCGGCGCTGCGGACCGGAACCCAGCTTCCTGTCGACGGGCAGCCGGCGCGCGTCTTGGAGCTGTTCCGGATTTCGGTCCTGCGCGTCGAACCCGAGGGGGCGTGGCCCGGGTGTACCCCTGGATCCCGACGGTTCGGCTTTTCCGCCAGCCTGCCACCCGAGACTTCCAGCTCCGGGCACGCCGGGCGCAGCCTCATTGCCACTTGGGACGAGCACGCCATCGATTTCGCCCTCGGCGACCAAGTCCGTGACCGGGATGTCCAAGGCCGCTGAAACCATTGAAACCGCCGCTTATCCCGGCGTGTCCACGACGATATCCTCCCCATGACCCTCCTCCCTGCCGTCGTTCAAGGCTCCCAGACCATCGTTCAGACCGGCATTGGCCTTGGCTCCGCCATCGCCGTGGTGTGTTCCTGGGAACGCAACCGATCGATCCTCTGGGCCATCATCGCCGGCATCCTCTCCTGGCTTTACGTGGTTTACTTCGCCCTCACCCGCACCAAAGAAGAGCGCCCGAAATAGCGCGCCGAGAGTCCTCCACTCCCCCCGCCTGCAGCCCTTCGCGCAGCGGCACCTGCCGATTCCCTGTCCCTGACCGTGACCCTATCTCTGTCCGATACCGGCCCATAAACCTCGGCGCACCGATTTCACGTCCCCATCCACGTCCCCATCGGTCTCGGCCCGTTGCCCACCATTTTGGTCTGACCCTTCGCCCGCGTGCCTGCTCCCGGCATCCGGGCCGACCGGTTCCTCGATTGAGGCTCAGCTTGGCAGTACAAGAGTACAAGGACAGGCACTTTGTGCTGAAGGTAGACCACCGGGGGGAGAATCGACGACGGTGGAGGGCCGGAAGGGATTGGCGCCACGATGTCGACCTGCCCTGCGCCGCGCCCCGACCCGCTTGCAGGGGGGTGGGCAGCGTCAGCCTCGCCCAAGCGCAGGCGAGTACTCAACCCTTACAGACAGTCTCTTTAGTAGAAAATTGGCATTTATTTTCAGTCTTTTTATTTGTGATGAGTGGTTATTTTGTGCCCCGTGAACACGCGCCTGAAATTCCCGCCTGAGGCCCCGGTCGGGTGGTACCACTGCCTCTCTCGCGTCGTGGATCGACGGTTCATCTTCCAACCCGCGGAAAAGGAGCACTTCGTCGCGCTGCTCCGTGAATGCGAGGCGTTCTGCGAGGTGCGTGTCCTCACCTTCTGCCTCATGTCCAATCACTTCCATCTCCTCCTGGAGGTCCCGGCCCCGCCCCCGCCGGAGCGGCGACCTTCCGCCGAGCAGGTCTGTGCCACGCTGGATCAACTGTCCGGGCACCAGAATGTGGGGACCGTACGCCAGCGGTTCCAAGCCTACCGCGAGGCGAACGATG
>CAZSOV010000068.1:0-29693 GCA_964608505.1 uncultured Verrucomicrobiota bacterium
GTCGCCGGCCCCACATCGCGGTTCCACGCAGGACTTTGTCAACGGCCCTGCGGCGGGGCCCGGAGGGAACTTCGTCAACGGCCCTTGCCTTGACGGTATGGCAGGCGAGCCATACCGTCGGCCAGCGTGAAGATGACGATGCACATCGACGAGACGCTCCTCGCCCGGGCGATGGAAATCGCCGGTTCCGACAGCAAGACGGCCACCGTCGATCTCGCGCTTCGGGAACTCGTCCGCCGTGGCTCCCTCGCGCGACTGCTCGAGACCGGACTTCGGAAGTCGCCCGAGGAGTTGCCGGAGATCTTCGATCCCGCGTACGACCTGGAGGCGCTGCGGCTCGCGGAAACCCCACCGCGCCCGGGCATCGCCGCCATCGACGCGCTGCCCGTTTGAATCCGGACCGTGGCTTGCCGCGGCTCCCGTCGCGGCCCAGCATCGCCTCATGCTGTCTCGGACCGTCGCCGTTGCCGTCGCCCGGACCCTGCTCGCCCTGCTCGCTTCGCGGCCATTCGTCGGTCTGGCGGCCCCGCGCGTGGACCAACTCCAGGTCATCGGCACCCACAACTCGTACCACGTCGCCCCGCACCCCTCCCTCGACGCCCTGATCCGCTCCCGCAGCCCGGCCCTCGCGGACTCCGTCGCCTACTCCCACCGCCCGCTCACGGAACAACTCGACCGGCTCGGCATCCGCCAGATCGAACTCGATCTCTACGCCGATCCCGAGGGAGGACGCTTCGCCCGCCCCGCCGGTCCGCCCGCCGCCCAAGCCCGTGGCCTGGCTGCCGTACCCCTTCCCGATTCCGAGCCGCTCTCCGCGCCCGGCACCAAGATCCTGCACGTTCCCGATTTCGACTTCCTCGTCACCGTTCCCACCCTCAGCGAGGCCCTGCTCGAACTGGACCGCTGGTCCTCCCGCCACCCCGACCACGTCCCGATCTTCGTCCTCCTCGAACTGAAGTCCGACGCCGCCGGACCGGAGTTCACCCAGCCGATTCCGTGGTCCGGTCCCCTGCTCGCCGCCCTCGAACGGGAGATTCTCGACGTTCTGCCCGCCCCCAGACTGCTCCGGCCCGACGACCTCCGCAGCCCGGGGAAGACGCTGCGCGAGACGATTCTCCAACGCGGCTGGCCCTCCCTCGCCGCGGCTCGCGGGCGCTTCGTCTTTCTGGTCGACAACACCGACGCCGTGCGTGACCTCGCGCTGGCCCTGCATCCGGACCTCGTCGGCAGCCCCTGGTTCGTCAGTCTCCCCGAAACCCATCCCGCCGCCGCCTGGTTCAAGATCAACGACGCCGTCGCCGACTTCGACCGCATCCAGTCGCTCGTCCGCCAGGGATTCCTCGTCCGCACCCGCGCCGACACCGACACCGGCGAGGCCCGGCGTTTCGACACCGCCCGCCGCGATCGCGCCTTCGCCAGCGGAGCCCAGCTGATCAGCACGGATTACCCGGAACCCAACCCCAGCCTGAGCCGGTACCAGGTGCGCTGGTCCGGGGACATCGTTGCCCGCGCCAACCCCGTCCACGCCGCCGGGCTCGACGCCGCGCCGTCCGCGATCGATCTCGAGACCCTGGCGACGCCCGGCTTCGAACCATTCCCGGAGCCCGAACTTCAACACCTCGCCCGACGCGCCGTCCGGTTTCACGAGGATCGACGCCTGAAGGAGGCGAGTGCCGACTACGCCCGGCTGCTCCAACTCGATCCCGCCGGCAAGCCCACCGCCGACCAGCGCGCGCTCGTGCTGGAGTTCGCGCCCTGGCTCCTGACCCATCCGGACGAGCCCTTCGAACTCACGGAGGTCGTCGCCATCCATCATCCATCGCGCCCATGCATCGGCTATCACCTGTTCTGGGCCGACGACATCGATTTTCCCGAGGACAACGATCCCACCGATCACGAGGTCGTCTGGGTCACCTACCAGCCCGCCACGCGGAAGGTGGTCGGGGTGCAGACCTACTTCCATGGCCGTATTCTCGCCCACTCGAAGGGTCCGCCACCGCCCCTGCCGGTCATCGCCGTCGAATGGGGCAAGCACGGCAGTCTGCCCCACGACCCCTTTCGCCGGTTCACCGAGGAACCCGCCTCCCTCCGTGTCCATTGGCAGCGCCTCCACACCTCGGGCATCCGGCTCCCCCAACACCCGCTGGCGGCCCGCTGGCCCCGAAAGTTCGCGGGCGATTGGGACGACTACCGCCGGTTCGAGAAGCAGCTTTCCCTGCGCGCGCGGCTCGAACGTCGTCCCCTGATGTGGGTCAGCGCCTGGGCCAACGCCGTGCTGGATCAGCACGCGCTGCCCTACAACTTCGCCGCCAAGGTCGAATGGCCGCAGGTCTCCCCGTGAGCGGCCCCGCACCAACGCCCCGTCCGATACGCCCCTGCCACGTGCTTTGGACGAGGCTCGTATGGCACTTGGCGCTCGGCGTCCTGCTCCCATGGCTCCCGATGCCCGGCCTGGCCCAGCAACGGCCCACGCCCGCCGGTACCGCCGCCTGGGAAACCCTCGCCGCCTGCCGCCTCCTCTCCGACAAAACTCGCGACGGCGACAGCTTCCACGTCCTCCACCAGGGCCGCGAATACGTCTTCCGCCTCTATTCCGTCGATGCCCCGGAGACCGAAACCTCCTACCCCGACCGCGTGCGCGATCAGGCCCAACACTTCGGCCTCCCGCCGTCCGCCATCCCACCCCTCGGCACGGTGGCCGGCGAATTCACCGCCCGCCGGCTCCGCCGCGAGTTCACCGTCGTCACCCGCTGGGAAAACGCCCTGGGCCGCGGCCTCCTGCCCCGTTTCTATGCCGTGGTCCTCGTCGGACGGACCAACCTCGCCACCGAGCTCGTCCGGCACGGCCTCGCCCGTGTCCACGGTCGCCACGCCGACTGGCCCGATGCGGGCGGACGCCGCCGGTTCCTCTCCGAACTCCGCCGGGCCGAGGCCGAGGCTCGACGCCATCGCCGGGGCGGATTCCATCCGTCCGCCGTCGCCCCGGCCCAACCCACCCCGGTCCGGATCGACCTCAATTCCGCCACGTCCCACCAACTGCAATCCCTCCCCGGCATCGGCCCCAAGCTGGCCCAGCGCATCCTCGACGCGCGCCCGTTCCGATCCGTGTCGGACCTGCGCAAGGTCCCCGGCATCGGCCCCAAGACCTTCGCCTCCCTCACCAATCGCGTCCTGGTCATCCCGCGCGCGCGCCGTCCCTGACCCGGTCTCAGGCCGGACGTCCGCCGAGGTGGCGCTCCATCCAGTCCAGCATGCGCCGCCACATGTCCGGCGTGTACTCGTGCCCCACCCCCTCGTACACCCGGCTCTCGAAATGCCCCGGCTTCCCGTGCAGCGCCCAGACCGCCTTCGAGACCGCCTCGATCTTCCGGATGCCCGCGACCGGCGAGCCCCCGTCCCGGTCGCCAGTCAGGAACAGCGCCGCCCGCGGCGCGATGAGGCTGATCACCGCCTCCGTGTCGAAATGCTGCAGCAGGCCCGGCACGTAGTAATAGATCCCGTGCGCCCGCAGCAGACCCTCCGCGATCAGATCCTGGTACCGCGTCAGGCAGGCGACCGCGACCCCGGCCTTCAGGCGATCGTCGAGCGCCATCAACCACCAACTCCGCGTCGCGCCCATGCTGATTCCCGTCACCCCCAGCCGTTCCCCGTCCACCTCCGGGCGTGACGCCAGGTAATCCAGCGCCATCAAGTCGTCCCGCAGCATCATCCCCCACAGGCTCCGCCCGAACCACAGGTTGAACTTGCTCGCCGTCAGTTCCCCCGCCCCACCCTTCTCCGTCGAACCCGGCCCCTTCCCGTTTCGCTCGCCGAAGCAATAGGCGTCGATGGCACACACCGCGAAGCCGCGCCGCGCCAATTCCGGGGCCGGCATGGCCGGCGTGTGCCGGGTCTCGAAGATCTCCCTCTTCCCGCCGTCGTACTCCCCGCCGTGCCAGTGGCAGTACAGAACGCCCGGGAGCCGACCCGTCGCGTTCTCCGGCAGGACGAACAGGCCCGGCACCACCGCCCCCGCGCCGTTGTCGAACTCGAATCGCTCCACCCGGCATCCGTCCCGTCGCTCCCGCCCCACGATCCGCACCTCCGGACGTTCCGGGCGGGCCGGAAGATCCCCCAGCAGCCGCCACAACACGGCCCGGGTGTTCGTTCGATGGCGCTGCCACGGCTCCAGGTCCGACGGAATCGACAGCTCCGGCACGGCGGGAATCTCGTGGCTCATGCCCCCCATCCTGCCCGCCGGTCCGCCCCGAGGCAAATCGCCGCCGCCCGCTACGTGGACAAGGGGTTCCACACCTTCCGGAACCCGAACCCCTCGAAGTCCTTCACGTTGGCGGTGGCGAACTCGGTGACGCCGTAGGCCCGAAGACAAAGCGCGGTGCGGGAGTCGTAGACGTGGCGGCGGGCAATGCCGGGCTGGGCCGCACGCTTCCAGAGTTCGCCGTGAATCTCGCGACTGCCGGGCGGGAATCCCAGCACCCTCCAGCGGGGGTGCCGTCGATAGCTCTGAATCACTTCCACCGCATCCGGAGCGGAAAGCGGCCGCACGAGAACCGCCGGGTTGCGCAGCAGCAGGTAGAACTCGGTGAGAACGAACTCGCTCAACGCCACGTCGTCCCGCTCCGAAGCCTCGTCGATGAACCGCTTCGCCCCCGCATGCCGGGGGGAGGACTCGCTGTAGCAATACAGCAGCAGATTGGCGTCGATGGAGAGCATCCGCGGACGTCGATGGCTCGCGTTCAGACGAGCCGGGGATCTCCTTCGGAGAACGCCGCCTCGCGCAGTTGCTCCGCACTCAGCCCCTTCCACCCGACCCGGCTCGACGTGGGAGGCGCCCAAGCCGCGGTCCCCTTGACCGGGGGCTCGGGGTAGACTTGCAGCAACAGCTCCGCACCCCGGCGAAACGTCTCGGCGAGGGACCATTCGCGCTGCCGGGCGAAGGCACGAAGCTCCCGGAACAACTCCTCCGGAACCTGGATCTGGGTCTTCGTCACGCCATGGATTGTCCAGCTCCATCAAATCGATGTCAACGCGCCCCGCGCCCCGACCCGGGCCCCCCCCCGGGCCGTTGACAAAGTCCTGCGTGGAACTGCGATGTGGGGCCTGCGACTGCCGAGTCGCAGGCTTCGCCTCTCGATTCGCCTGCTTAGATCGCCCCGCGACCCGGCCCGCCGTCGCGGGGGCGCTATGGCGGGGAGCCGGTCGCGGGCCCCAATCGACTTTGTCAATCGCCCTGGGGCCCCCCCCACTGTCGGATTGCCGCTGGGCGCCAACCGAACACAGTGCCCCCGTGCGAACGCGGTTCCCAGGCCTGGCTTTGAGCGTGGCCCTGATCCTCTCCCTCCCCGGCTGCCGCCCCTCCGCGCCCGAGGCCTTCCAGGGCTATGCCGAGGGCGAGTTCGTCCACCTCTCCGCGCCCGTCGGCGGCCTCCTGCTGGAATTCGGCCCGCGCAAGGGCGACGCCATCCGCGCGGGCGATCCGCTCTTTCGCCTCGAGTCCGTCGCCGAATCCGCCGCGCTCGCCGAAGCCGACGCCCGCCTCGCCCAGGCCGACGCCCGCCTCGCCAATCTCCGGAAAGGCGCCCGCCCCACCGAAATCAGCGCCCTATCCGCTCGCTCCCATCAGGCCAAGGTCAATCTCGACCTCTGGGACAAGGAACTCGCCCGCCGCGAACAACTCGCCCGCGACTCCGTCATCGCCTCGACCGAACTCGACCTCGTCCGCAGCCAGCGCGACGCCGCCCGGGCCGCCCTCGACGTTGCCCACGCGGAACTGGCCACCGCCCAACTCGGGGGACGCGACGACGAGATCGTCGCCGTCGAGGCGGAACGACGCGCCCTCGCCGCAGCCCAGGCCCGGGCCCGCTGGGTCGTCGATCAAAAGTCCCAACGCGCCCCGGTGGCCGGCCTCGTCCATGTCACCCTGTTTCGCCCCGGCGAATTCGTGGGCCCCGGACAACCCGTCCTCAGCGTTCTGCCACCCGAGAACCTCCGGGCCCGCTTCTTCGTGCCCGAAACCCGCGTAGCAGAGTTCGCGCCCGGCACCGCGGTCGAGATCCGGGCCGACGGCCTCCCCGAACGGTTGCCCGGAACGGTGTCCTACATCTCGACGCAGCCGGAATTTACCCCGCCGGTCATCTACAGCCGCGAGACCCGCTCGAAGCTGGTGTATCTCGTCGAGGCCCGGCTCGAACCCGCCGCGGCCGCCCGCCTCCGCCCCGGCCAGCCCCTCGACGTCCGGCGTCCCTGACGCGCCCCATGACCCCGGCGCCCATCATCGACGTCAACGGCCTGACCCGCCGCTACGGGACCCGCACCGTCGTCGACGGCATCAGCCTGACGGTGGGTCGGGGCGAGATCTTCGGGTTCCTCGGACCCAACGGGAGCGGCAAAACCACCTTCCTGCGCATGCTCTGCGGCCTGCTCACGCCCGACGCCGGCTCCGGTTCCTGCCTCGGTTTCGACCTGCGCACCCAGGCCCTCCAGATCCGGCGGGAGGTCGGCTACATGACCCAGCGCTTCAGTTACTACGAGGACCTGACCATCGAGGAAAACCTCGACTTCGTGGCGCGCATCTACGAACTGCCCGACCGCCGCGAGGCGGTGCTCCGAAGCCTCGAACGCCTCGGCCTCCTCGAACGTCGCCGCCAGCTCGCCGGGGCCCTCTCCGGCGGCTGGAAACAACGCCTCGCCCTCGCCGCCAGTCTCATCCATCAACCCCGCCTCCTCCTCCTCGACGAACCCACCGCGGGCGTCGACCCCAAGGCCCGCCGCGATTTCTGGGACGAACTCCACCGCCTCGCGGGCGCCGGCCTCACCGTCCTCGTCACCACCCATTACATGGACGAGGCCGAACGCTGTCATCGCATTGCCTACATCGCCTTCGGCCATCTCCTCGCCCAGGGCACCGTCGCCCAGGTCATCGAGGGCGCCGCGTTGTCCACCTGGGAAATCCGGGGTCCGGACCTCGCCCGCCTCGCCGAGGATCTCCGCGCCCGGCCCGGCATCGAACAGGTCGTCGCCTTCGGACGCGCCCTCCACGTGAGCGGACGCGACGCCGCGGCACTGGCGTCTGCCCTGGCTCCGGAGCGGGGCCGCGACCTCGACTGCCGCCCGGTGCCCTCGAGCCTCGAGGACGTCTTCATCTCCCTCATGGACCAGGCCCCGGAGCGCGCCGGATGAGCACCTCCCGCTTCAGCTTCCGCCGCTGGTGGGCCGTCGTCACCAAGGAGTTCATCCAGATGCGTCGCGACCGGCTGACGTTCGCGATGATGATCGGCATCCCTCTCACCCAGTTGGTCCTCTTCGGCTTCGCGATCAACACCGACCCCAAAAACCTCCCAACCGCCGTGCTGGCCGCCGACCACGGCCCGTTCGCCCGCACCCTCGTCTCCGCCCTCCGCCAGAGCGGCTACTTCAAGGTCGTCCGCGAGGCGGCCTCCGAATCCGAAGCCGAACGCCTCCTCCGCTCCGGCGAAGTCATGTTCGTCCTCCGGATCCCCGTGGATTTCGAATCCCTTCTCCTCCGCGGCGAACGCCCCGCGCTGCTCGTCGAGGCCGATGCCACCGACCCCGTCGCCGCCGGCAACGCCCTCGGCGCACTCCAGCAGATCGCCGACCACGTCTTCGACCGCGACCTCGAAGGCCCCCTGATCCGCCTCCGCGGACGCCCCGGCCCCGCCGAATTGCGCCTGCACCGACGCTACAATCCCGAGGGCATCACCCAGTACAACATCGTCCCCGGCCTGCTCGGCGTCGTCCTCACCATGACCATGGTCATCATCACCGCCGTCGCCATCACCCGGGAACGGGAGCGGGGCACCATGGAGAATCTCCTGGCCACGCCGGCCCGACCCACGGAGGTGATGCTCGGCAAGATCGTCCCCTACATCGTCGTCGGCTACCTCCAAACCGGTGCCATCCTCGTGGCCGCCCGGTTCCTCTTCCGCGTGCCCTTCGAAGGCAGTCTGGTCCTGCTGCTGGGAGTCATGTTCCTCTTCATCGTCGCCAACCTCTCCATGGGCATCACCTTCTCCACCATCGCCCACAACCAGCTTCAGGCGATGCAGATGTCGTTCTTCTTCTTCCTCCCCTCCCTGCTCCTCTCCGGGTTCATGTTCCCCTTCCGCGGCATGCCCGATTGGGCCCAGGCCATCGGCAGCGTCTTTCCCCTCACCCACTTCCTCCGCATCGTCCGCGGCATCCTCCTCAAGGGCAACGGCCCCCTCGACATCCTCCCCCACCTCGGTCCCCTCGTCCTCTTCCTCTCCCTCGCCCTGGCCCTCGGCGTCCGCCGCTACCGCCAGACCCTCGACTAGCATCCACTCCCTTCGCGCTCCGCCCAGCGCCGTCCGCACGCCACGACGCCACGACCGCAACGAGAGCCAACCCAGGGCCGCGACAAGTCCCGCCCAACGTGTGCCGCGGGGCTGGCCATCGCCGAGTCGCCAGCCTCACCCCACCCGTCCGCCGCCTCCCCGCCTCTTCGTGGCGTTCATCGCGCCGTGGCGTGAAAGGGGCGGTCCCGGAATTCAGGAATTCTCTGGCCCCTCCGATCTTGCTCCGCCTGCGGAGTCGCCCTCGAAGACCGCCAACCTTCCGCCCTGTCCACACTTCACCTTTCAAGTTGCCCCACGCGATCCCCGGCGCCCGCGCTGGCGCCGCGGACGCCGGGGACCTCGCGGGGGCCCCCGTTGATTTTCAACCTGAGACCCGATGGCCAGGAGGGTCGCGGGTCCACCTTCCTTCCTGCAGACTGGAGCTACGATGGACAGGTCGGGCCGCGTCCCGGTTTGACTCCACGCAGCCGCACAAGCCGCTTCCAGAGCGAAAGCGGCAGAGGACTGCCGCACTCCACGACCCTGGCGGGCCTGCCCATCCTCGCCGCTCCCCGGCGCAAGATGGCACCCCCCGGCGCTCGGAAGCGCGAAGCGTCCTGGAGTGCGCCAGTCCTCTGGCGCTTTCCCCATCCGACCAGGCAACCCGCGTCGCGCCAATCCCACCCGCGCCACGCCGACCCGGTTTGTTTTCGCCCGGTTGCCCGACGCAGCCCTTCCGGCGTTCCGCATGGGCCGATCTCACGCAACGCCGCCACGACCGCAACGAAAGCCAGCCCAAGGTCTCGACACCGTCCCGCCCAACGTGTGCCGCGGGGCTGGCGACCGCGGGCACCGCCGGTCGCTCGATCAGAATCCGGTTGGCGTCCGGCCCCGCCTCTGCCATGCATCGCCCATGGTCATTGGCGTCCCCCGCGAGATCAAGGATCAGGAGCACCGCGTCGCCGTCCTTCCCTCGGCCGTCTATCAACTCGTCCGCCGCGGCCATGGCGTCGTCGTCGAAAAAGGCGCCGGCCTGGGTGCCGGCTATCCCGATGCCGACTACGAGGCCGCCGGGGCGCGTCTCTCCGAGGATCACCGGACGGTTTTCGAAAAGGCCGACCTCATCGTGAAGGTGAAGGAACCGCTCCCCGCCGAGTTCCCCCTGCTGCGTCCCAACCAACTGCTCTTCACCTACCTCCATCTCGCCGCCGACCGGGCCTGCACGGAGGCCCTGCTCCGTTCGGGTTGCACCGCCCTCGCCTACGAGACCCTCGAGGTCAACCGGCGCCTGCCCCTCCTCGAACCCATGAGCGAAATCGCCGGACGCATGAGCGTCATCGTCGGCGGCTATTACCTCGCCAAGCACCACAACGGCAGCGGCGTCCTCCTCGGCGGCGTCCCGGGCGTCCTGCCCGGCAAGGTCGTGGTCCTCGGCGGCGGCACGTCGGGCATCAACGCCGCCCGCATGGCCACCGGCGTCGGCGCCGACGTCACCATCCTCGAGGTCGATCTCGAACGGATGCGCTTCCTCGACATCACCCTCCACGCCGCCCACACCCTCTACTCCAACGAGTCCCACCTGCTCGATCTCCTCCCCTCCGTCGACCTCCTGGTCTGTGCCGTCCTCGTCCCCGGGGCCCGCGCCCCCAAACTCATCCGCCGCGAAATGCTCGGCTGCATGCGCCACGGCTCCGTGCTCGTCGACATCGCCATCGACCAGGGCGGATGCTCGGAGACCTCCCGCCCCACCACCCACGACTCCCCGGTTTACCTCGACGAGGGTGTCATCCACTACTGCGTCACCAACATGCCCGGCGCCTACGCGCGCACCGCCACCCAGGCCCTCGCCAACGTCACGTTCCCGTACATCCAGCTCCTCGCCGACTGCGGGCTCGCCGAGGCCGCCCAACGCCAGCCCGGCATCCTCTCCGGCCTCAACGTCGTCGCCGGCCACATCACCCATCCCGCCGTCGCCGACGCCCACCGGCTCCCCTGCGTCGATCCCCGCACGCTGGTCTGAGCCCCGCCCCGCGTTCCCGAGACCTCGACTCCGGCCTCGTTGGAACTTTAGCTTGGTCCTTGGAACTGGGTTCGGAGCTTCGAACTTGGTGACAGGGTCTAATGGGTTCCGGGCCCCATCGGGGCCCCGGCGATAGCCCGGGACATCACCGCAAACAACCCCTCGCTCCGTAGGAGAGACGACCGGCGATGGACGGTGCGGGATCACAGCTGCCGTCGGAGAAGAACGGCGACCATTTCGGCGAATCTCCCGAAGGCGGACCGCTGTTTGAACGCCGCCAGCGTCATCAGGCGGGACTTGGCCTTGTCCTCCTCGAAGACCGTCGCCTGGGCGGCGGCGAAGACGGGGTCCAGAACGTTCAGATTCGCCTCGTCGTTCAGACGGAACGAGCGGTCATCAAAATTGGTGGAACCGACCGACACCCAGATGTCGTCAACGATGAGCACCTTGCAGTGATACATCGTCGGCTGGTATTCGTAGATTTGTATGTCGGCTTCGAGCAGCGTGGGCCAGAGTGATCGGCTGGCGCTCTGTACGATCTTGGCGTCGCTGATCGGTCCCGGCACGATGATCTCGATTCTCACGCCGCGCTTTCGTGCGGTGACGAGGGTTTCAATGGCCAGTTCGTCCGGGACGAAGTAGGCCGCCGACAATCGAATGGTTCGCGTGGCCGAGGCGATGGAGAGCAGATACATGAGGCGCACGCTCTCGCTGCCTTCAGCGCGCGAACTCTTGAATACCTGGGCCAGCGAGCCGCCGACCTGGCCTAACTCGGGAAAATAGTGGTTGCCGAAGAAAACCTCGGCGCGAGTCTTGATCCAGTTGTCCGTGAACGCCGCCGGTGAACCCGATCCGGCCGTCCACGACCAGCAGTTTCCGGTGAGTGCGGTTGTTCAGTCGGCCCAGCTGGTACCAGCGCAGCGGATGATACTGCTCCACTTCCACGCCGGCGGCCTTCGACTCGGCGAGGTATTTGCCTTCCATCCTTCCGCAGCCCACCCAGTCCAGCATCACGTGGATCCTGACGCCGCCGCGGGCGCGCTCGCACAGGGCCTCGGAGAACCTTCTCCCGACGTCGCCGGACCAGTAGATGTAGGTTTCGAAGGTGATGGTCTGCCGGGCGCCCCGAATCGCTCCGAGCATCGCGGGAAAGATCTGTTCCCCGTTCAGGAAGGCTTGAAGTCGGTTCCCGGGCAGGATGCCCGGACCCAGCAGCTGTCCCATGCAGCGCAGGAACTGCGGGTCCTCGACACCGAAACGGTGCGGGAGTTCGTAGCGAATCCGCTTCTCACCCGCCCGCATGTTGACGACGCAAACGGCCAACACGAAGAGGCAGAGCAGAAGGATTACCATGGCGATACTTATCTCGGTTCCCGACACCCGGTCGGAGCGCGACGCGACCGGTCGTGTTGACCTTCCCCGACGGGACTCCGGATCCCCCTGTGCCTGCGGGCTCGAGAGGTACGGCTCCGATGGCCCAGGGCCCATGTCATGCTGGAGTTCGACCCTCTGCCGCGTTGCCTGCTCTCCTTTATGATGCCGGAGAACCCTCTCTCGGTCCGCTCAACAACTGCTGGCGCCCGCCGGTATGGTTGCAACGGTCAGGCATACGTTGGAGTCCATGCACCGCGCAGCTCCCCCCACGAGCATCAGGGGTGATGCAGGTCCGGGACTCGACTCATGTGCGGTCCCGGTCAGAGCGGAAAGCTAGAACTGCCGTCCGCTGGTGCCCCATCGCTCTCGGTCAACAAGGCCGTGAGCGCCGCCAAAGTGGCGGAGAGCAACACGGGGTCCATGTTCAATTGCATCATGCCGTCTCCCGCGTCCGGGTTGCGCGCCTGTTCGGATGCCAAGTCCAAGTCTGTGGTGTTAAGCGCGTTCATTTCTTGAACATCTTCAGGACGATAAAAATGAGAATGGCGCCCCCGAGACCCCCTCCGAGGAGGAGATATAACAGGGAAAAGCCGGCGGCGGCGAGGATCGGTTCGATCATCAGTGCGAGCATAGGTTGGGTGGTTGGAAAGGTTGGGACGGCCAGCGCCACGCGACGCCGGCCGTCGGCGATGCTCTATCGGCCAGCCGTGGCCATCGGACGCCTTGAGGCGGACGCCTTCGCCGCCGTCCTGTCCGCCGGAACTGCGGCTTTCCCGTCGTCGTCAGGCTCGCAGGACTCGCACAGGGCCTCCTGGTTGCTCTTGGTTACGGCAACTTTGGTCAGGCCCTCGTTGGCCGCCTTCTCCTCGTCGAGGATTTCCTCCAGGAGTGCAGCAGCCTTCGTGTTGCCGAGCAGTCCTGCCCACTCGTGCAGGCAGCCGTAGGAGGCCATCTCGTAGTGTTCCACCTTCTGCGCGGCGGAGATCAGCGCGGCGTCGATGGCCCGCGAGTTCTTGAACGCGGATGCGATCTCCTCGCCCTCCTCGAGCAGGCCCTTGGTCGCTTCGCAGGTCTTCCCTTTGGCTTGAACGCCAAAGCATTGGAAGACTTCCTCCAGCTTGGTGACGTGGCCTTCGGTTTCCTTCAGATGATGTTCGATGGCAGCCTTGAGCTCGGCGGAAGCAGCGGCCTTGGCCATCTTCGGCAGTGCCTTCACGATACGCTTCTCGGCGTCATACATGTCGGCCAGTCCATCCAGAAAAAGGTCCTTGAGTGTCTTTGTGTTCATGGGAATTCAATTGTCAGAAGAGTGCCGCGGACGGGCGATCCCGTCCGCGGCTTGAGGAACCAGTCAGTTTCAAGCAACGAGCACGCCACGGTCCGGATGCGTAACGCGTCCGGTGTTGGGCGTGGCCGTCGGTGCGTCAGGCGCCGAGGCCTCGCCGGTCGTGCAGATGTCGTGGGCTCCGGCCTGGGTGAAGATCTCCTTCGCCCGCTTGATTTCGTCGGAGTTCTCTGTGTGAACCGAGAGCAGGATGTTGCCCTCCTTGACCTTGCCTTCGTAGCGCTTGGCCTCGATTTCGGGAATGCCCAGGCCGATCAGGCCGCCGGCGATGCCGCCCGCGGCCGCGCCAATGGCCGCCCCGCCGAGCGCGGCCAGGATGGGACCTGCCGCGATGAAGGGTCCGACTCCCGGGATCGCAAGAGCGCCGATGCCGACGATCCAGCCCAGGGTTCCGCCCACAAGGCCGCCGGTGCCCGCGCCGGCGACGGCGCCTTCGGGAGCCTTGGTGTTCTTCTCGTGCGCGAAATCCTTGGTCGTGCTCTTGTCCGGAAACAGCACGGAGATGTCGTCGTTCGAGAAGGTCGCTTGCTTGAGCTGATCCACGATGCGATCCGCAACGTCGCGAGTACTGGCGATACAGAATACAGACTTCTTTGACATGATGATTTGCTTTCTTGGGGTGCGTTCTCTCGAGGCTGCAAACCTAGTTGCTGCTGGTCTTGATAGTGACTTCGAGCTGGTTGTCCACGTTCTCGGAGCGCGCGATGCGATTCGCGATTTCCCCGATCATCCGCTTCTCCTCCTCGTTCTTGACCGGCCCGCGCAGGGTGACCCGCCCATTGTTGGTGATGATCTTCACGTTGCGCGCGTTCATGGACATGTCCTTGCCCGCGAGAATGCCCCTGCGAATCTGCGCGGTGGTGTCCGTGTCGGAACGGCTGTTCCCCTGATCCAGCGGGGTGAGGGTGCGGGAGTTGCGATCGCGGACGTTGCGCGCGGTGTTGTCCGCGTCCGTCACGGTGTTGGTGGTGAAATAGGGCTCCACCTTGTACGACCGATAGACGCTGTCCGAGTAGGCGGGCTGGTTGAAGTCCGGCCACTGGTCTGACTTGAAGCGCGGCGAGGCGGTCAACGTGTCCTTGGAGGCGTCGAGTTGCAGCGTGTCGCGCTCCGCGTTGAAGCTCAACGCGGTCGGCGGTACGGCACTGAGTTCATCGCCGAGACCGAGGAAACCACCGGACGATATCACGACCGCCACGATGCGGCCGGATTGCACGTCAACCAGCATGTTGTCAACGTCGCCGATCTTCTCATCCTGCCGGTTCATGACCGGCAAACCCATCACTTTGCTTGCCCGCTGAGTGTGGCCAAGGCGCGCCGCGGGAATCATCCATTGGCGTTCACCGTCCGGGCGATTCCTGGTCAGGGCTGACCTGGTGTTGCGTCCAGCCGGGGCATTCGTGGTGCCCTCGGTGGGGTCGCCGTTGTGAATGAACTTCGAGGCGGGTTCCTGACCGTAATATGTGTAGACGGCGGAAAGATGTTCGGAGTCGGAATACTCCGTCCACTTCGTCGTATTGAATTCCGGCGCGCCCTTGAGCTTTTCCTTGTTCGCATCGAGATGCAGGACCTTGTTCGCCGCATCGTGGTGGAGTGCTCCGGGAGGAACGGCCGAGAGTCGGTCGCCGACGCCAAGGAACCCGCCCGTGGAGACGATCACCTGGACGATGCGTCCGGATTCGACATCCACGGCGAGGTCTTCGACGCTGCCCAGCTTCTCGTCCTGGTAGTTGTTGACGGTCATGCCGATGATCTCACTGGCCTTGGCCGCGTTGTGCAGACGTCCGGCGTGTTGTCGGTTCGCCCCGTCGCGGGAATGGGGCGGGCTGGCGGATCCCGGACTGATCTCGTCCGTGGCCAGGACCGCAAGCGTCAGGATGGACGCGGCGGATGCGGTAAGAATACACTGCAAGTTGATTATCATGATACTGTGTTTGTGTTGAATATCGTTTGCTGCCTATTGATCACCATTCCACCATCTCCGCTCGGCCGGTATGGGGTATTGTCTGTATTATCTTCCGCATCCTCCCTTCTTGTACGGGGCATATGCAAAACGGCGTCCCCTCGTCGGAAATAGGTGCCGCAGGCGGCAGCCTCCCCAGGACGCGGGACGGCGCCTTGCCCGGGCCCTGACGACAACGCGATCCGTGCGAGCAAGTGCTCCTGCAGCTCCCGAGTCCCCGGGGTGAAGCCCGCCCTGCGCCCTGGAACCACGGGTGCGCGGGGCAGGCCCGGGAAGGCGAACGTGTGCCCGACGGGCATGGGGTAAGTACCCCATACCGCGTGGCGCCATTTGCCTCCAGGATCACCCACATCATGACCAAGAAGCGCCGCCCATATCCGTATCCCAAAGAGGACCGGCGTCGCTTCGTTGCTCCCGATGCCGGCGGGAGCGATGTGGCGGCGGGAGCAGGCCGGCTGCATGCGAGGCGCAACAACACATGTATCTGACCGGAATCGGCACGGCGGTGCCGCGAAACCGCTATACGCAGGCGGAGTGCTGGGCGGCCTTGCAGCAGGCCCCCCAGTTTTCCCGGTTGCACCCGCGCTCCCATGCCGTGCTGCGCAAGGTGCTGGCCGGCGATAACGGCATTGCGACGCGGCACCTCGCGGTGGGGAAACTGGCGGAAGCCTTCGTGCTCACCCCCGACGCTCTACACGCTCGGTTTGCGGAGCACGCACCCACGCTCGCGACCCGGGCCGCCGAGCGTGCCCTCGCGGATGCGCGACTGATGCCGGCGGAGGTGGATGCCATCTTGATCAGCACGTGCACCGGCTGCCTGTGCCCGGGACTGACGTCCTATGTGAGCCAGCGGCTCGGGCTGCGGCAGGATGTGCATGCCCTGGATCTGGTGGGGCAGGGCTGTGGGGCGGCGCTGCCGAACTGCCGAACGGCGGAGGCACTGCTCGCCTCGGGCCGGGCGGAACACGTGCTTTCGGTGTGCGTCGAGGTATGCAGCGCAGCGTTCTACCTGGACAACGATCCCGGAGTGCTCATCAGCGCGTGCCTCTTTGGCGATGGCGCAGGGGGGGTCGTGTGGTCCGCCAGACCTGCCTCGCACGCGCGTCGCGTGGAGTGGAAGGCGGCGGATACGATTCTGAGCCCGGCGGATCGGGATGCGCTGCGCTTCGAACAGAATGCCGGCATGTTGCGGAACATCCTGACGCGCGAGGTTCCGGCGCTCGCGGCCGGGCATGTGGAACGGCTGCTCGCGACGATGATCGGACAGCATCCGCTGGAACGTGACGAGGTCACCGCGTGGGTTGTGCATGCCGGGGGTCGGGAGGTGCTGGCCGCGCTGCAACGCGGCCTGGGGCTTGGCCCCGTCGATTTCCAGAGGAGCGCCTTCGTGCTGCGCGAGTATGGCAATGTGAGCAGCCCGTTCGTGTTTTTCGTGCTGGAGCGGTCCCTCTCGGAGAACGCGCCGGGTGGCTGGTGGTGGATGTCGTCGTTTGGCGCTGGCTTCAGCTGCCATGGCGCCCTGTTGAAGGTGGAATGAACCATGCACCGCATCGTTGAACCCGAACTGCTCGATGCTCTGCCGCCGGAGGATCCGCAGGCGATCGGCTCGCGCGCGGACTTGCGGCGGCTGAACTTCCTCATGGGCCATGCGGATCTGTTGACGCGCTCGATTCGCCGCCCGAACGAGGGGGATTCCTGTCTGTCACGACCTCTGCAATTGGTGGAATTGGGTGCTGGCGACGGAAGTCTGCTGCTGCAAGTGGCCCGTCGCTGGTCGGGACTCGGTGTGAGGGCGGAGGTCACGCTGCTCGACCGGCACAATCTGGTGTCCAGCGAGACACGCCAGGCTTTCGCCGCGCTTCATTGGTCGGTGGAAAGCGTGGCGTCCGACGTGTTCGCGTGGCTGGAGTCGCCCCCCCGCGTCGCCGGCGTCATGCTCGCGAATCTGTTCCTGCACCACTTCCCGGAGGAAAGGCTGGCCGCCTTGCTGCGGCTGGCCGCGGCGGGAACGAACGTATTCCTCGCGTGTGAGCCGCGGCGTTCGCCGCTTGCCCTCAAGGCAGCCCGTTGTCTGGGCCTCGTGGGCTGCAACGCGGTCACTCGCCATGACGCCGTGGTCAGTGTGCGCGCGGGCTTCGCCGGTCGGGAGCTCTCCGCGCTCTGGCCGAAGACGGAGGAATGGGAGTTGAGGGAGCACTCGGTGGGCTTGTTCAGTCACTGTTTCTTCGCCCAACGACATGGGTGACCGCGTCACCATTGTCGGCGGCGGACTCGCCGGACTGAGCCTTGGCATCGGGCTGCGCCGGCGCGGCGTGCCGGTCGAGGTGTGGGAGGCGGGGAGTTATCCGCGCCACCGCGTTTGCGGCGAATTCATCAGCGGACGCGGGCAGGCCTCGCTGGCGCGGCTCGGCTTGCTGAGCGGACTGGAAGGCGTGGGGGTCGGCTTCGCCGCGAGCGCTGCCTTCTTTGCCGGCAAGACCAGGATCGCGGCGCGAGCGCTGCCGGCACCCGCGATCTGCGTCTCGCGATGGCACCTGGATGAGTGGCTTTCGGGGGAGTTCCTGAGACTCGGTGGCCAGCTGCGCACCGGCGCGAGATGGGTGCACGGTTATGGCGCGGGAATCGTGCGCGCCGCGGGTCGCCGCGCGGAGGCAACGACCGACGGCTGGCGACTGTTCGGGTTGAAGGTCCACGCGCGCCGCATCGTGTTGGACGCGGATGTGGAAATGCACCTTCTGCCGGCCGGCTATGTCGGTCTCTGCCGACTGCCGGGCGGCGAGGTGAACGTCTGCGGGTTGTTCCGGAGCGCCAGGCCGGTGCCGGATCTTTCGCAATGCTGGCGCGAATGGCTCGGTGGGCCCCTTGCTTCCACCTTGCACTCACGAATGGCCGGGGCGCAGCTCGACGAGGATTCCTTTTGCGTGGTCGCGGGGGTGGGCCTGCGCCCGCAACGGGCAACCGGGCTTGGCGAATGGTGCGTGGGGGATGCACTGACGATGACCCCACCGATGACGGGGAACGGGATGTCGATGGCCTTCGAATCCGCGGAGCTGGCCGTGGATCCGCTTGTACGGTACAGCCACGGCGAACTGGCCTGGGCAGCGGCGCAGCAGGCGTTTGCCCGGACGTGCGACGCCACGTTCGCCCGGCGCCTGCGCTGGGCGGGGTGGCTGCAATGGGCGGTGTTCCGAGCACCGGCGCGCCGCGCCCTGCTCTTCCTGGCCGCGCACTCGGAGTGGTGCTGGCGTGCCCTGTTCGGGCGGACGAGGTGACCTGTTGCCCACCTTTGAAATCGTGGTTTGGAGCTTCGAACTTGGTGAATCGGCGCGGCCCCCTCATGCTTGCTCGGTGATCGCGTTGATCGATTACGGCTCCGGCAATCTGCGCAGCGTCCACAAGGCCCTCCTCCAGGTCGGGGCCGAGGTCCGCCTCGTCCGTGACGGGCACGAACTCGCCGACGCACGCGCGGTGGTCCTACCGGGCGTCGGGGCCTTCGACGACTGCCTCAACGCCCTCCGGCGCCAGGAGCTCCTGGAAGCCGCCCGCCGCTTCATCGACGGCGGACGTCCGTTCCTCGGCATCTGCGTCGGCTACCAGGCCCTGTTCGAGCGCAGCGAGGAGTTCAACTCCTGCGCCGCCGGCCTCGGCGTCTTCCGCGGCCCCGTCGTCCGGTTTCCCAAGGTGCCCGGCCTCAAGGTCCCGCAGATCGGCTGGAACCGGCTCGACATCACGCGCCCCGATTGCCCGCTTTACCGCGGCGTCGACAACGGCAGCCACGTCTACTTCGTCCACAGTTTCCACCCGCGACCGGAGGACACGAGCGTCGTCGCCACCTGGACCGATTACGGCGGAAAGTTCGCCTCCTCGGTCTGGCAGGACAACGTCTTCGCCACGCAGTTCCACCCGGAGAAAAGCCAGGCCGTGGGCCTCGCGATCCTCCGCAACTTCGTGGACCTCGCCGGCGCCTAGCTCGCCGGTCCCCCCGGGAGGCGTCCCGTCCGGGGCAGGACGATTGACAAAGTCCTGCGTGGAACTGCGATGTGGGGCCGGCGACTGCCTAGTCGCAGGCTTCGCCTCTCGATTCGCCTGCTTCGATCGCCCCGCGACCCGGCCCGCCGTCGCGCAGACGCTATGGCGGGGAGCCGGTCGCGGGCCCCAATCGACTTTGTCCATCGCCCTGCCGTCCGGGGCGCGGGGACTGCAACGCCCCTTGCCCCGGCCCGGTGTCGGCTGGCATAACCTCCGGCCATGGAATCCACCGGGCCCGCCCCGAAGTTCACCGTGACGCAGTGGCTGATCATCCTCATTGCGAGCATCGGCTTCCTGTTCGACACCTACGAGCTGCTGATGACGCCGCTGGTCGCGGCCCCGGCCATCGCGGAGCTGCTCCGGATTCCGCAGAACAACCCCATCGTGACCGACTGGGTCGGGCGCCTGCTCTGGATCGCGGCGCTCTGCGGCGGGGTGTTCGGACTGCTGGGCGGGCGGCTCGTGGATCAGTTCGGACGCAAGCGGGTGATGGCCGCGAGCATCTTCCTGTATTCGTTCTCGCCGTTCGCGGCGGCCTACGCCACCTCGCTCCCCGTCTTCATCTTCTTCCGGAGCGCGACGTTCATCGGGGTCTGCGTCGAGTTCGTCGCCGCCATCACCTGGCTCGCCGAGGTGTTCGAGGACCGCCGGCAGAAGGAGCGCTGGCTCGGCATCACGCAGGCCTTTGCCTCCCTGGGCGGCGTCCTGGTCACCGTCGTCAGCATCTGGATCAGTTCCCACATCCAGGATCTCCCCCGGCTCGGGCTCCCCGCCGGCCTGGGCTCCACCGAGCCGGCCACGTGGCGCTTCCTGCTCATGACCGGCATCCTGCCGGCCATCCCCATCGCGCTGCTCCTGCCCTTCGTCCCCGAGTCCAAGGTCTGGCTCCAAAGGCGGGCGGCCGGCACGCTCAAGCGGCCCAGCTTCGCCGCCCTGTTTGCCCCCGAGCTCCGCCGCGTCACCCTCGTCACCGCCCTGCTCTCGGCCTGCGCCTACGGCATCGCCTTCGGCGCCCTCCAGGTCACCGTTGCCCGCGTCACCCCCGGCCTGCCCGAACTCAAGACCCAGGCTGCCGCCCTCGCCCCCCTGCGCAAGGAAGCCGAAGCCCTCAACCGCCAGCTCAACGCCCTGCCCGCCGCCGATCCCGGACGCAAGGACCTCGCCGCCAAGATCAAGGAGAACTTCGGCAAACAGAAGCCCATCAACGACGTCGTCAAGGAGATGGCCGACAAGGTCCAGTTCCGGCAGGAAATGGGTGGGCTGACGGGGCGCATCCTTCTGGCCGTCCTGCTCATTGTTGGCATCAGCCGCGTCGCGCTGCTCAAGGTGTTCCAGGTCCCCGCGCTCGTGGTCCTGCCGGTCACGTACTTCCTGCTCTTCCCGCAGGGCGGCGAAGCCTTTCTTTGGGGATACGCCGTCTGCGGCCTCCTCACCGTCGCGCAATTCAGTTACTTCGGCGAATACCTGCCCAAGGTCTTCCCGATCCACCTCCGCGGCACGGGCGGCAGCTTCGCCACCAATGTCGGCGGTCGCATGGTCGGCACCAGCATGGCCTTCGTGACGACCAACCTCGTCGCCCCCATGCTGGCCGGCACCGGTCCGCTCCTGCCCGCCCACGTGGCCCAGGCCGCCGGCCTCGTGGCCACCGCCATCGCCGTCCTCGCCTTCCTCGTGGGTTTCCTGCTCCCGGAACCCAAGTCCGGCCCGACGGAATAGTCCCGCGTCACGGCCCTCGCCCCGGGCCGGGCCCCGCCTCCGTCCACGCCTGAGCCTGAGCCTGAGCCTGCGAGGGGTCGCGTCCCAGCACCGACACCCGCTCCACAAGGCGCGCCCGGAAGGGCGAGGTGGCCAGAAATTCGGCGGCCGGCCCCTTGGCTCCGCGCGTCAACAACCCCGCGTAGACCAGCAGTTCCGCCTGCTCGCGCAACACCGCCCCCTCCTCCGTCCGTCCCAACGCCTCCAGCAGGAAGATCAACGCCTCCGCCGTCGAAAACCGTCCCGGCATCGACTGCGCCCGGAGCCAGTACCGGCTCGGCCCCGAGACGGGCACCTGCACCAGCCGGCCCCGCGATTCCACGATCCGGCGCATCCGGCCCGATTCGCGCCAGTTGCCGTCGAGCAACAGCACGTGCACCGCCGCGGCATCCGCCGGGGAAGGCAGCGGCTCGCCGTTCGGATGGAGGATCCAGAGTTCCCGCGCCGGGTCCACGAGATCGTCCAACTGGCTCGGTGTACCGGGCTGAAAGACCCGGGTCCGCGCCGCGGGGATCACGCGCTGAATGAGGTGCCCGGTGCTCGTCGGGCGCCACATCTCCTGCCGATGCGCGAGCACGGTGATCCGCAGCGGCGTCGCGACCGTGCGCAGCGCCGGACAAAGGCAATACTCCCAGGCAAAACGGCAAACTGGACAGCGCGGCACGCCGCGTCGGACCACGCTTCGACTCATGGCAGGAGGCGTTCTCCCGGCACCGGACACGGGGTGGAACCATGGACCAGGGACGGCATGTCGCCGCGTGGGGGCACGCGGCCCAAAAGGTGTGGGCCCGATGCCCCCACCGGGCGGCGCGCTGGCTGTGCGCGGTTCATGGAGCGTGGATTCTTCAATGCTCGGGACACGACGTGTTGGGGGCATGCACCTGGGAACGCCGGCATCGTGTCGGCGCCGACGAACTCGCCGGCTGGAAGCCGGTGCTCCCGGGGGATTTCGATCAGGTTCATGAGGGGATCCGGACCGGCGCCCTTCGCCGTCCGTCCCGCCAGCCAACCAGACTGCGATCCCGGAGACGACCACAGGATGCGGTCCACCTCGGGTCGGCATCGCGAACGCCCGGGCGAAAAACGCGTCCTGCCGGGTCGCGTCCCGTCGGGACAGGGGCAACGTCCGGAGCCGTCCGGCAGCCGGGCGCAGTCCGGGTGTTGTCTGAGCCTTTGACGAGGCGCGTGGGACGGGCGAAGAGTTGTCCGTTCGCATGCGCTCCCCCGTCCTCCGCCTCCTTGTCATTCTGGCACTTGCCCGGGTCGGATTCGCCCTCGCCCCGTCGGCGAGCGCTCAATCCGGGCTGGTTCTCGTTCCGACCAACGCGGTTTGGCGGTACTTCAAGGGCACGGCGGAGCCCTCCCCGACCGCGCCCGCCGCCTGGCGCAATCCCGAATTCGCGGATGCGGGGGCCGGCTGGCTTTCGGGTCGGGCGCCGTTCTGGTACGGGGAATCGGGCACGTTCGGCGGCACCGGGACCGAGCTGACGGACATGATGAATCGGTACGGGGCCGTCTTCCTGCGCGCGCGGTTCACCGTGGCCAATCCCGCCATCGTCGAGTCGGTCACATGGGTGGCGCGCTGCGACGATGGGTTCGTGGCCTGGCTCAACGGACGTCGCATCGGGGCCCTGAACGCGCCGGCCACGGACCCGCTCGCATCGTCCCTCGCCGCGGGCAACGCCGCGGAACCGGCGGCCTTCGCGGAATACCCCGCCGCCAACACGGCGGGATTGCTGGTCGCGGGCGACAACGTGCTCGCGGTCCAGTTGCTCAACACCAGCCTGGGGAGCAGCGACATCGTCCTGGACGGCCACCTGCGCGCGAACCTGCGGGCCTCGGGACCGCCCGAGATTCTGACCGTGGTCCCGGCCCCGGGCATCGTGACCAACCTGGACCGGATCACGGTGACCTTCTCGGAACCCGTCACCGGCGTGCGCGCGGAGGATTTCCTCGTCAACGGACGGAGCGCCGCCCAGGTCCAGGGCAGCGGCACGACCTACACGTTCACTTATCCCACGCCTGCCTTTGGCACGGTCACGGCCGGTTGGAGCACGTTCCATGGCATCCAGGACCTGGAAACGCCCCCGCGGCGGTTCGAACTCTCCTCGCCCGGCGCCGCGTGGGCCTACGAATTCCTCGATCCCGACGGCCCACGGCTCCTCTCCCGCCAACCGCCCGCCGAAAGCACCGTGTCCGCGGTCGACCAGATCGAGGTGGTGTTCGACAAGGCGGTCCTGGGGGTGGAGGCCGCGGACCTGCTGCGCGGCGGCGTCGCCGCCACGAACGTCGCGGGCGTCGGCGCCGGACCCTACCTCTTCCAGTTCCCGTCGGGCCCGCCGCCCGGAGTGGTCCACGTGGCCTGGCGCGCCGACCACGGGATCACCAGCGATGCCCTGGAGCCGCATCCGTTCTCGTCGGGTTCCTGGTCCTACACGGTGAATCCCGGCACCCGCCCGTCCGCGCTCGTGATCACGGAGTTCATGACCGAAAACCTCACGTCGTATCGCGACGAGGACCAGGACCCGGAGGATTGGGTGGAGATCTGGAACCCGACGCCCGCGGCGGTGAACCTCGCGGGCTGGTCGTTGACGCGTCAGCGGGACGAACCTGGCGCTTGGGTCTTTCCGTCCGTGACCCTCCCGGCGGGTGCTTATCTGGTGGTCTTCGCCTCCGGCAAGGACCGCGCCCCGCTCGCGGGCCGGCTGCACACGAACTTCAAGCTCAACCCGAACGGCGGGTACCTCGGGCTCTTCGGTCCGGAACTGCCGCGCCGCGCGGTGAGCGAGGTCACCTTCGGCACGCAGGGCCCCGATTACTCGGCGGGCCGCGAAAACAACACGGGCGACTGGCGTTACTTCAAGGGCGGCTCGCCGGCGACCCGCAACGGGGCTGGCACCATCGCGTCCCTCGTCGAGGACGTCCGGTTCAGCGTCGAGCGCGGCTTCTTCGCGCGCCCGTTCAACCTCGGCCTGACCTGCGCGACGCCCGGGGCGGTGATCCGGTACACGCTGGACGGCAGCCCGCCGACCGAGACCACGGGCCGGGTCTTCACGAACCTGATCGTCATCCAAACCAACGGCGTGGTCCGCGCCGCGGCCTTCCGCTCCAACTCGCTGCCGTCCCGCGTCGTCACCCATTCCTATCTCGTCAATCTTCCCGCCGCCCGGCTCCGGCTCCCGGCCCTGTCCCTCGTCACCGCGACGAACAACCTGTTCGGAAGGACCGGCATCATGGAGGTGAGCCCGCGCAACACCACGCAGCGCGGCCCCGCCTGGGAACGCCCGGTGTCGGTCGAATACATCCGGCCCGAGGACAACGGCGGGTTCCAGACCGACTGCGGCCTGCGACTGCAAGGCGGCGATTACGTCCGGGGCCAGTACAACTACCGGAACAGCAGCCTGCCCTTCTCCAAGTATTCCTACCGGCTCTACTTCCGCGGCGAGTACGGCCAGGGCCGGCTCGATTTCCCGCTCTTCCCCGAGACCACCCAGCAGTCGTTCGACACCGTCGTGCTCCGCGCCGGCATGAACGATCATTCCAATCCGTTTCTCGCCGACGAGTTCGTCCGCACCCTGGCGCGCGACTGCGGTCAACCGGCCGCGCTCGGCACCTTCGTCCATCTCTTCGTCAACGGCGTCTACAAGGGCTACTACAACCCGTGCGAACGCATCGACGTCGATTTCCTCCGTGCCTACCACGGCGGCGGGGAGACCTGGGACATCATGGCCCAGAGCGGCGAGGTCCGGGAGGGCGACGCCACCGCGTTCACCGCCCTCCGCACGCTCGCCAACACCCGGGATCTCTCGGACCCTGTCCACTACCGCGATGCCGCCGCGCGCCTCGACCTGGTCAACTTCATCGATTACCTCTGCCCGCTCATCTACGTCGATGCCGATGACTGGCCGCACAACAACTGGCGCGCCGCCCGCGAGCGCGTCGCGGACGGTCGGTACCGGTTCTACGTGTGGGACGCCGAATGGTCCTTCGGCCTGAGCAACGGCCACGGGCCCACGTTCAACACCATCGCCAACCAACTGTCCACCACCAGCCCGCCCTGGGGCGGAACCGACATCCAGCGGATCTTCAACGGCCTCAAGCGAACCCTCGAATTCAAGCTCCTCTTCGCCGACCGGGTGCACCGCCATTTCTTCAACGGCGGTGCCCTGACCGACGACCGGATCCGCGCCCGGTACGCCTCGGTGACCAACCGCCTCCGCGGCGTGGTGTCCGGGTTCAACACCACCATCGCCTCCACCTGGATCCCGCGCCGCCGCGCCAGCGTGCTCCAGCACCTCCAATCCGCCGGCTTCCTCGCGTCCTCCAATGCCCCGGCCTTCTCCCAGCACGGCGGTCGGGTGCCGTCCGGATACCGCCTCTCCTTCTCGAACCTCGCGGGCACGATGTACTACACGACCAACGGCACCGATCCGCGCCTCGCCTTCACCGGCGCCGTGGCCCCCGACGCCCTGCGCTACCAGGAACCCCTCGCCCTCGCCGCCGACACCCTCGTCCGCGCCCGCACCCTGTCGGGCACCAACTGGAGCGCCCTCGCCGAGGCCGCGTTCCGCGTCGATCAACGCGACGTGCCCGTCCGGTTCTCCGAAATCATGTACCACCCGTTCGGTGGCGAGGAATTCGAGTTCGTCGAACTGGTCAACCCGGGCGGGGTCCCCGTCGATCTCGCCGGCTACACGCTGGGCGGCCTCGAATTCCGGTTCCCCGAACCCTCCCCGCTCCTCGCTCCCGGAGCTCGCCTCGTCCTCGCCAGTTCCGAGGATCCCGCCGCGTTCCGTGCCCGGTACCCCGACGTCGTCGTCGCCGGCTGGTTCGACGGAGCCCTCAACAACGCGGGGGAACGGATCGCGCTCTTCGATCGCGCCGGACGACTCGTCACCTCCGTGACGTTCTCCGACCAGCCGCCCTGGCCCGTCGCCGCCGATGGCAGCGGATCCTCGCTCGAACTCCGCGATCCCGCGGGCGCCCCCGATGACCCGGGCAGCTGGATCGCCAGCACTTCCCGGACCGGAACCCCCGGATTGGCCGGGCCCCTGCCGCCGGAGCCGGACGTGCGGCTCAACGAGGTGGCGGCCAATAACGACCCGATCCCCGATTGGGTCGAACTCGTGCACCGCGGCGCGGCGACGGCGAACCTCGCGGGTTGGAGCCTCTCCGATTCGGATCGTCCGCGACGCTTCGTGTTTCCCGCCGGCACCACGCTGGCCCCCGGCGCCTTCCTCCGCGTCTGGTGCGACGCGGCGACGAACAGCCCCGGTCTGCACACCGGTTTCAGCCTGCGAACCTCCGGCGAATCCGTGGCCCTTTACGACGCGCGGACGAACCGGGTGGATATCGCCACGTTCGGCGCCCTCGTTCCCGACCTGACCCTCGGAAGGCTCGGCGCGGATCCCGCGTGGCACCTGACCGAGCCCACGCCGGGCGCGCCCAACGAACCCGCCCAACTGGCCGCACCCGCCGACCTGGTCGTCAACGAGTGGCTTGCGAACCCCCTCCCGGGCCAGGACGACTGGATCGAAATCCACAACACCCACGCTTCCCTCCCCGCGGCGCTTGGCGGGCTCCATCTGGGCACTTCCAACGAACTCGCCCGAATCCAGTTCCCCACGTTCGTCCCGCCCCTCGGTTTCGCCGTGCTCCGGGCCGACGAATCCGCCGGCCCCGGTCATCTCCCGTTCCGGCTTCCCTCCAGCCCGAATGCCATCGTGCTCTACGACGCGCTGGGCGCCGAACTGAACCGGGTCGTCTACCCCCCCCAAACCGAAGGCATCGGCGGAGGGCGCCTGCCGGATGCCTCGGCAAACCTCGTGGCCCTCCCGGGCACGGCCAGCCCCGGCGCCCCGAATTATACCACCCCCGCCGATGGCCCCCGTTTCCACGAGATCCTCGCCCGCAACGAAGGCGTGCTGCCCGACGTCCTCGGTCGTTTCCCGGATTTCATCGAGATCCACAATCCTGCCGTCACCGCCGTCCAACTCGACGGCGCCAGTCTCAGCCTCGGCGCGGCGCGCCCGGGCGAGTGGATCTTCCCGCCGGGAACCCGCATCGAACCGAACGGGTACCTCGTGGTCTGGGCCCATCCCGCGGTCCCCGCCTCCACCCATGCGTCCCCGGCCCTGCACCTCGGTCGCGGTCTGCCGGGCGAAGGAACCGAGGTCTGGCTCTTCGACGCCTCGGGTCGCCTGCTGGACCGGCTGAGCTATGGCCACCAACTCCGGGACCAATCCGCGGGTCGTGCCGCGGGCGCCTGGACGCTCCTCGCGGAACCGACGCCGGGACGCGCCAACGCCGCGCCCCTCCCGCTCGGCAATGCCCTGAACGCGAGATTCAACGAGTGGTTCTCCGCCCCCGCCGCCTCCGGCGAGGACTGGCTCGAGGTGTTCAATCCGGAAACCCAACCGGTCGATCTCGGCGGTTTCCTGCTCACCGATGACCCGTCCCTCGCCGGCATCACCAATCATGTGGTCGCCCCGCTCACGTTCATCCCCGCTCAGGGCATCCTCCGCTGGCTCGCCGATGGTCAGGCCGACGCCGGTCCGGACCACCTGCCCTTCCGCCTCGATGACCGCGGCGAAACCCTCCGGCTCTACTCTCCCAACGTGACCCTCGTCGATTCCGTCGACCTGTTCCTCCTCGCGCCCGGCGTCAGCGAGGGCCGGTGGCCCGACGGCAGCACGCGCGTCGTCCCGTTCCCGGCCTCGCCCAGTCCCGGCATCTCCAACTGGCTCCCCCACGACGGCGTGCTCGTGAACGAGATCCTCGCCCATACCGACCCTCCCCTCGAGGACGCCGTCGAGCTCTTCAACCCTTCCGCCGCCGCCGTGGACCTCTCCGGCTGGTTCCTCTCCAACGACCCCGCCGAGCTCCGGAAGATCCGCATTCCCGACGGCACCATCCTAGCTCCCGGCAGCCACCACGTGCTCTACGAGGCCCTCTTCAACCCGCCCGGTCATCCCCGTGCCTTCACGCTCAACGCCGCTCACGGCGACGACGTCTGGCTCTCCGAGGTCGATGCCGCCGGCCAGCCCACGGGCTTCCGCGCCCATGCCCGCATCGGCGCCTCCGCAAACGCCGAGTCCTGGGGACGCTTCCCCTCCGGCACCCCTTCCAACCTTGTCCCGCTCGCCCGAACCACCTTGGGCGCCGACCTCCCCTCGTCCGTCGCTCAATTCCGAACCGGCACCGGACTGCCCAACGCCTATCCCCGCATCGGTCCCGTGGTCTTCTCCGAAATCCTCTATCGCCCCCTCGTCGTGACCGATGCGGATACTGTCGAGATGCCGGACTTCGAATTCGTGGAACTCACCAATCCGTTCGCGTCCGCCGTGCCACTCCACGACCCCCTGCTGCCCGACAATACCTGGCGCCTCCGCGGCGGGATCGAGTTCGACTTCCCGCCCAACCTGACCCTGCTGCCCGGGCAACGCGCCGTTGTCCTTCCGTTCTCGCCGACCAACACCGTCGCGCTGGCTGCGTTCCGAAATCAATTTCCCCTGCCCGCCAATGTCCTGCTCCTCGGGCCGTTCCGCGGACGCCTCGCCAACGAAGGCGAATCCCTCCGCCTCGAACGCCCCGACACCCCCCAGGCGCCGCCGCATCCCGATGCCGGCTTCGTCCCCTGGCTGTTGGTCGAGGAAGTCCGGTACCTCCCCGACACCCCGTGGCCCATCGAGGCCGCCACCGCCGGACGCTCCCTCCAACGCTGGCGCAATGCCGCCTTCGGAAACGATCCCGCGAACTGGATCGCATCCACCCCCACCCCGGGTACGCCGACGCTGCCCCCGTCCACCGACCGCGACTTCGACGGACTCGACAACGAATGGGAAACCGCTCACGGGCTCGATCCCGACAATCCCGGCGATGCCACTCTGGACCCCGACGCCGACGGCCTTTCGAACGCGTCGGAGTACCTCGCCGGAACGAACCCCCGCGACCCGGCCAGCGTCCTCCTGCTGACCGTCGTCCGCTCCGACGACGCGCGGCCCGCCCTGCGGTTCCAGGTCATTCCCGGCCGCCGTTACGTGCTCCAAGTCCGCGAGCACCCGGCATTCGGCCCCTGGCAAACCGCCACCGAATTGACGGCCACCGGCAGCACGCCCGCCGGCCCGTACACCTGGACACTCGACCTGGCCGATGCCAGCGCCCGGTATTTCCGCCTGGTGATAAGCCGGTAAGCACGCCGCGTCTCAGGACCAGGACCTCGACGCTCAAGTCCGCACGCCCCCCCAACGCGGCGCCGGACTGCCCCCTACCCAAACACCGACTTCTTCAAATCCCGCAACACAAACGCCTGCGCCCCCTCCAACCCCCGCACCCGCCGCGCCCCGCTCTGGCGTTTTCTTCCGAATCGCTCCCGGTACGCCCCAAAAATTCCCTCCACGTACTCCCGGCTCCCGAACGCCGCACCCGCCGTGAAGTACCGCACCCGACACCGCAGGTAGTCCCCCAGCGGCAGCTTGCCATTCCCTTCCAGGACCTCCACCACCGCCTCCCGCGACAGCGAACCTCGCAACGGACGTCCCTCCTCGCCCACTCCCGTGCGCCGCTCGTCCCCTTCCCGGAACACCCACATCCGATACACCTCCAACGCCTTGCCCGGCGACTCCTCCCGGCCCCGCTGCAACGCGGTCACGATCGATCGAATCCCCTCCTTCGCCCGCCTCCTCCCCGCCAGCGCCTCCCCGTACCCGCTCCATTGGTAGTCCTTGGGGTCCTCCACCAACCCCGCCCGCACCGGGTTCAGATCGATGTAGGCCGCCATCGTCACCAACGCCTGCCCCTGACCCTCGACCAGCACGCTCTTGAAGCGGTCCTCCCAGAGCGTGCCCGTGCGCCCCACGCGCAGGTTGTACCAGAGCGTGAACCGCTGCTTCA
>CAZSOV010000069.1:0-6590 GCA_964608505.1 uncultured Verrucomicrobiota bacterium
GCTGTCGCGGGAGGCGGTGGTGGGGGTGTTGGAGGGGAACGGGAAGTTACCGGTGCGCGAGTACCTGCGGTGTCGGGTGCGATACTTCACGGCGGGGGCGGCGTTCGGGAGTCGGGAGTACGTGGAAGGGATTTTCGGGGCGTATCGGGAACGGTTCGGGAAGAAACGGAAGGACGGGGCGCGGCGGGTGCGGGGATTGGATGGGACGGAGGCGTACGTGTTGCGGGATTTGAAGAAGGCGGTGTTTGGGTAGCAGGGCGGAGAGGAGCCCGCCAGGGACTCTCGCGCACAGGCGGATTCTCGGATTCGGCTGCGTGGCGACCGCGTTCGACGCCGGCAGGTACCGACGAGACGAGGCAGTGCCGGGCCACCTCCCCGCCAGCCATGCCGGCGCGCGACCGGATCCGGACGGAACATCGCGGGCGGCGACATTCTCGGGGGATTTTTCTCGTGGCGACCACGACATCCGTGGGCCTACCTTTCGCGTCACCGGATGGAGAATCGCTCGGTCATCGAGGTCTCGCGGCTCACCCGTCGTTTCGGTCGGGTGACGGCGGTGGACGACCTGTCCTTCACCGTGGGTGAACGGGAAATCGTGGGATTTCTCGGTCCCAACGGAGCGGGCAAAAGCACCACCATGCGCATCCTGGCCGGGTTTCTTCCCGCGTCGTCGGGAACGGCGCGCGTGGCGGGATACGACGTGTTCCACGAGTCCACCGAGGTCCGGCGACGCATCGGATACATGCCGGAGAACAACCCGCTGCCTCCGGACATGCGGGTGCGGGAGTACCTGAAATTCAGGGCCCGCATCAAAGGCCTGCACGGCTCGGAGTGCCGGGAACGGGTGGACCTGGTCCAGGAACGCTGCGGACTGCGCGACGTCGCACGGCGCATCATCGGTACCCTGTCCAAGGGATACCGGCAACGCGTGGGGCTTGCGGATGCCCTCATCCATGATCCGCCCCTCCTGATCCTGGATGAACCGACCATCGGACTCGACCCGAATCAGATCCGGTCGCTCCGCCAGTTGATCAAGGATCTGGGGCAGCGCCGGTCGATCCTTTTATCCAGCCACATCCTGCCGGAGGTCGAGATGACCTGCACCCGGGTGCTGATCATGCATCGCGGACGGATCCGGGCCGCGGGGACGACCGCCGACCTTCAGGCCGCCATGAGCGGCGGAAACCAGGTCGTGGCGGAAATCCAGGCTCCCGAGGCGGAACTGCGCGACTGCTGGGAGATGCACCCGAACATCGCCAGCTTCAATCTCTCGGCGGCGAGCGGCGACTATGTCCGGTGCGCGCTGACCCCGGCAAAGGGCGAGGACCTGCGGGACCAGGTGTTCCAGGAGGCCCGGCAGCACGGCTGGCGCCTGCGCGAACTGACCTTCACCCGGCATTCGCTCGAGGACATTTTCGTCCATTTGACGCGGGCCGAAAGAACCGAAGACTGACCCGGAGCCCATGCGCGTGTTCCTCACCCTCTGGCGGCGGGAGTTGTCCGCCTCCTTCGCGTCGGTCACCGGCTACGTGGTGGTGGCCGCCGTGCTGCTGCTGCTCGGACTCAGCTTCGTGCTCATCGCCGAGGCGTTGCGGGAACCCAGCGACGTGCCGCTGACCGAGCTGTTTCATGGTTCGCTGTTCTTCTGGGTCATCCTCCTCCTCTCGACGCCGGTGATGACGATGCGCACGTTCGCCATGGAACGGGCCACGGGCACCTACGAGAACCTCATGACCGCCCCGGTCGACGATCTCCAGGTCGTGGGCGCGAAGTTCGCGGGGAGCCTGACCTTCTACGCCATCGTGTGGCTGCCCCTGCTCCCGACGCTCCTCATCGTGCGGCATTATACCAACGACCCGACGTCGCTCGACTGGGGTGCCGTGGCGAGCACCCACCTCGGCATCCTCACGATCGGCTCCCTGTACATCGCCATGGGCGTCTTCGCGTCGGCGCTGAGCCGCAGCCAGATCATCGCGGCCATCATCGGGCTGGCCCTCGGGATCGGGCTGTTCCTGCTGAGCTTCGCGGCACCCGCGCTGGCGGGTCCGGGACGCTGGTCCAGTTCGCTCCTGCGCGAGTTCTCCCTCGTGGAACAGATGTGGGAGTTTTCCCGCGGCATCGTGGACCTGCGACACGTCGTTTTTCACCTGTCCTTCGCGGCCTGGTTCCTGTTCCTCACCTGGAAGGTGGTCGAGGCCCGACGCTGGCGCTGACCCCTCCCGCACCGCCCTTCCCGTGACCGGCGAATCCTTCTCCCCCAACCGGCGCTACTCCATCGCCGCCAGCGTCGTGCTGTCGCTGGCCGCGGTGCTTGCCCTCGTGCTGCTGACGAATTACCTCGCCCTGCATCACGCGCCCCGACTGTACTGGGGTGCCTCGTCCGACTATCGGCTCTCCCCGCTGACCGTCACCGCGCTCGATTCCCTCACGAACCAGGTCAAGGTCACCGTCTTTTTCGATCGGGAACATCCGGTCTACCCGAGCGTCCGGGCCCTGCTCCGCGAATACGCCGCCCGCTCCCCTCGCCTCACCATCGAGGAACTCGACTACACCCGCGACCCGGTCGCGGGCGTGGAGTTCCGCCGCCGGTTTCCCCGCCTCGGCCCCCAGGACGAGCCCCCCGACCTGGTCCTCTTCGAATCCGGTGCCCGCTCCAAGGCCGTCCCCGCCCGGGACCTGAGGGACTACGACACGCGCGCCCTGATGCGCGGCGAGAAGGAAGCGCTTCCCACCGCCTTCCGCGGCGAGGTGCTGTTCACCTCCGCGATCAACGCCGTCTGCGAAGGCCGCCCCCGCCTGGTCTTCTTCCTCCAGGGGCACGGCGAACTCGACTTCAAGAGCGACGAACTCCACGGGGGCTGCGGCCGGTTCGCGGCGCTGCTGACCGCCGACAACATCGAACTGGGCGCGCTCCGCCTCAATCCCGGCGACGAAATCCCGAGGGACTGCGAACTGCTCGTGATCGCCGGAGCCCGGGACCGCTTCACGCCGCCGGAACTCCAGGCCCTCGACCGCTACCTCCGCCGCGGCGGACGACTGCTGAATCTCTTCCATCACCGCGCCGCGACCGGCCTGGAGTCCCTCCTCTTCGGCTGGGGGATCCACGCCCCCGACAGCCTCGTCCTGGACCCCGAGAACTCCGACAAGGGCGTCCTGATCGCCTCCCGTTTCGGCAACCATCCCGTCACCCGACCCCTCGCCAACTCCCGCCTGTTCCTGGGCCTCCCCCGTGCCGTCGACGTCCGTCCGGTCACCGAGATTCTCGGCGCCCCAGCCCGGCTCGAGTCCCTGCTGCGTACGGGCACCAACGGCATCGCCGTGACCACCTTCACCGTCGGCGGCTACCGCTTTGCCCCGGACGACCGGCGCGGCAACCTCTCCGTCGGCGCCGCCGTCGAGCGGGGCTCCCTGCCCGGAGTCGCGGCCAGTCTCGGCACCACCCGGATCGTCGCCATGGGCGATGACGCGTTCCTCGGCAATCAACTGATCGAAGGCGCGGGGAACCGGCATTTCGGCATTTCCTCGGTCAACTGGCTGCTCGACCGTTCGCACCTGCTGGGTGGCATCCAACCCCTGCCCATCCGAACCTATCAAGTGGTCATGACCCCGTTCCAGCAGCGCATGCTCGCCTGGCTGCTCCTCGCCATCCTGCCCGGAGGCGCGCTGGCGGTCGGCTTCTTCGTCTGGGCCCGCCGCCACTGAACCGCATCCCACCATGAACTGGCGGACCACCTTCTGGCTGCTCGGCTCGGCACTCGCCCTGGCCCTCTTCGTCGTCGCGGTCGAACGCCCCGCCCGCCTTGCCCGCGCCCGCGCCGCCGAGACGCCCCGCGTCCTGCCCGGCTTCGACCCCGGCGCGGTCCGCGCCGTCGAATTCCGCGTGGCCTCGAACATTGTCGCCTCCCTCCAGCGCACCAACGGCCTGTGGGAACTGCAACGCGGTGCCGACCGTCACGCCGCCCACCCCGCCCTGGTCGAGGGTCTCCTGCTCCGATTGGCCAACCTGCGCGGACGTTCCGTCCTCCCGCCCTCCGAGATCCGGGCCCGCCCCGAAACCCTGGCCGAGTTCGGCCTGCTTCCCCCCGCCGCCGCCGCCGTCTTCCATTCCGCCTCCGGCCCCGTCGAACTCCGGTTCGGCACCCACAGCGTCAACGGCTCCCAGGTCTTCTTCCAGGTCTCGGACCACCCCGGCATCTTCGTCGCCGATGCCATCCTCCTCGACCGCCTGCCCGTCCAATACGAGGGCTGGCGCGACACCACCCTGCTGCCCCTCGCCCAACTCGATTTCGACCGTCTCCGCGTCGTTTCCGCCGGCGCCGCCTTCACCCTCGCCCGCGGCCCTTCCAACGCGGTCTGGCAACTCGTCGAACCCCGGCCCGCCCGCGCCGATTCCCTGCGCATCGGCGTTCTCCTCCGCCAACTCTCGCAGATTCAGATCACCCGGTTCCTTGATTCGAACGCCGCTCCCGCCCCGGAAGCCGCCGGCCTGCGCCCCCCGCGCCTCGCCTTCTCCCTGGCCCGGGGCACCAACGAAGTGTTCTCCCTCGCGCTCGGCCTCCCGTTTACCAACCCCCCGCCCGCCCTCGAGTCCGCCGCCGGCCTCGATGCCGTGGCCGCCGCCAACACCCCCGCCCCGCCCCCTCTCGTTCTGGCCCGCCGTTCCCCGGAATCCGACACCCTCGCCGTTCCTTCCGAGGCCTTCGACCTCCTCCACATACCCTACAAGGATCTCCTCGACCGCCGCCTGGTCCGGTGCGATCGCCAGGCGGTGCGCGAACTCGAGTTCGCCGCCCGCGAGTCCTTCCGTCTCGTCCGCCTCGACGACGCCTGGCACCTGCAGCCCGGAAACATCCCCGCGGATCCCGAACTCGTCGCCAACCTCTTCAGCCACCTCGCCTCGCTCGAGATCCTCGACATCGCCAAGGAGGTCGTCACGGATCTCGACCTCGCCAATTACGGCCTCGCTCCCCCGGCCACCCGCATCGCGCTGCTCGCGGCCCCGGGCGACACGAACACCGCCCTCGCCCGACTGGAGATCGGTCCGCCGCGGGGCACCACCGTCTTCGCTCGCGTCCCCGGCGAGGCTCCCGTCTACCTGCTCAACCCGGCCGACCTCGAATCCCTGCCCACCCATGCCTGGCAACTGCGCGACCGCCAACCCTGGCGCTTCGATGCCGCCCAGGTCGTCTCCATCACGGCCCGCATGACCGGTCTCGATTGGCCGCTCCGCCGCCAGGCCACCAACGAGTGGGCCGGTCCCCCGGGGCTCCGGGCCAATATCAACCCCTTCGCCCTCGAGGAATCCCTGCACCGGATCGGTCACCTCCGCGCCCTCGCCTGGGTCGGGGAGGGCGATGCCCGCGCCGCCGCCCTCGGCATCGGCCGCGGCCCCGAGTTCACCCTCGAATTCCGCCCCTCCCCCGCCGGACCCGTTCCCCCGCTCCTTTTCTCCGTCGGCAAACGCACCCCGGGCGGAAACCGCTTTGCCGCCACCCGCCTCTCCGACGGACCCCGCCTCATCTTCGAGATCGCCGGCACCGCCTTCGACGATCTCTGGCGCGACCTGGGCCTCGCCGACACCCCGCCACCGCTCTGACACCATGCCCGTGCCCGTCACCAACCCCCGGCTTCGAATCCGCCACCCGCGCCCCCGGTCCCATCCCCGGCCAGCCCCCCGCCCCCCGCACTGACCCGTGCCTCCGCCCGCTCCGGACCGCCCTCGACGCACCAGTTGGACTTGGTGCCGGCTCTCCTTTCGCTGGTTGCGCATCGCCTCCCTCGCCGTCGTCTTCCTGATCCTCGCCGTCCTCACCTGGCTCCGCGTCTGGGGCCTGCCCGGATTCCTCCGCGACCGCATCGTCGCCGAACTTGCCCAGCGCGGGGTAACCGCCGACTTCTCCTCCCTCCGCTTTCACTGGTTCCGCGGATTCGTCGCCAGCGATCTCCGGGTGGCCTGGGGCGGCCCCCAGGGCCCCCGCCTCGCCATCGCCGAGGCGGATCTCGACCTCGCCCCACCGCCGTGGCGCGAGACCCGGGAACTCGTCCGGGGACTCGCCATCCGCACCGGCCACCTCGTCCTTCCCCTCCCGCTCACCAACGAACCCAGCGCCGAACTCCGCGTCGACGACCTTTCCGCCGACATCCGCTTCCCCGGCGGCGATGCCTGGATCGTCCGCCGCCTCGCCGCCCATGCCCTCGGTCTCGACCTCGAACTTTCCGCCACCTTCACCAACCTCTCCGCCCTCCGCCGTCCAGGCCCCACCGCCAGTCCCGCCGCCAACGCCCAGCGCCTCCGCCTCCTGCGCGCGCTCGTCGAGGAGGTCGCTCGCTGGTCCGGCCCCACCCGCCCCAAACTCACCGCCCACCTCGTCCTCGATGCCGCCCAACCCGCCCAGGCCCATGGGGATGCCTTCCTCGAGGTCCCCCGACTCGCCACGCCCCACGGCGACATCCAGGGTCTCCGACTCTCCCTCCGCGCACCCCCGCCCCCTCCCCCCCCCCCCCCCCCCCCCCCCCCCGGGGGGAGCCAAAAACCCCCCAGGCGGCGGGCCGCCCCCAGCGGGAAGGGCACAGCCCGGGGCCCCCACACC
>CAZSOV010000069.1:6600-29491 GCA_964608505.1 uncultured Verrucomicrobiota bacterium
CGCCTCGGTCACGTTCGAACTCGAGGGGCTCCGGTCCGCACGAGGCGGTCTGGAACGTGCCGGGGGCCGCCTCGAACTCATCGGCCCCCCGCGTCCCGCTTTCCCAACCAACGCCGCCTGGACCGCCACCGTCGGACATCTCTTCCTCCGCGACGTCCGTGCCCGCGACCTCGAACTCCAATCCCGGCACCAGCTCCTCGATCAACCCCGCGATGGCACCGCCGCCGACCTCGACGCCCTGCCCCTCCGCTCCTCCCTCCGGATCCGCGCCCGCCAACTGGAAGCCGTCGAGATCCAGGACCGGCGTTGCCTGGCCGAAACCGTCGAACTCTCCGTCTCCGCCACGCACCGGGCCGCACCCGACTGGCCGGACGCGCTCTCGTTCCAGCTCGACGCAGTCCAGGTCTCCGGATCGCCCGGTTCCCTCGGCCCCCTCCACGTTGCCGGCAGCGCCGAACGCCGGGTTCCCGCCCCCACCCCGACCGCCCCGGCCCCGCACACCGCATGGTCCCTCGCCTGGCCGTACGCCGCCCGACTTCAACTCGCCTTGACCAACCTCGCCTCCCCCAAGCTCCAGCTCGCCTCCCTCGACGCCGAACTGGACTGGCAGGCACCGCGTCTCGACATCGGCCGCCTGCAGGCCCGCCTCTACTCCGGCGACGTCCGTGCCCAGGGAAACCTCGACGCCATCACCCGGGCGGCCCGCCTCGATGCCGAAACCACCTTCGACCTCCACGGCATCGACGGCCTGCTGGGCCCCCGCAGCCGCGAGAACTTCGCCCGGTACCAGTGGAAACGTCCGCCGTCGTTCAAAGGCTCCGCCAGCGTCGTCCTGCCTCCCTGGGACGACCCCAAACCCGATTGGAACGGCACCGTCAAATCTTCCCTCCGCCTCGACGGACGGTTCCAGGTCCGCGACGGAGGCGCCTTCAAGGGCGTTCCCTTCGACCAGGCCGATTCCTCCCTGCACTACGACGGCGCCAATTGGCGCCTGCCCGACCTCGAAACCGTTCGCCCCGAAGGCCGCCAGTCCATCGCTGTGGACTACAACGAGGAGACCCGGGCCTACCGCGTCGATGCCCGCGGACGCATCCTCCCGCCCGTCCTGCGCACCCTGATCGGCGAGAAGACCGCCGAGATCCTCGACCTGTTCGAATTCCCCGTGCCGGTCGACGCTGAGGTCTCCGTCTGGGGCCCGTGGAGCGAGGGCACCCGCCAGTCCATCGCCGCTCATCTCCTCGCCACCAACTTCCTCTTCCGGAGCCAGCACTTCGACCACCTCGACGCCCGCGTCCTGTACACCAACCAGTTCCTCGCCGCCTCCCCGGTCCTGCTCCGACGCGACGCCGGCGAACTCGTCTGCGACGGCGTCGGCTATGCCTTCCCCGAGGACCGCCTCTGGATCACCAACGCCGTCAACACCATCGATCCGATCATCATCGCCGCTGCCATCAGCCCCGGCTTCCCCGAGAAGCTCGTCCACTACCGCTTCGATCAACCGCCCCGCATCCTCGCCTCCGGCACCCTGCGCCCGCGCACCACCGGCACCGCCGAAATGGACTTCGACCTCGAGGGCGGACCCTTCCATTTCTGGCGCTTCTCCTCCGACCACCTCCGCACCCGGCTCCTCTGGCGCGGCAACACCCTCACCCTGACCAATATCCAGGCCTCCTTCTACCAGGGTACCCTCGACGGCCACGCCTTCTTCGACCTCTCCGAACCCACCGATTCCCCCTATCGCTTCTCCGCCCGCGTCCAGGACGCCCGCCTCGAGGACCTCCTCCAGGAAGCCACGCGCGGCAAAACCAACGTCGCCCGCGGGAACTTCGACCTCGACCTCGCCATCCGCTCCGCCCGCACCTCCGACCTCTGGACCTGGAACGGCGACGGACGGGCCGAACTCCGCAACGGCCTCCTGTGGGATGTCCCCATCTTCGGCTTCCTCAGCCCCGTCCTCAACGCCGTCGCCCCCGGCCTCGGCAACAACCGCGCCAAACACGCCGCCGCCACCTTCACCATCACCAACGGGGTCTTCCACACCCGGGACCTCGACATCGCCTGCCCCCCGGCCAAACTTCTCTACCGCGGCAGTATCGACCTCGAGCAACGCGTCCAAGCCAAGGTCGAAGGCCAGGTCCTCACCGATTTCCCCGCCTTCGGCCCCCTCTTCGGTCTCCTGCTCCGCCCCCTCACCAAGCTCATGGAGTTTCGCGTCACGGGAACCCTCTCCGACGTCGAAGCCGAACCGGTTTACGTCCCGAAGTTCATTCTCCTCCCCCTCCAACCCTTCAAGGTCATCCGCCAGATCTTCAAACCGCCCGAACCCCAGGTCCGCACGACTCCGCTGCCCACCGAAGCCGAACTCGACCTCGTTCATCCTCCCGGAAACCGGGCCGATCCGTTCACCAATGCCCCGTCGCCGCGGACTCCGGGATCGCTCCCCCTCCCGACGCCGCCTTAACCCAGGCAGAAAACGGCGGCGACCAGCGCCCACGCCACCACCAGCGACGCCACGCACCCCAGCACCTGCCACAAACATTCCCGCACGAAGGCATTCATCATGCCGTCAGCTTGCCCGACCCGGTGGGACATCCGTGGTTCCACCCCTTTTATCCCCGCTTCACGGATAAGGAGTTGAGTTTGGCCGAGGATCGTGTACGGACTCACGGATTCCGACGGTGGTCCGGCACGAGCCCGATTCGTGCCCAGGCCGTCCGTCCCATGCGAACCGATCCCAATCCATAAAGTCATAACTACCTGATGAAACCCTATCTCCAACGGAAGTCCGGACGCGGCGCGATCCCCGCGTCCCTGGCGGCTGGCCTGGCCCTTACGGGCTCGGCGATGGCCGGCACTTACTCGGCCAATTTCGCCACCCTCCCCACCGGCGCCACCATCTACGGCGACGGCACCAGCTCCGGGATCATCGAGGACGGCATCCTGAAGCTCACCCTCAACGTCGGCAGCATGCAGGGCGGCTTCGTCATCGATGACCTCGATGCCGGCCAGTCGGTCACGGGCTTCACCGCCACCTTCAAACTCCTCATCGGCGGCGGCTCCGGCGCCGACGGCTTCAGCTTCAACTTCGGCTCCGACCTCCCCGACAGCGCCCTCCCCGAGGAAGGCGGCGGCACCGGCCTCACCATCGTGTTCGACACCTACGACAACGGTGGCGGCGAGGCCCCGGCCATCGATATCAAAAAGGGCGGCGTCGTCATCGCCTCCGCCAAGGGTCTCGGAGCCATCTTCCGCTCCAACACCCTCAATGACGTCCGCGTCAACGTCGACAACGACGGCTCCCTCGACCTCTCCGTCGGGTCCACCGTCGTTTACTCCAACCTCCTCGGCGCCTTTGCCTCCAGCCCGGGCCGCTTCAGCTTCGGCGCCCGTACCGGCGGCTCCGCCGACAACCACTGGATCGACGACGTCAACATCACCACCCGCCTCGACGCCCCGTCCGCACCCGTCGCCCTCTCGGCGGCACCCCAGGGCACCGAAGTCACGCCCGCCGCGGTCGTGAAGGTCCAGATTCAGGACCTCGGCACCCAGGTCAACCAGGCCTCGGTGAAGCTCAAGTTCGACGGCTCCGACGTCACGCCCTCCATCTCCAAGGCCGGCGCCATCACCACGGTGGAGTTCGATCCGCCCGGATTGCTCCCGCCCCGCAGCAAGCACGTGGTGTTGGTCTCCTTCACCGACAACGCCAATCCGCCCAAGGCCCAGGAGATCACCTACGAGTTCACGGTTCCGGACTACAAGAGCCTGCCGCCCTTCACCAAGGTCACCCCCAATACGTCGAAGCCGGGCTTCCTCTTCAACGTCTTCGCCAACGGCGTCAATCAAACCACCAGCAACGCCCGCGCCGAGGACGCCGTCAACCGACGCCTGAAGGCCGCCGACGGCTCCTTCATCCCCAACCTCGCCGACATCAGCGCCCAGGGCATCGCCATCGCTCCGGCCCCCGCCCTCACCGCCGAAAACGCCACGGCCAGATTCGAAATCGATACCGTCATCAACATGAGCCAGAACGGCGGCGACAACGCCGGCAACTGGACGACCGATGACGTCATGCCCGGCATCCCCGCCACCGACGGCTCCACCGACGGTATCGCCGCCGAAATCATCACCTACATCGAGCTCCCCGCCGGGGCCGTCACCATGGGCGTCAACAGCGACGACGGCTTCCGTACCAGTGCCGGCGTCGTCACCGACGCCTTCGGCAACATCAACCTCGGCGAGTTCGACGGCGGCCGCGGCGCGGCCGACACCCTCTACACCTTCGTGGTCGAGGAAGCCGGAGTCTACCCGTTCCGCACCATCTGGGAGGAAGGCGGCGGCGGCGCCAACGTCGAGTGGTTCACCGTCAAGGCCGATGGCACCAAGGTCCTCCTCAACGACACCGCCAACGGCGGCTTCAAGACCTATCGCGCCATCACGTCCCCGACCCCGGTCGCCGTCAAGGCCGTGTCGCCGGAACCCGTCCCGCGCCAGGTCGCCGGCACCGCCTCCGCCCTCACCATCACGCTCGCCGACGGCTCCGCCGCCCAGGTGGACGCCGCCTCGGTTGCCCTCAAGGTCGATGGCAAGCCCGTCACCGTCACGCCCAGCCGGGCCGGCAGCGAGGTCACTCTGACCTACCAGCCCACCGGCCTGCTCCTCCCCAGCGAATCCCACACGGCCGAGTTGAGCTTCAAGGATACCGCCGGCAACAACCGCACCCAGTCCTGGTCCTTCCGCAACCTCAAGAAGATCGTCGTCCCCGCTCCCTCGGTGACCGAGAACTTCGATTCCATGCCCGACGGCAAGGTGCCCACCGGCTGGAACGCCTGGAACTTCACCGCCACCTGCGGCGACGGCGCCTTGGGCGAGGACCCGGCCTCCCAGACCTCCGACACCTACAAGAACTGGGTCGTCACCACGATCGAAAACGTCCGTAACGTCGACGGCGACCGCGTCTTCAACGTCGCCCCCGGCCAGGCCATCAACGACACCCTCATCGACACGCCCGAGAAACTCTTCTCCGGTAACGTGATCTACGCCGAGTCCGACAGCCGCTGCAACACCTCCACCCTGACCGAGGAAGCCGGCTGGAACGGCCAGACGCAGTTCATCATCTCCAAGCCGTTCAACCTCTCCGCCCTCACCAAGGGCGTCATCCTCACCCTGTCCAGCATCTACGAGCAGAACCAGGACAGTTACGGCGGCATCGAATACTCGGTCGACGGTGGCAACACCTTCCTCCCCCTCGCCTACTTCCTCGACGGCCCCGACGTCGCCCTCAACCCCGACGGCACCACCGACGCCGTGACCACGTTCACCCGTGCCAACACCGATACCTCCGCCTGGGTCGACAAGGGCGTCGCCAAGGGCGGCAAGTTCGGCGACGGCGTCGGCGCCCCCATCACCGCCGCGCTCGGCGATTACATCACCCCGCGCGTCAACGACGACACCGTCGAAGGCAAGCGCGTCGAGATCTTCCGCCTGCCCGCCGCCACCGGCAAATCGGATGTCCGCCTCCGCTTCTCCGCGATGGGCACCGACAGCTGGTACTTCGCCATCGACAACATCGCGTTCTACGACGTCGCCGGCGCGGTCACCGGACCCGGCAAGCTGAATGCCCCCACGATCTCGGGCGGCAATGCCGTCATCTCCTGGACCGGTGCCGGCACCCTCCAGCAGGCCACCAGCATCACCGGCCCCTGGACCGCCGCCGCCAGCCAGGCGAATCCGCAGAACGTTCCCGTCGCCGGCGCGACCGCGATGTTCTTCCGCCTGAGCAACTGATCCGAAGCCTGCGCGGGTGACCTGTTCACCCGCGCATCCCTTCCCTTTCCTCTCGAGGCCGGGCTCTGCCCGGCCTTTTTCGTTTTCAAGCCCCCGGCTTGATCATCGTCAGCAGCATCGAGAACGCCTTCGTCGCCTTCACCGCGTGCACCAGGTTCGGCGGCATGTGCAGGAGGGCCCCCGCCTGCAGCGTGTGCCAGGTGTCCCCCAGCTTGAACTCGCACTCGCCCGACAACACCTGCACCAGCGCGTGCTGCGTGGTCGTGTGTTCCGTCAGTTCCTGGCCTTCCGCGAACCCGAACAGAATCACCCGCGCGTTCGCCACGCTCAGTACGGTCCGGCTCACGATCCCGTTCTCCGCGTACCGCGTCTCCTCCGCGAGCGAAAGCACCCGCATCGCCCCTCCCGATATCAATGGCAGTTCCTTCATGCCCCCATTCTGCCCGCCCCCCCGCTCCCCTCCTTGATGCCAGTCAATCCCGCCACCCCGTCATACCCCGGTGCCCGCCCGCGAGCCCGGGCCGGCGCGGGCCTTCCCGCTTGACACAACTGTCCTACTGTACTATGACAGCATCCGACACGCATGCAGATCCAGGTCCAGTTCGATCTCGGCCAGCCGGTCTATGTTCAGATCATGGACCAAATCAAGGCGGCCGCCGCCTCCGGTGCCCTCCAGTCCGGCGAAGCCCTCCCCGGCATCCGCCCCCTCTCCGAGCAGCTCCGGATCAACCGCAACACCGTCGCCAAGGCCTACCTCGAACTCGAACGCGAGGGCGTCATCGAAACCCAGCCCGGTCGCGGCTGCTTCCTCCGGGACGGACGCTCCCGCTTCAACAAGGCCGCCCGCACCGAAATGCTCCTTCCCCAGGTCGACGCCGTCGTCGTCCAGGCCCATCACCTCCAGATCCCCCCAGACGAGGTCCAGCAACTCCTCCGCACCCGTCTCGAGCACTTCGAAACCGCCCGCCACAACTCCGGCAACGGAGCCAAATCATGACCACCACGTCCCCCTCCTCCGCCCCCGCCATCGAGATCCGCGGCCTGCGCCGCCATTTCGGACGCACCGACGCGGTCGACGGCCTCGACCTCGTCGTGCCCGCCGGCTGCTGCTACGGCTTCTTCGGCCGCAACGGCGCCGGCAAAACGACGACCATCAAATGCCTGCTCAACCTGCTGCGCCCGCATGCCGGCTCCGTCCGGGTCTTCGGGCTCGACCCCGCCCGTGACGAACTGGCCGTCAAACGACGCCTCGCCTACGTCCCCGACCAGGTCGCCTTCTATCCATGGATGTCGGTTCGAGACGCCATCGAGTACGCCGCCTCCTTCCGCGAACGCTGGAACCGCGCCACCGAGGCGGATCTGCTCGATCGCTTCCGTCTCGACCCGGCCAAACCGGTTCAGGGGCTCTCCAAGGGCCAGCGGACGCAACTCGCCCTCATCTCCGCCATCTGCGCCGAACCCGAACTCCTCATCCTCGACGAACCCACCTCCGGCCTCGACCCCATCGTCCGCCGCGAGTTCATCGAAGCCGTCATCGGCGCCTATCAGGACGCCGATCCCGGACGCCGCACCGTCTTCGTCTCGACCCATCTCATCAGCGAGTTCGAGGGACTCATCGAACGCTTCGCCATCATCGAGAAGGGACGCGCCTCCTTGGTCCTCGAATCCGACGAGGCCCGCGCCAAGTTCCGCAAGATCCGCGCCCGCTTTTCCGCGGAGGCGCCCGAGCTCAAACACCCCGGCATCCTCCGCCAGAACCGGCGCGGGCGGGAACTCGAGCTCTTCACCAACGGCGCCACGGACCAGGTCCTCGCGGAGCTCCGCCACCTGAAACCCGAGGAACTCGCCGCCGAAGCCCTTTCCCTCGAGGAGATCTTCGTCGTCGCCAGCAAGTGAGGCTGCCATGAACGCCACCCTCGCCATTCCCGCCCGCCTCCGGTGCTCGCTTTCGCCGTGGCTCGGCCTCCTCCTGCTTCCTGCCCTGCCGTGCCTGGTCCTGCTCGGTCCGGGTGCCAGTCACCCGTTCGGGTACGACGCCTTGGCCTCCCTCGCGATGGTCTTCCTCCTCGCCGGGATCGCCTTGGCCGCCGGAATGCCTCTGCTCCTCCGCCTCCTTTCCCGGCCCTGGCGCAAGGAAATCGAACAGTTGCGCGGCGCCTGGATCCTGTCCGCGTTCCTCGTCCAGTTTCCCCTCGTCTTCGCCCCCGACGGAGGGGAGGTCGTCTTCGTTCTGTTGGCCATCGCGTCCGCGCTGCTCGGCTCCATCCCCTTCGGCGCCGAATACCAACAGCGCACCATCGCCGGCCTCCTCACCCAACCCGTTGACCGCCGCCTCCTCTGGCGGCGCAAAATCGTGGTCCTCGGTATCGCCCTTCTGCTCCTCGGCATCCTCGTCACCATCTCCTTCGCCGCCTTTCCCGATCTCCGACGGAATCTCTCCGGACCCGCGCAACTGGCCACCACCCTGCTCATCCTGTCCGTTGCCCTCGGCACCGCCCCTTGGTGGAGCCTGCTCACCCGCGCCATCCTACCCGGGACCGTCTTCGCCCTCTCCGCCCCGCTGGCGGCCTGGATCGCCGGCGTGGCGGCCCTCGACCTGCTCCGCGCGTCCGCCGCCTTCGACGAGTGGTACCTCGGGAACTGGCATCGCTTCGATTCCCTCCTCTTTGCCCTGTGCGCCTTCGGACTGCTCCCCGCCTACGCCGTCCTCGCCGCCATCCTCGCCCGCCGCCGCTGGCTCGCCCTCGAGGTACCCGACTCCCACTCCGCCGAATCCGGTGCCTTCTTCGGCGGGCGCTTAGGCTCACGCACCGCCACGGACGCCCGGCCCCGGACCCGGCGCCGTTCCCCCATCACCTCGCTTCTGATCAAGGAGTGCCGACTCCAAACCGTCACCTGGGGACTCGGCCTGCTCGTCGTGGTGCTCACCTTCGCCTTCTTCAGACCCGCCGACGCCGAGCTGTCCGAAAGATACCGCGATACCCAGGAATACCTCGCCGCCGCGGTCTGTATCTTCGCCCCCCTCACGCTCCTCCTTGCCGGGGCCACCGCCATCTCCGAGGAACGCCGCCTCGGCACCCTCGACCCCCAGGTCCTCCTGCCCCTTTCCCGCGGCCTCCAATGGTCGATCAAGCTCGCCGTCGTCCTGGCGACCGGCGTCGTCATGGGCCTGTGCGTCTGGTCCGTGCTCCAGGAAAACCTCCGCTCCCCCGCTTCCGATTCCGTTCTTTACGGTTTCCTCGTCGTCCTCCTCGGCTGCGCCATCATCCCCTTCTTCGCCTCCTCCGCCTCCCCGAACACCCTGCGCGCGCTCCTCGTCGGCCTCGCCCTCCTCCTCATCGCCCTCGTCATCGTCGTCGCCGGCGTTGGGTTCGAGGAGCGCCTCATCGGACGAGCCACCTCGGGCTTCCGCGAAACCACGGAAATGAAAGCCGATGCCTGGCGCGCCGAGGCCGCCACGCTCGACCCCAAACGCGTCCAGGTGCTCTCGGAATCCGTCGCCCGCCCGATCTACCATCCCGGCGCCTTCCTTCGCTTCGTGTTCCTTTCCGCCGGCGGCACCCTCCTCATCGCCCTGTTCCTTTCCTGGCGCCACTTCGCGATTCCCTCGTCCACATCCACCCGGAGGTTCGCCCTCGAATCGCTGGCCCTCCTTGCCGTCCTGCTCGGCCTCACCGCGGGCACCCTGACCTATCTCGGCCTCCACGCCACCCGCCAGGCCCGCGCCGAAACCCTTCTCCTCGCCCGGGAATCCGTGGACTACCTCGCCAGTCTGCGACCCGCCCAACTCCAACTGGCGAAACGCGCCGAACGCAACCTACTCCCGCTTCATCAGCCCCTTTACTACAGCTTCTGGATCTGGACCAACAGCCCCCCTCCTTCCCGTCCCCCCGCCACTCCGCCGCCGCAGGGTGTCCCCCTTCCTCGCGCACCCCGCTGGACGCACCGGAGCTTTCAATTCCCCCTGGCCGAAGCCGACCTCCGACTCATCGTCGAACGCGGACTCATCCCCGACGACCTTCGCGAGGCGCTTCGGCAGGAGGCCGGGCTCGAGCAAGGTGCCCACCCCGACCTGCCCCCGCCCCCCTCCGCCCAAGTGCTGCGGGGGGCCAACGGATTAAGACTGTCCCCCGAACTGATGCGCCGCTACGGACTCCTCCCGTCCGCAGAGTCCGAGGCGGACCCGAATCCGAATCTTCCCACCCCTCAGCCCCCCGCCGCCGCCCCCGGGCCCCAGGCCGCGCCTCGCCATCAGATGTCGCCCGAGCTCATGCGACGATACGGCCTCACGCCGGACTCCCAACCTGCACCCACTCCCAATCCCAATCCCTCGCCCTAAGCCCGGGTTCGTCACCACGACGACGACAACGATCCATCGCTTGTTCCCGCGGTTTATATCGGCAACAAACGCCGGTCACATCCCGCGGCTTTTGACCAAGAAGGTGAGCGGGGCCGCCTTGGACTTGCCTGGCCTCGACCCGCGCCGCAACACACCGCATGACGATTGCGGCGCCCTCGCTGTCCAGTGCCAACCACATCATTTAAAGCTCGTTACGATCAGGACACTCTTCCTTCACCGTGGTCGTGGCCAAGCACCCGGCCATGTTTGTGCCGGGATGTTTATTTCTCCAACCACCACCGGTGCGCAGATACGCGTGCAGTGGAATGCAGTGGGAAGAGTGGAGTGGAAAGGGTCGTCCCATCGTCCCATGAAACGATGAAACGGGACGGGCACCCTCGGCTCCCTCCCTCCCCCTCCCCCTCCCCGCCCATAATGAATCCATGACCATCATTATGACATTAATTGCCCTGGGTTTTCATTTACTAACCGAACCGCACCGGGTCAGATCCATTCCCGCTGCTTTTATCTGATTCCCATTCCCCCGCGTCACCCCCCGGAGCTCTGCTCTCCAATCGGATGGTCAGGGACGCGCTTGATGCCTGTCCTCCTTCCTTCCCACCGGCTTTGCCCATTTCCCCCTCCTGTGCTTCCCTACCTCGCCTCGGCGAATCGCCGGGGTGCTCATGAATCCCCACCGCCGTCGCGGCGCCATCCTCGCTCTCTCCCTCCTGGTCCTCTTCGTTCTTGCGGTGACGCGGCCCTCCCGCCGGATCCCCACCCCGGCACCGACCCTGGCCGCCCCACCGGCAGTACGCCTCCACGGCGGCGCCCTCCCATCCTCCCCCTCCCTTCCCTCAGTCCCCTCCCTCCCGTCTGCCGACCCGGCTACCGAACCTGATTTCGCCGCCTTCCACGATTCCTTGCGCGAGTTCCTCGCCGCCCGCGCCCACCCCCAACATCCCCCAGCACCCACCTTCACCTTGCGCGACCTCGCCCGTCGCCGCCTCGCCGATCTCGAGGACCTGATCGAGTCCAATCCCCGCCGCGCCTTGGAGCTCGCCCTGCCGGACGAGGTCCTGGACACCCTGCCCCCCGACCTCGCCGGACTCGTCGAGCACCGCGTGGGTGGGCGCGGCGATCTCGAGGTCCTGTGCGCCATCCCGCTCCCCGGCGAACCCGCGTCCGTCGCCCCCGTCCAACGCCGGGTCCTCCTCGACGGCCAGCGCTACCAAGCCTTCGTGTACGGCCGCCGCGCCCACCAGGGCACCGTTCGCGACGTTTCCCTCCACGGCATCGCCGTCGGCAACAGGCTCGCCCTCGCCGAAAAGCCCGTCCGCGGCCTCGGTCCGGCTGCCTTGCGCGCCCTCCTGACCCGCACGCCAACCACGTCCTGCCCCGTCGGCGACCCCCACACCGCCGCCACGCCCCATGCCCTCGCGCTCGCCGCCTACGGCTCCCCGACCGTCGTCTGCTCCCCGAGTCACGCCCAAAGCTGCGAGGATTCCCTCGTCGACCTCGAAACCGCCCAGGAACCCGTCCACGCCCCGTCCGCGGCTTCCGCTCCCACTGCCACCCCCAACCTGCGTCGGGTGCTGTTCATCCGCGTCGATTTCTCCGATCTCATCGGCGAATCCATGAGCACCACCCGCGCCGCCGAGCTCACGCGGGATCTCCATCGCTTCTTCATCGAAAGCTCCTTCGGCCACGCCGGCTTCGCGCTCCTCGGCGAGGGCTCCGCCGTCACCCCGGTCTACCGCCTGCCCCGCACCGCGAGCAGCTACGGACTCAACGACGATGCCGACGACCTCCGCACCGATGCCCGTAATGCCGCCCGCGCCGATGGCTACGTCATGAGCAACTACGACCTCGATGTCGTCTGCATGGGCAACGTCCCCGGCTTTGGTTGGGCCGGCCTCGGCTTCGTTTCCGGCCGCGGCGCCTGGATTCGCAACACCACCTCCACCGGCGTCACTGCCCACGAAATCGGTCATAACCTCGGCCTCAACCACGCCAACTTCTGGGACACCGGCGGTTCCTCCACCACCGGCCCCGGCGACAGCATCGAGTATGGCGACAAATTCGACACCATGGGCGCGGCCAACGCCGGCAACTACCATTTCAACGCCCGCTACAAACGCTACCTCGGCTGGCTCCAACCCGGCGAATTCACCGTCGTCACCACCAACGGCCTCTACCGCCTCCATGCCCACGACCAGACCAACGTCGTGGCCGGCAGCCGCGGTCTTCAGATCTTCTCCAACGCCCGGACCAACGCCTGGCTCGAGTTCCGCCGCCGCTTCACCTCCAACAAGTGGCTCATGAACGGCGTCGGCATCCGCTGGACCGGACGCGACAACGAACCCTCCCGCCTCCTCGACACCACCCCGGGCTCCGTCCGCGAAAAAGACGACTCCCCCATCGTCGTTGGCCGCACCTACTCCGATCCCGTCGGTCGCTTCCACGTCACCCCCGTCGCCCTCGACCCCACCTCGCCCGCCTCCATCGACGTCGTGATCCAACGCGGCGCGTTTCCCGACAACCGCCCCCCCGTCCTCTCCCTCGTCGCCTCGGAAACCTCCGGCTCCACCGTTACCCTCTTCCAGTTCGAAGCCGCCGCCGCCGATCCCGACGGTGATCCGCTCGCGTACCACTGGGAACTCGGGGACGAGTCCCTTGGCACCAACGCCCCCGCCATCGCCCACGCCTGGTCCGCCAACGGAGACTACCTCGTCCAATGCACCGTCAGCGACATGCGCGGCGGCCTCGCCCGCGCCTCCATCCCCGTCCGCGTCGGCACGGGTTCCAACCTCTTCCGCGTCTCCGGGCGGGTCCTCGCCGACGGCGAACCCGTCCTGGGCGCACTGGTCTCCGCCGGTGCCGGACGCCTCGCCCTCACCGATTCCGACGGCTCCTTCGTCATTCCCGGCCTCTCCTCCGGCACCTACACCCTCACCGCCCGAAAGGACGCCCTTCCGTTCACCCCCGTCGGATTCTCCAATCCCATCCGCGTCGCCTCCGACGTCGCCGACCTGGTCTTCTCCTCCTCCGATTCTCCGCTCTCCCGAAAGCTCACCCTCGTCCCCGCCGGCGCCCAGTGGCGCTATTGGGATGCCGGCACCCTTCCGGGCCCCGACTGGCACTCGCCCGCGTTCGATGACGCGCCTTGGGGGCTCGGCTCCGCCATTCTCGGTTACGGTGGCGACCGCGAAACCACCGTCGTCGGCTTCGGACCCAGTTCCTCCCAGAAATACATCACCACCTGGTTCCGCCGCGCCTTCGTGGTGGGCGCCCCCGATCAACTCTCCAATGTCACCCTCGGCCTCCTCCGCGACGACGGCGCCGTGGTCCATCTCAACGGCTCCCAGCTCCTCCGCGACAACATGCCGTCCGGCACCATCACCCCCACCACTCGCGCCTCGTCCGCCGTCGGAGGCTCCGACGAATCGACCTACTGGGAACACGCCGTACCCGTCTCCCGCCTGCGCCCCGGCACCAACTGGCTCGCCGTCGAAATCCACCAGTCCGGCCCCACCAGCAGCGACATCGCCTTCGACCTCCGCCTCACCGCGGATCAGGCGCTCGACGCCGAAGCCGGCGTCCGGCTGGTCCGCCCGGCCCCCGACGAGTCCTTCCGCTCCCCGGCCCGCGTCGTGCTGAGCGCCTCGATCGGTAATTCCGCGTCGCCGCTCGACCACGTGGACTTTCTCGCGGATGGGCGCCTCGTCGGACGGGTGCAGCGCGCCCCCTTCGTGGTCACCTGGAATGACGCTCCCGCCGGTCCCCATGTCCTCGTGGCTCGCGCCTCGTTCCAAGACGGCTCGACGACCGACTCCCCACCCGTCTCGATCTCCGTCACCGATGCCGCTCTCACCTCCACCCTCATCCGCCGCGGCAGCCGGTGGCGCTACCTCGATACCGGCGTCGCGCCCATGGCCACTTGGACCCGGGCCGACTTCGATGATGGCGACTGGCTCGAAGGGCCGGCCCGCCTCGGCTACGGCGAGGACGGCGAATTCACGGTCCTCGGCTTCGGCCCCAATCCAAGCGCCAAGCACCTCGCCACCTGGTTCCGACACGCCTTCGAGGTCGTCGATCCCGGATCCATCACCAACCTGATCTGCCGTTTGCAGCGCGACGACGGGGCCGCCGTCTTCCTCAACGGCACCGAACTCTATCGCTTCGGCCTCTCCGCCACCGCCGTGCTCTCCCCCACCCTGACCGCCCTGAGCGACATCCGCGACGACGCCGAGCAGACCTTTTACGAACGGTCCATCCCGCCCGCCGGCCTCGTCGCCGGGCGCAATGTCATCGCGGTGGAACTGCACCAGGTCTCCCGCGCCAACGCCGACCTCGGCTTCGACTTCGAGCTCGTCGCCCAGCGCGCCCTCGCCGCGGGCGCCGCGCCCACCCTCACCTGGGAGGCCACGCCGGACGGACTCCTTCTCCGCTGGCCCACCCGCTTCCGGGACTGGCACCTCGAATCCAGCCCCGTGCTCGGCCCCGCCGCCGCGTGGCGACGCCTCGCGGTCCCCGTCGCCACGGTCGGCGACGCCCTCCAGGCCACCGCGCCCGCCGACCCTGGTTTCTATCGTCTCGCCCCCTGACCGCCCTTCGGGGCGCACCCCAGTCGCCCCCTCATGGCCCCCCCGCCGCCGTCGTCGTGGCCGTCGCTTCGGCCTTCCGGACCACCATTGCCAGATGCGGCGAATAGTAGCGACTGCTCGTCTGCAGGTAACCGCTCTCCTTCGCCGCCTGGCACCACGCCGCCGCATCCGCCTGGCGCCCCGCCCGCCACAAGGTCTCGATCACCCGGTACAACGCGCGTCCCGGAGCCGAGTAATCGAGGTCGAACCGACCCACGAGCGGTGCCCCCCGCTGCGGCATGAGGGCCTCCGTCGACTGCCGGAAGAAGCGCTCGTCCTCGCCCGCATCCCAGGCCAGCTCCGCCAACCGCAACAGATGCGACTGCCGATGTTCCACGTCGGTCTCGAGCAACCGCCCCAGCACCACCCCAAGCTCGTTCGTCGCAGGACGGTGAAACGCCGACCGCTGATACCGGTACGCGTGCATCAAATGTCGCGAGTAGATGCGCAGGGGCTCCGGGTTCGTCGCCGCATCCGCGAGCAACCGCTCCCGCACGCGCGCCATCCGCTGGGCCTCGAGCTCCGAAACCGGCAGCGGAAAGCTCAGCTTCGCCGAGTATTCCGCCGGCAGGGTCGACTCCGGCGCCAGCTCCCGCCAGCGCTCGATCACCGACCGGACCACCCGCACGTCGGGCAGCTGGAAGGTCGTGTGAAACAATGCCAGCGACTGCGCATCCGACACCGAGAAGGCGTTCGTCCGCAGGTATGTTCCCAACAGCGTCGACGGACGGCACGACAGCGCCTCGTTGAACGTCTCGTGCAGATCCGCGCCCGTCCGGGCAAAAAACCCCCGCTCCGCCAGGTACTCCAGGGTCGGATGATAATCCCCGTGCAGCGGCGTCTCCGGCGAGGGCACGAACGGGGCGTCGAACTCCGAAATCACCTGCAGGGACAGCAGCACCGGCAGCCGGAACAGGTCGATCCGTTGCAGGTCCCGGCTCACGGACGGCTCCGCGAACCGTCGTTGCAGGGTTCCGAGATCGTGCCGCGCGGGCCGCGTCGACCCCACCAGCACCAGGTCTCCAGGCAACGTCTGCCAGACCGTCAGGAACGGAAACACCGAGGTGAACGTCGCCAGGACCGTCTCGAGGGCCCGGTTGTCGGTCTCGTACACGTGCACCCATTGCACCATCAAACCGCCCTCGTTCAAACTCGCCCGGCACGTCTCGTAGAACTCGCGCGTGAACACCCCCGCCACCCCCGCCATCCACGGGTTCGACGGCTCGCTGATGATCACGTCATACCTCCGATCCGCCGATTTGAGGAACGACTTCGCGTCGTCGATCACCACGTTCACCCGGGGGTTCTCGAGCGCGTTGCCGGTGAACTCCCCGAACTGCGTCCGCGCCGCATCCCGCACCTCCGGCGAGATCTCCACCGCGTCGATCCGCCGCACGTTCGTGTGGCTCAGCGCCGATCCGCAGGTCATGCCGCTCCCGATCCCCACCACCATCACGTCCCGCGGATCGGGATGCAGGAGCAACGGGATGTGCGCCAACAACACCTGCGTCGCCATATCCCCCCGGCTCGTCGCGTCCGCCTTCCCGTTCACCCGCAACGTCAACTCCACCTGCCCATTCCCCGGATTCGTCCACGTACTCACCGCCACGCTCGATCCCGCCCCGTCCCGGTAATATCGGAGATCCACCTGCTCCACGAGCCGCTGATACTCGCCCAGCGAACGCGGCGGATTGGCCGATCGCCATAACCCGGTCGTGAAGGCCTTTCGCCAGGTCTCCGCCAGCGTCACGTGCGCCAGCCCCACCGCTCCCAGCACGCACGCCGCCCCCACCACCCAGGCCCCGGCCCCCGCTCCCATCCGACGCCGCCCCAGCACCGCCACCGCGATGGCCAGGTTCAATCCCACCCCCAGCGCCAGGGTCCGCGCCAATCCCAGGGCCGGCAGCAACACCATCCCCGTCAACGCCGCCCCCAGCACCGTCCCCAGCGTGTTCACCGAAAACACCAGCCCCACGCTCCGTCCCGTCCGCGCCAATTCCGACGTGGCCACCCGGCTCGCCAGCGGCAGGGTCATCCCCAGACACAGCGCCGGCCCGAACATCACGCCGAAACACACCAGGAATTGCATCGCCTGGTAGTACACGTGGTGGTCCGGCGTCCGCACCAGCATCGCCCCCAGCCGCGCGAATCCATACGGCAGGAGGTGATAGAAAAACATCGAACCCATCAACGTCCCGGCCAACGCCAGCTCCGCCCAGCCAAACGCATCGAATGCCGACCGTCCCCCGCGCCATCGCCCGATCCACCACGCGCCCACCGCGATCCCGCTGATGAAGGTCAGCAGCATCAGCGAAAAGGCGTGCGTCGAGGAACCCAGCGCCAATCCCAGCACCCGCGTCCAGACGACCTCGTACAACATCGCCACGAATCCCGAGACCGCCGCCGCTCCCAGCGCCAACCGCAACTCCCCCGCCGCGTAGCGTTCCGGCTCCCCCGCCTCCGCCACCGCCGACGCCCGCGTCGTTCCACCCGCCTCCCCGGCACGCGCCGGACCCTCGCCCTCCCGCATCCCCCGGCTGACGACCATCGCCAGCACCCCCACGATCCCGTTCAGCGCCGCCCCCGCCTGAACCGTCGCGTTCAATCCCCAGGCCGGCAGCCACCAGAAGTCCGCCAGCAACACCCCGATCACCGCCCCGGCGCTGTTCACGAAGTACAATCCCGCCACCCGCGCCCGCAGTTCCCCCAGGGACCGGGTCACCAACCGCGTCAATACCGGCAGGGTCCCGCCCATCAGCGTCGTCGGCACCAGGATCGCCAGCCCGCTGAAGCCGAACTTCAACCCCAGCAACCACAGACTTCCCGGCGTCGCCCCCTTCGCCAGCCGAAGATAGCCGTCCTGACACGCCTCGAACCACACCGGGAACAACAGCGCGTACGCCCCGATCCCGATCTCCATCCACGCGTACAACGCCAGCGGACGCGTCGTCCGGTCCGCGTACCGCCCCAGCCAGGCGTTGCCCATCGCCAACCCACCCATGAAGGCCACCAGCACCGCGACCACCGCGTAGCTCGTGTGCCCCAGAAACAACGCCAGATACCGCGCCCACGCCACCTGGTACGCCAACCCCGCGATGCCCGACAACAACAGGCACACGAAAGCCGTCGGCCAAAGCCAGCGCACGGAAAGCTTCATCGGGAAAAGAGCCTAGATGAAACGCTCGACGGGCGCCGATACCAAACAGGGATCCCCGCGCCCCGTCCCGTCCCGTCGCCTCCCAGGGCGATCGACAAAGTCCTGCGTGGAACTGCGATGTGGGGCCGGCGACTGCCGAGTCGCAGGCTTCGCCTCTCGATTCGCCTGCTTCGATCGCCCCGCGACCCGGCGGTCGCGGGCCCCAATCGACTTTGTCCATCGCCCTGGTCGCCTCCCGCAAAGACTCCATTTGGAATCGCTTCCTTCCCGCCCTATGATGAGTGCCAGCCCTCTATGGCGGAAAAATCAGTCCAGGAAATCCCTCGCCCCCTGCGCGAACAGTTCGAGCGCGGCATGGCCGCCTATCACAAGTCGAACTGGGATTACGCCCTCACCCTCTTCACCGCGGTGCTTCAGAAGGAACCCGGATTCTTCGAATGCCGCGAGGCCCTCCGCGCCGCCCAATTCCGCAAGCCCGGCACCGGTGGCGGCCTCTTCCGGAAACTTCTCGGCCAGGCCTCGCCCCAGCTCGCCAAGGCCCAACTCGCCCTCCGCTCCAGCCCTGCCGAGGCCCTCCACGCCGCCGAACTCGTCCTCAACGAGGATCCCCGCAATTACGCCGCCCACGAACTCCTCGCCCGCGCCGCGATGACCCTCGCCCTCCCGCGCACCGCCGTCCTCTCCCTCGAGATCGTGTTCAAGGCCTCCCCGTCCGATCGCGACGTCGCCGTCCGCCTCGCCAAAGCCCTCGTCGCTGCCGGACAATCGGATCGCGCCGACAAAATCTACGCCGACCTCCTGGCCGTCAACCCCGCCGATTCCGAGGTCGCCCAAGCCTACAAGAACCTCGGCGCCCGCCGGACCCTCGCCGACAAGGGCTATGCCACCCTCGCCACCGGCGAGGGCTCCTACCGCGACGCCCTCCGCGATCTCGACCAGGCCGTCTCCCTCGAACAGGAATCCCGCCACGTCAAGGCCGACGAAATCGCCGACCGCCTCCTCGCCGAATACGAACAACGCCTCGCCCGCGAACCCGGCAACCTCAAAATCCTCCGCAACATCGCCGAACTCCACGCCCAGCAAAAAAACTTCGACGCCGCCCTCGCCACCTTCGCCCGCCTCGTCGACTTCGAAGGCCGAAACGACCCCTCCCTTGCCAAGGTCATCGCCGATACCCGCCTCGCCCAATTCGACCATCGCCTCGCCTCCCTCGACCCCTCCGCTCCCGACCACGCCGAGGCCCACGCCCGTCTCCAACAGGAACGCGATGCCTTCGAGATCGAGGAATGCCGCGCCCGCGTCGAGCGCTTCCCCACCGACCTCGGCATCCGGTTCGAGTTCGGCCAGATCCTCTTCAAGCTCGGGAAGATCTCCGAGGCCATCCAGGAACTCCAAAAGGCCCAGGCCCATCCCCACCGCCGCATCGCCGCCATCGCGCTCCTCGCCAAATGCTTCTCCCGCCGCGGCATGAATGACCTCGCCGCCCGCAGCCTCCAGACGGCCCTCAAGGAAAAGCCCGTCTTCGACGACGAGAAGAAGGATCTGATCTACGAACTGGGCTGCGTGCTCGAGAAGATGGGCAAGCCCGCCGACGCCATCGAACACTTCAAACTCATCTACGAGATCGACATCGCCTATCGCGACGTCGCCGCCCGCGTCGACGCCTTCTATGCAAATCCCCCGCCGTGACCCCTCCGCCCCGCCCGGTCCCCCGATTCTGCCAGCCCCCTCCTCCGTCGGAACTTCCGAACCCTTGCCCCTCATGAAGCGCGCCGCCCTGCTCCTCGCCGCTCTCCACCTCGCCGCTCTCCACCTCGCCTTCCTCCTCCTCCCCCTTCCCGAATCCCGCGCCGCCACCTCCCCTGCCGCCGATCCCCTCCCCAACATCGTCCTCATTTACGCCGATGACCTCGGCTACGGCGACGTGGGCTGCTACGGCGCGACCTCCGTCCAAACACCCCACGTCGATCGCCTCGCCCGCGAGGGCCTCCGGTTCACCGACGGACATTCGCCCGCCGCCACCTGCACCCCCTCCCGCTACGCCCTGCTCACCGGCGAATACGCCTGGCGCCGCAAAGGCACCGGCGTCCTCCCCGGCGACGCCGCCCTCATCATCGAACCCGGACGCACCACCCTCCCCGCCCTCCTCAAAAAGGCCGGCTACTCCACCGGCGTCGTCGGCAAGTGGCACCTCGGACTCGGCCCCGGCCCCGGTAAAACCGATTGGAACGGCGACCTCCAGCCCGGCCCCCTTCAGATCGGCTTCGATCACGCCTTCATCATGCCCGCCACCGGCGACCGCGTCCCCTGCGTCTACGTCGAAAACCAGCGCGTCGTCGGCCTCGATCCCGCCGATCCCATCCGCGTCAGCTTCGCCGGGCCCATCGGCTCCGAACCCACCGGCAAGGCCAACCCCGACCTCCTCCGCGTCCGCCCCAGCCACGGTCACGACATGACCATCGTCGATGGCATCTCCCGCATCGGTTACATGTCCGGCGGCGCCGCCGCCCGCTGGAAGGACGCCGACATGGCCGATGTGTTCACCGACCGCGCCGTCTCCTTCCTCGAACGCCACCGCAACCAACGCTTCTTCCTCTATTTCGCCACTCACGACATCCACGTTCCCCGCGTCCCCCACCCCCGCTTCGTCGGCACCACCCCCATGGGCCCCCGCGGCGATGCCATTGCCCAGTTCGACCATTCCGTCGGACGGATCTTGGACACCCTCGACCGCCTCGGCCTCGCCACCAATACCCTCGTCGTCCTCAGCTCCGACAACGGCCCCGTCGTGGATGACGGCTACCAGGACGATGCCGTCGCCAAGCTCGGCCAACACCGCCCCGCCGGTCCCTGGCGCGGCGGCAAGTACAGCGCCTTCGAGGGCGGCACCCGCGTCCCCTTCCTCGTCCGCTGGCCATCCCGCGTGAAACCCGGCGTCAGCGACGCCCTGGTTTCCCACCTCGACTTCCCCGCTTCCTTCGCCGCGCTCGTGGGCCAACCCCTCGCCCCCGCCGACGCCCCCGATAGCTTCGACGTCCTCCCTGCACTACTCGGCAAATCCGGTCAGGGCCGGGAATTCCTTGTGGAACAAGCCGGCGTCCACGCCCTGCGCGTCGGAAACTGGAAATACATCATGCCCGGACGCGGCGTCGCCTACGCCCCCCTCACCGGCACCGAGACCGGCCAAAACCCCCAGGGACAACTCTTCGACCTCGCCACCGACCCCGGCGAGAGGACGAACCTCGTCGCCCAACTTCCGGACCGCGCCCAAGCCCTCCAGGAACGCCTGAGCCAGATCCGCGAAACCGGGCGCACCCGCCCCTGATTCCGCCCGATTCCGCCCCCGCCCGTCGGCAGCCCCCGTTCGTCCGTTCGTCCGTTCATCCCTTCGTCCGTCAATCCGCCGGCGCCGGAGCGGCTTGCTCGCGCACCACGAAGCGCGCCCTTCCGCCCAGCCAGACATCCGAGGAGACCGTCCCACCCACCCCCCTGAACGCCCAGTTCACGACCCCGCTCAGGCCGGATTCCAGCTTCCCCAGCATCGACGTCGGGTTCGCCTTCGCCCGAATCTCGAGATCCACCGACAGGGTTCCATTCGTCACCGTGCCCGGAACGTAGAACACGTACTCCTCGCCCACCTCCAAGACGCCAACGCGGTCGATGATCTCGCCCGGCGCCACCGTCACCCTCGTCGTCCCGTTGCGGAACCCGACCTGGTGCGGGGCAAACACCAGGCGCTGCGGACCGCCGTTGCTCAGGCGATAGCCGGTATACGCCCCGACCGGCGGAAAATTCGTCAGCCCCTCCCACCGGAGGGTCGGGTTTGGAATGACGGGCATGGACCGGCGCGAAACGACCCAGAGGCCCGTCGCCAGGGCCAGCAGGACCAGTAGGACACCTAGCAGCGAGGAGCGGGTGCGTTTCATCGTGGTGATTCCGTAGGATCAGTGAAACCGCAGGCTGTATTGCAGCCATCCTGCCCAAAATCCGTCCGGCCCGCGACTCGCGAATGTCGAACCAACGGCACCTACCTGCCGACCGCCCTCGTCCCCCACCCGACCCGCCCGACACACTGTACGCTGCCATCCCCCAACACCACCGCCTGAGTCCCATCCGGCATTGTCACCTCCGCCACCACACTCACGGGCCGCGTCTCGTCCGCCCGCAGGCCCATCCGCAGATCCATGCCCGTAAACCAACTCACGTCCTCCTCCGCGAGGTGGCCGCGACGAATCAGGTCCACCACCGAGACCATCTCCGGGATCGTCCGGCCCTGACGCCCTTCCTCCCGCACGTACATTCGCACCGCCTGCGCCAGACGTTCGCCATCGATTCGTCCAGCCTTCCCGGTCGACCAAATCCCGCTCGCCCCTCCGACGGACGCGCATACCAGCAGTCCCAGCACGCTCCACACCATCCAAGGCTTCATGGGCGCTCGAAAGTGAAGGTTCATGCCTTGCCGAAGCAGGGGCCGTGCCGCCGGCCAGAACCCTCCGCGACGCCGCCTCGGGGCCTTGCCTCGGCGCCCACCCCACGCCTCCCGCGTGCCCCCCACGCCACGACAATGTCCCAGTTCCCGCATGTTCTCTGACCCAATCCCGCGGTATTTATTTTTGATAAATGGTTCGAGATCCTTCACCCTCGGTCCATGCCGCGACCGCGTCTCAAGGCACCGCCGGACCTTCCCCTGGCCTACTATCACTGCGTCTCCCGCATCGTGGATCGCCGCTTCATCTTCGCTCCACCCGAGAAGGAGCACTTCGTCCGGCTCCTGCGGGAGTGCGCGGAGTTCTGCGAGGTTCGGGTCCTGACGTACTGCCTGATGTCCAATCATTTCCATGTGCTGGTCGAGGTGCCGCGCCGGCCTCCGCCGGAGCAACGACCTTCCGCCGAACGGATCCTTGAAAAGTTGGCCAAGCTCTCGGGGCATCAGAACGTGGGCATGGTCCGCCAACGGTTCGACAT
>CAZSOV010000070.1:0-2865 GCA_964608505.1 uncultured Verrucomicrobiota bacterium
TCGATATCGTTCGCGCCGGCATGGAGCGAACCCGCGAGCAAAGCCGTAAGGAGTACGGTTGTTCGGTATTGCATGGGATTGGTTGATATACGCATTTTGAGGCGTTTCCTGCCTCGATGGGACGCGTGAGGAGACCCACCGAGGGGCGGTTTGTAAAGCCGGTTTTTCGTGCGCATTGTCGTATCGGGGGCGTTAAATTCGGACAACTAATCGTCATCCGGGCTAGAAGGGGGCGGGAGGCAGCGGGGGTGGGCGGTTTCAGGGGTGTCGAAGCCAGGGAAGGGGACACCCGCAAGAAGTTCTGCTGAAACCCTAGGACCTACTTCCGCAGGCAACAGGGGATCGGGCTTCGGAAGCGGAGGCGCGCGCTGGCCGGCGCGAATTCACGGTCGCACGACAAGACCGTTGCCGGAGCACGGCGTTTACGCCGCATCGGCGTCGCGCACGATCCGGGTGCTGCCCCACTCCCTCGCGCGTCATCGACCCTGCCGGGACGCGGCCCCGCGCTCCGGGTGGTTGCGGCCTTGCCACAACAAATCCGTCGTGCACCCCGAATTCACCCATCTGCCACATTTCAGTTGTCAAACGGACGCAATGTTTGCTATGGGCTTCGCCGTTCCCTAGGAATTTACGCGAGCGTCAGCTCCGGCCGGGAGACTCGGTGTGGTGGAAGCGCACGAAAGTCCCGGATGGGCAGGGTTGTCCGACTGGCCGTCGTTCCGGATTCCAATGGGTTGGTCATCAACAACAAAGGAACCCAGACTATGCGATCATTAAGTGCGAGGGCGGTCGGTTGGGGGGTCCTTGCCCTGCTGGCAGTGCAGGCTCCCGCTTGGTCGGCCCAAGTGGAGGTGAAGGGCAAGGTGAAGGTGGAAGTGTACGCCAACGGCGGATTCAACGGAAACGACGGTCAGATGGCCGGAACCGCCGTTGCGGATCTGACGGCACATGCGTCGTACCCGAACAGTCCCGTTGAGACTGTATACCCGCCCATCGCGGAGTATCCGTTTGCAGTCGACGACACGGGCAAGCCGACGTTTCCCCCGGGCGACGTGCGGAACAACTACGGCGTCCGGATGAGCGGCTTTCTGACGCCTCCGGCCGGCGGCACGTGGTATTTCTACATCGCGTCGGACGACGGCTCCGAGTTGTGGATCAGCGGCGACGAGAACCCGGCCAACGCGGTACGGGTGGCGTGGGAGACGAGTTGGAGCGACCGCCGGTACTATTTCAACGTCGAGCGGGAATGGCCGGGCCAGCCGGCCCCGCGCGGCGACAACTGGGGCAACGACAAGCGCGACGACGCCCAGGTGCCGGTGATCACGGCGGATGGACGGTACAAGACGACCAACGTTTCGGACGGCATCAACATGGTCGCGGGCAAGAAGTACTACTTCTACGCCCTGATGAAGGAAGGCGGCGGCACGGACGATCTCTCGATCTGGGCGACCCAGAACAAGAATCCGCTGGCCACGCTGGCCCAGGATTTTCCGGGCTACCCCTCGGACAACGAGCAGCCGGTGCCGTTGACGGGCGATTGGATTTCGGCGGTGGGGTCTGACGTCTCCACCATCGTGACCCAGCCGGCGAGCCAGACCGTGCTGCAAAAGCGCCCCTTCACCTTCAGCGTCAAGGTGGCCCCCGGCATCAACGCCGGACGACTGACCTACAAGTGGTTCAAGAACGGCCAGGAGGTCCTCAATTCCCTCGGCGAATCGGTGAATTCGCCCACGTTGTCCTCGACCGGCCTCGGCTTTGATCCCGCCGTGGTGGCGGAAGTGGCGGACAACAACAGCAAGTGGCACGTCGAGATCACGCCGGAGGCGGGCCCGATGCTGAAGAGCGACGTGGTCACCCTCACCGTCCCGAGCGACAACGTGGCTCCCAAGGTCGCGAAGACCATCGGCAGCGATGACTTCAATTCGGTCACGGTCGTCTTCGACGAGGTCATGGGCACCGGGGCGTTCGAAGCGGCCAACTACTCCATCGCCGGTCTGACCGTGTCGGCCGCAACGCAGGTGGACGCGACGACGGTCGCGCTCTCCACCAGCCGGCAGGCGCTGGACACCGATTACACCATCACCATGACGGCGGCGGTGCAGGACCTGATCGGCAACTCGGTGGCCACGCCGCGGACGGCCGGCTTCCATTCCTTCGCGATCCTCCCGGGCATTGTCGGGTACGGACGCTGGAACGCGACGAGCATCGACGACCTGATCGACCAGCATTCGAACGGGACGCCGCCGACGTTCAGCAGCTCGCTGTCGCAGATGATCTCCCCGGTCAACGTGGCGGAGAACTACGGCGGGCGGTTGCGGACCGTGTGGACGGCACCGCGCAGCGGCGATGTCACGATTTGGATTGCGAGCGACGATCCGGGACGCGGCTACATCAGCACGGACGCGACGCCGGCGAACAAGGTGTATGTCGCGAACGAACCGACGTGGAATGATTCCGCCCAGTGGGTGGCGGGTGCGGATGGGAACAACCTGCAACGCAACCGTCCGGGTTGCGGCACGGTGGACGGCGCGACGCCTCCCGGCGGCTGCGAGAATCGTTCCGACCAGTGGGACGGCGGCGAATGGGCCACGCGGGATGGGAGCGGCAAACAGAAGATCACGGTGACCCAGGGCCGCAAGTACTACCTCGAGATGATCTGGCGCGAGGGCGGCGGCGGCGACAACGGCGCGTTGACCGTGACCTACGCGGGCGACGCGACTCCGGCGAACGGAGCGACGACGGTGAGCGGCAGCGGCATCGAATGGTACGGCAACGTGGACGACGCGCCGATCATCACGACCCGCCCGGCGGGCAAGGTTTTCGACAAGGGCGAGAACATCACCCTCAGCGTGACCGCGGTGGGTC
>CAZSOV010000070.1:2875-29467 GCA_964608505.1 uncultured Verrucomicrobiota bacterium
CAAGCCACTGGCCTATCAGTGGTTCAAGAACAAGAAGCCCATCGCGGGCGCGACCTCCGCGACGCTGGCCATCACGGACGCGGGCGTGGACGACATCGGCGACTATTCCGTCACCGTGACGAACGATCGCGGCAGCGCCACGACGCGCGACGTCGCGGACAGCAACGCGCGCCTGGTCATGAAGGGCGCCTTCGTCATCGAGGCGGAGGACTTCAACGAAGGCGGCGGCAAGACCGTCGCGGCGGCGAGCACGATGCCCTTGGCGGCCAATCTGTATCGCGGAAAGGACGGCATCCCTGGCGTCGACTTCAAGCTGATCGGCGAGTCCACGACGGATCCCCTGGCGAACGGCAACGCCTATCGCAACGGCTGGAGCGACGGCGGCACGGCCAAGCCGTATCCGACGACCGCGACGGAAACGATGGGCAACATCGACGTCACGGGTGACGACGGCAACGGCGGCACGGGTCCGAACAACAACGTTCGTCCGGACTTCACCCTCACGGCCAACTACAAGATCGGCTGGGGCGACAACGGTGAGTGGTACAACTACACCCGCAACTTCACGCCCGGCAGCTACGCCGCGGTGGCCGCGATCTCGAGCGACACCCTCAACGACAACCGGGTTGGAACGACCCTGTCGATCGTGACCGGCGACATCACCAGCGCCACGGGTCAGACCGTGACCGAGGTCGGTCGCTTCACGGGCGTCGGGACCGGCAACTGGAGCTCGCTCGACCTGATTCCGTTCGAGGCCGCGGACGGCAGTCTGGCGACCTTCAACCTCGGTGCGAACACCACGGTCCGGTGGACGCTCCTGCAGGGACACGATCTGGACTACCTCCTGTTCTACCCGGTCGCGAGCAGTCCGTCGGCGACGGTGGCCGTGACGCGCAGCGCGACGGGCATCAGCATCGCCTGGACGGGTTCCGCGCTCCAGAGGGCGTCCGCGCCGCAGGGGCCGTACACGGACGTGGCCGGTGCCGCGAATCCGTACGCGACGACCACGGACGGGGCCGCGGCCTACTTCCGTTCGCGCAAGTAAGAGATTCATTGCACGCCACGCGTGCATGACCGATCACGGGGGGCCGGGATTCATTCCGGCCCCCTTTTTCTTTGCCGAAGCCCGGCCGGCAGCCGGGGGCCGGGCGGCGTCGAGACACTCTCCATGAACCGAGCCCAGACTCCCATCCCGGATCCTCCTCCTCCTCCTAATCCTACTCCTACTCCTACTCCTACTCCTACTCCTACTCCTCCCTCCATCGTTCGGGTTCATGGTCCCAATGCGTGTCCGGACTTTGGAAAACTTCCCTCTCCATGAACCGCCCACTGCATTCGCTTCGCCCCGTGAGGGCACCGGGCCTACACCCTGTCCGCCCGGTGAGGGCACCGGGCCCACAACGCTGTAGGCCGCGTGCCCCCACGCGGCGAGGTGTGGTCCGCGGTTCGAGGTCCCAAGGCGCGGTTCGCGGAGCGTCGGCACCTCCTGGGCAGGCCTCGCGCGAGCCGGGTGTCGCACTCCTTTCACCCGCGTCCGGCGAGATGGTCCCGAAGCGGGCTGAAGCCCGCGCGCCGGGTGGACCCGGGGGTGGGGCGGGGCGGCGAATGATCCTGGTTTTCCTGGGCTGCCTCGGGTGGTTCGGGATGGGTGGGCGGTTGGGCGCCGCGGATGTGGTGGCCGGGAAGGTGTTGGCCGAGAGGCATTGCACGACCTGTCATCTATTCCCGGAACCCGACGCCGTGGATCGTCGCACGTGGCGGGAGCAGATTCTGCCGCGGATGAAATGGCGGCTGGGATTCAGCACTCCCCAGCTGGAGGAAAGTCCGAACATCCGGCTTCTCCGGGCCGAGAAACGCATTCCGTTGGCCCCGGTCGTAACGGAGGCGGAGTGGCAGTCGATGGCGGCGTATTACTTTACGAATGCTCCCGAGACGGCGTTGTCCTCCGGGGTGCCCGTGCGGATTCGGGAAGGGCTGCGGTTTTTCCGGACCGAGGTGCCGGAATGGCGCGAGACCGATCCCTCGGTGACCTGGCTCGGCATCGAGTCCGAACGCGGTCGGTTGTGGGTGGGGGAGGATCGGCCCCGGGCGATCCGGGAGCTGGATGGAACGGGTCGGTTGCTGGCGGACGTGGTCGTTTCGAACGTGGTGACGAGCGGGCGGGCCGGCGAATCCGGGTGGTTGCTGGCGGGCATCGGGAGTTTTCAACCGACGGACGCGGCGGTCGGGGAGGTGTTTCGGATGGTCCGGGGGGAAGGGGGTTGGCGGCGGGGAGCGCGGTTGGTGGGGGGATTGCCGCGGACGACGGACGCGTTGGAAGCGGACCTGAACGGGGACGGACGCGCGGATCTGGTGGCGAGCGTGTTCGGGAACAACGTGGGGCGATTCTCGTGGTTCGAGGCCTTGCCGGAGGGAGGTTATCGCGAGCAGGTGCTGCTGCCCCTGCCCGGGACCCTGAGGAACGAAGTGGCGGATCTGAACGGGGACGGACGGCCGGATCTCATCGCACTCGTGGCCCAGGAAACCGAGTCCCTGCTGATCTTCGTGAACCAGGGCGGGGGCCGGTTCGAATCGCGGACGGTGACGCATCGCCCGCCCTATTTCGGGCACAGCCATTTCGAGATCGTCGATTTCGACGGGGACGGACGGCAGGATTTCCTGGTGACGAACGGGGACAACGGCGAGTTCACGGGTTCGCTGAAGCGCTGCCACGGGGTGCGCGTGTACCTGAACCTGGGCGGGCTGAAGTTCGAGGAGGTGCTGTTTTTCCCGATGAACGGAGCGTACCGGGCGGTGGCGCGGGATTTCGACCGGGATGGCGATCAGGACATCGCGGCGGTCTCCTATTTTCCGGACTGGCGGGGGCGTCCGGAGGAGGGATTCGTGTTTCTGGAGAATCGGGGAGGCATGCGCTTTGCCGCCACCACGTTCGCCGGGGTGACGTCGGGTCGTTGGCTCACGCTGGCGGGCGGCGACCTGGATGGCGACGGGGACGACGACCTGGCGTTGGGGGCCTACATGCGCGGTCCGGCGGACGTGCCGGACGAGGTCATGCAGGGCTGGGCGCGAGCGCGGCTTCCGGTTTTGATCCTGAGAAACACGACCCGATGAGCAGCACGGCACGAGGATGGAGGAGAGGATGGCTGGAGGCTGGGCACCGGATGGGCCTTGTCCTGCTGGCGCTCGTCGTGGGCTCGTCGGGTTGGGCGGCTCCGGCGAACGGCGGGAAGGGGCCGACGTTCCACGAGGACGTGGCGCCGATTCTGTTCAAGCATTGTCTCCCGTGCCATCGGGAGCGGGGCGCGGGGCCGTTCCCGCTGGCCGGCCTTGCGGAGGCGCGAAAGCACGCCCGGGAGATGGTGGACGTGACGGCGCGGCGGTTCATGCCGCCCTGGCTGCCCGAGGGGGGGCATGGGGAGTTCGAGGGCGAGCGCTGGCTGAGCGACGGGGAGATCGGAACGATTCGGAAATGGGTCGAGGGCGGGATGGCGGAGGGCGATGGCGCGAAGGCGCCTCCCGTGCCGGTTTGGACGAGCGATTGGGACCTGGGGCCGCCGGATCTGATCGTCCGCATGCCGGAGAGCTACACCCTGCCGGCGGAGGGCCGGGATGTGTACCGGCATTTCGTGATGCCCGTGCGCCTGGACCGCCGTCGGTACGTCCGGGCGTGGCAATTTCGTCCGAACTCCAGGACCGTTCATCACGCCTTCGTGCGTCTGGATCGGTCCGGAGAAGGGCGGCGACGGGACGCCTTCGACGCGGCGCCGGGATTTCCGGGCATGGACACGCCGCAGGGATTGGAAACCCCCGGGGGGCATTTCTCGAGCTGGCAACCGGGCGCGGCGCCGAGGCAGATCCCCGCGGGATTGTCCTGGGCGCTGGACCCGGACGTGGACGTGGTGGTGCAGATGCACTTGCAGCCGCGGGGCCGTCCGGAGCCGTTGGCCGCGGAGATCGGCTTCTATTTCACGGATCAACCGCCGACGCGGCGCCCGATCAAGGTGGCGCTGGTGAATTACGCCATCGACTTGCCGCCCGGGGCGCGGGAGGTGGCGGTCCGGGACGAGTTCGTGCTGCCGGGGGCGGCGCAGTTGCTGGCCGTGCTGCCGCACACCCATTACCTCGGGCGGCGCGTCGAAGCGCGGGCCTTCCTGCCCGGGGGCGGGGTGAGGTCGTTGCTTCTGATTCGCGACTGGGATTTCAACTGGCAGGGCGACTATGTCTATCGGGAGCCGGTTCGGCTTCCCGCGGGCACGCGGGTCGCCATGGAGATCGTCTTCGACAACACCGAGGACAACCCACGGAACCCGTCCCATCCGCCGCGGCGGGTGGGGTACGGTCCCGAGACGACGGACGAGATGGCGGAGCTCTGGCTGCAATTATTGCCTGAGTCGCCGGAGGACGAGCGACGGTTGCTGGCGGCGAACGCCGAGCGTTCCCTGCGGGACGTCGTGGCGGTCAACGAACTGCGTTTGCGCCAGGATCCGCGCGACGGTGCGGCCTGGGTCAACCTGGGGAAGGCGCACCTCGCGCGCCGGCAGTTCGACGAGGCGCGACGGAAGTTCGCGCGGGCCGTGGAAGCGACGCCGGGATTCGCGGACGCGCATTACTATCTGGGCCTGATCCACCGCATGACCGGGCGCACCGAGGAGGCGATGGGTTCGTTTCGGCGCGCGCTGGAACTGGACGCCGGCAACCCCCGCATTCATGGCAATCTCGGCATGCTTTTCCTGGAAACCAGCCGGCCCGCCGAAGCCATGCAGCACCTGAAGGAAGCGGTGCGACTGGACCCGAAGGATGCTCTGGCGATGTCGTCCCTGGGGGCGCTCTACTTCGAGCAGGGCCGGCACGCGGAGGCGGAACCCCTGCTACGGCGGGCGCTGGAACGGGATCCGGCGGATGCGGAAACCCGCGGATTGCTCGGGCGAACGCGGGAGATCCTGGCCCGCGGTCAGGTGGGGAAGTAGCCGCGGGCCGAAGGCCTCAACGGACGGCCTCGCCGTGACGGACGAGCACCTCGCGGGCCTCCGGTTCGACCGTGGTGAACGTCTCGCTTCCGTCGGGCCAGCGGACGGACAGGCGGCGGGGTGGCGCCGGGGTCGCGAGCACGGTGACGACCGAATCCTGGGACCAGTAACCCGAGCCGGCATGGATTTCGCGGGCGGGGCCGGAACGGTCGCCGAAGTCGAGGCGGAGCACGGCGCCGATGCCGCGCCGATTTCCCCCGGGTCCTGCCAATCGGACCCGGAGCCCCGGGCGGGCCACGCGATTCCGAAAGAGCCGGGTCGCGGCCCCGTTTTGTGCCACGACGAGGTCGACGCGTCCGTCCCGGTCGAAGTCGGCGACGGCGCAACCGCGCTGCTCCCCGTAGACCGCGACGCCGCTCGTCTGACCCGGGACGGGTTCGAAGTTCCCGTTTCCGAGCCCGCGCAGCCACAGGCCTCGTCCGGCGTCCTGACGCGGGGTTTCCGCGTCGACCGCGTGGAAGTTCTGGGACAGGAAGAGGTCCTCGCGTCCGTCCCCGTCCGCGTCGGCGACGGACAGACCGATGGCGGGGGTCCGTTGGGCTTCGTCGGGAAGCGGGCGCCGTTCGAAGTGATCGCCGCGATTGAGCAGAACCGCGCTTTCGAGGGTGCGGACCTCGACGCTTGGGAGGCGGGCCAGGGCGTCGCCGAAGATCCGGGGCATGGAGGACTTGCCGAAGTTTTCGAACGAACCGACGCGCGGATGGAGCCAGGGGAGCGCGGCTCCGAGGGAAAGCAGTCCGCGCCGGGGCACCTCCGCGCCGAGGCTCGGTTCGAAGCGGGCCTCGACGAGGTCCACGGTGCCATCGTCATCGAGGTCGCCGTGGTAGAGACGCCAGGGATGGGTGGCGGACGGGGGATCGGGGACGTTGAGGCCCCAGTTGCCCGCCGCGAGGTCGAGGCGACCATCCCCGTCGAAATCGCCGGCGGTGACGCCGTTCCACCAACCCGAATGGGCATCGAGCCCCAGGTGGCGAGTGAGCTCCTCGTACCGTTCGGCAACCCGTCGAAACACGCGGATGGGACCCCATTCGCAGGCGAGGACCAGCTCGGGTTCGCGATCGCCGAGGAGATCGGAGAAGAGGGCGCCGCTGACCAGGCCGACCGTCTCGAAGCGTTGCCAGGGGACGAGGCGGCCGTCGTCGTTGCGAAGCAGGAGCGAGGTCGCCCCGACCGGGTATTGTCCCGGCAGAACCCGGCCGCCGACGAACAGGTCGAGATCGCCGTCGCGGTCGACGTCGGACGCCGCCAGCGGGCCGGTGCTGGACTTCTCGCCGGCCACGCTCTCGCCGGTGACCTTGCTGAGGACGTCGTAAATCCGGATGGCACCACCCGAGGGTGGGTCCTCCTCGTAGTGGGAGGAACCGACGACGAATCCGGCGTCGATGCTGACGACGCCGGTCTGGTCGCGGGCGACGGGGCGGTGGAAGGGGGGTGAATCGAGGCGTTGGAAGGTGCCGTCGGCGAGGTTGCGAAAGACACCGGGAAGGCCCCCGCGACCGGCGCCGACGAAGAGGTCGTCCCATCCGTCGCCGTCGATGTCGTGCCACGCGACGCCGGGACCGGACTGGCTCAGGCGGCGGGGGAGGAGGGGTTGCCGGGCGAAGTCGTCGAACGGCGGCTCGGGATGGACGTGGCCAAGGGCGGGGCTGACGTCCGAGAACCAGGGCGACGGCGGGCGGCCGGGCGGGGTAGGAGCGGGCGCGGAGGCGGGGGCCGACGTTTGGGTGACGAGGTAACGGTGGTTGGGGAGGATCGACCCGAGGCGGTGCGTGGAGCCATCGGCCCAGCGGATCTCAAGTTCGAGTGGGAGATTCGTGGCCGGGCCGGAGGCGAAACAGAGTTCGGGGGCACCCGACGAAAGATAGTGCCCACCCGCCCGCACCTCCGAGGTCTGACGGGGAACCGGGCCGCCGAGGAGGGTGACGGTGGCGCCGATGCCGTGGGTGTTGGGGCCGGCTCCCCGGAGGCGGACGGCCACGCGTCCGCCCGCGGCCTCGTTGCGATGGAGCCCGGCAGCGGTGCCGAAGTTGTTGACGGCCACATCCAGGTCCCCGTCGTCGTCGAGATCGGCGACGCACATGCCCTGCGAGATCCCCGCGTCGGCGAATCCCCAGTCGCGGCCCACCTCGGCGAACCGCAATCCACCGAGGTTACGGAAGGCGACGTTCCCGGTGTCGAGCCGCGGGAACTCGCGCTGCAGGGCGAGGATCTCGTCCGGTCCGAGGGCGCGCGATTGCTGGCGGGACTCGAGTCGGCGGGCGAGATCCATGTTCTGGAAGTCGCGCAGTTGCCCGTTGCTGACGAGCACGTCGAGCCAGCCGTCCAGATCGACGTCGAGGAACAGCGGCGTCCAGGACCATTCGCTGGCGTGCAGCCCAGCGAGGGTCGCGAGTTCGGCGAAGGTGCCGTCGCCGCGATTGATCTGTAGCGTGTTGCGCGAAATCTGGGGCCGGTCGTCGTACACGCCCACCGGCCAGCGGCGAGGGGACATCTGGGCGACCTGCACCTGCCGCCTCGCGTGATCGCGGCTGAGCATGTCGACGACGAAGATGTCCGGGTGCCCGTCGCGGTCGAGATCCCCGCAATCGGCTCCCATGGCAAAGGTCGAGAGGTTGCGGATGGCCGTGGGGGCGATGGCCCGGAAGCGTCCGCCACCGTCGTTGATCCACACGCGATCCGGGGTGAACAGGTCGTTGCAGACGTAAAGGTCCGGCGCGCCATCCCCGTTGAGGTCATGGAAGAACACGCCCAAGCCCCAATCCACCGGTTCGGCGACGAGGGGACGGCCCTGTTCGTCGAGGAAGGTTCCCTCGGTGAACGGGACTCGACGGAAGCGTCCGCGTCCGTCGTTGAGGTAAAAGTCATCCGCCTGCCCGTGCTCGAGCACGATACCCGTCTCGCTGACGGTGAAGCGATGGGCGAAGTCCGGCTCGGAGGCGGACCTTCCGTCGACCGTCACGACGCGGGGTCCCGCGGGGCTGTTCGCGATGCCGAAGCGGGTCCGGGGCTGGTCCTTGATCGTGGTGGGGAAGAAATTGCAGACGTAGAGGTCCAGATCCCCGTCCCGGTCCACGTCCGCGAGGGCGAGGCTCATGCTTCCGTGGCGCGAGGCCAGACCGGCCTCGGCCGTGGCTTCGCGGAAGCGTGCGTGTCCGTCGTTGAGGAACAGCCGGGTGCCGCCGCCCAGGGCGTTGACGAGCAGGTCCAGATCCGCGTCGCCATCCACGTCGGTCAGGGCGGCGCCGGTGGAATCCTGGCCGTCGCAGGTGACCCCGGCGGACACCGTGATGTTGGTGAACCGCCAGTGGCCGAGGTTGCGGTACAGGGCATTGGGGCCGTCGAGACCGCAGAAATAGAGGTCGACTCGTCCGTCCCCGTCGACATCCCCCGCCGCAACGCCGGAGCCGCCGAGCAGGTTGCGGTTCGTCGCGGAGCGAACCTCGGAGAGCCGGTTCGTGAACTCGACGCCGGTGGTCGCGGGGGGAAGGCGGGTGAAACCGGCCCGCCCCGAGGAAACGGGGGCGAGGGGCTGCACCCGGAGGCCGGGGGAGGGCGCGCCCTCGGGCGGCCCCTCGGCGGCGTCGACGCCGGGAATGTTCCGCGCGAGGACCAGGAGGACGAGGCCGAGGGTCGCGCGGCTCATGGGTTCGGTCCGTTCCCCGCGTCCGGAGACACGACGATCTCGCGGGTGCCGGGTGGGATGGGGAGGTGTTGCATTCGGCCCCCGGGCCAGCGGACGGAGAGTTCCTCCGGTTCGGCGGGGGAGGCGAGGACCGCGACGGCGGCGTCCTGGGACCAATAGCCGCTGCCGGCATGGAGTTCGCGGGCCGGGCCCCACCGTCCGCCGCAACGAAGGCGCAGGATCGCCCCGACGCCCATGGGATTGCCTGGGAAGCCGCGGAGGCGCACCCGCAGCCCGGGGCGCGCGCGGGTGTTCCGGAACAGCCGGGTCTCGGCCCCGTTCTGGGTGACGACCAGGTCCACGCGTCCGTCCCGGTCGAAGTCGGAGAGCGCCGCGCCGCGTTGTTCCCCGTAGACCGCGACGCCGCTTTCCGCCGCGTCGAGGGCGCGGAACGTGCCTCGTCCGTCGCCGAGCAGCCAGAGACCGCGTCCGGCATCGCCCCGACCGATCTCGGAGTGCGTGCCAAAGTGGTTCTGGCCGAGGAAAACGTCCTCGTTCCCGTCGCCGTCGGCGTCGGCGATGTTGACGGCGAAGGCCGGGGACCATTGGGCCTCGCGGGGAAGGGGGCGGGACTCGAACCGGGAACCGCGATGGAGCAGGACGACGGTGGCGAGCGTGGCGGCCTCCAACGTGCGAACGGAGTTCCAGGGGTCGCCGAAAAGCTCCTCCGGGCGGGCGCGGGCGAAGTGTTCGAACGAGCCGATGCGCGAGGCGACCCAGGGCAGGGCGGTCTGGATGGATTTGAAGCCCCGATCCAGGAGATACCGGCCCGCGGCGGGCGCCCAGAGGGATTCGATGGGCTGGATGACCCCGCTGCCGTCCAGGTCGCCGAAGTGGATGCGGCAGGGATGTTCCGGGTCCGCGTGGTAGCGGGAGTTCAGACCCCAGTTGCTCGCCACGAGATCGAGGCGGCCATCGCCATCGAGATCGCCGGCGGCAATGCCGTTCCACCAACCGGTGAGGCCGGCGGTCCCCCACTCGGCGCTGCGATCCCGATAGGCGCCGTCCCGGAACTGGAGGATGCGGATGGGGCCCCATTCGCAGGCCAGAACGAGCTCCGGCGTGCCGTCGAGATCGAGGTCGGAGAAGAGCGCTCCGCTGACGAGTCCGAGTTGCTCGAAGCGCTGCCAGGGCACGAGGCGGCCTCCCTGATTGCGCAGCAGCAGGCTCGTGGCCGGGACGGGATAGGCTCCCGGCATCACGCGTCCGCCGACGAACAGGTCCAGCTGGCCGTCGCCGTCCACGTCCGCGAGGGCCAGCGGGCCGGTGCTCGAGGATTCGCCGCGGAGATTCTCGCCGCTGGCCTTCCGCTGGACGTCGTAGATCCGGATGGCGCCGCCGTTGGTCAGGCCGTCCTCGTAATTCGCGCTTCCGGCAAGGACCAGGCCGGGCCAGCCCACCAACCCGGTGAGGTCGCGTCCGAGGGGCCGATTCCAAAGCCCCTCCCGCAGTTCCACAAGCGAACCGTCCCCGGGATTGCGATAGGCGCGTGCCGGGCCGCCCCTTCCGCTTCCGACGACCAGATCCTCCAGGCCATCGTCGTCGAGGTCGATCCACGCCACCCCGGGACCGAGTTGTCCCAGCCGGCGGGGCAGCAGGGGTTGGCGCGCCAACTCGTCGTAGGGTTCGTCGACATGCGCATGGCCCAGGCGATGACTCGCGTCCTCGAACAGGGCCGCGGGGACCGGAACCCCGGCGACCTCGGCCGTCCGGTCCGGGGTGGGGTCGGGTTCCTTGATCTCGTAGAGGTGATTCGGGAGGACGTCGTCGAGCACGGATCGGCTGCCGCCGCGCCAGACCACCTCGAGGCGCAGCCGACGATCCCCCGTTCCGCAGGCGAAGGCGGGGGCGGTCTGATCGCCGGAGAGATAACGCCCGCCGGCGTGGACTTCCCGGGATTGGGAGGGCACGGCCCCGCCCGTGAGGGTCACGCGGGCGCCGATGCCGTGCGTGTTGGCAGCCCGCCCACGGAGCACGACCTGCACGCGGGGGGAGGCGGCCTCGTTGCGGTGGAGACCCGCGAGTCCGTTCAGGTTGTTCATCGCGACGTCGAGATCCCCGTCGCCGTCGAGATCGGCCAGGCACATCCCGTGGGAGACGCCGGCGGCGTCGAATCCCCAGGCCCGGCTCTTGTCCTCGAACGTCAGGTCGCCCCGGTTCCGAAAGGCCGCGTTGGGAGTGTCGAGGCGGGCGAACCGGTTGGCCAGGTCGCGGAGTTCCGAGGGGGAGAGGCGCTGGCGGGCCTTGGTCCGTTCCGCCTGCTCCATGACGTCCGCGTTCATGGCGTCGCGTTCGTGGCCGTTGGTGATCAGCAGGTCCTCGTAGCCGTCGAGATCGACGTCGAGAAAGACCGGGCACCAGGACCACTCCGAGGCGGTGACGCCCGCGTACCAGCCGATCTCGGCGAACGTGCCGTCGCCACGGGCGCGCGAGAGGGTGTTGTGGGAATACTGCGGGCGGCCCTCGACCCGGCCCGATTCGGGACTCGGCGGCGCCAGGTCGCCGGCCTGAATCCGGCGGCGCACCGGGTCCCGGGCCAGCATGTCCGCGACGAAGAGGTCGTCGTGCCCGTCACGATCGACATCCGCGACGTCGAAGCCCATCGAGAAGAGGCTCGTGTGCCGCAGGGCCGTCCGGGGTGCCGCCCGGAATCGTCCGCGCCCGTCGTTGATCCAGAACCGGTCGGGGGATCGGAAGTCATTTCCGACGTAGAGGTCCGGAGCGCCATCCCGGTTGAAATCGTGGAACAACGCCGAGAGGCCCCAATCGTAGGGCGGCGACGCGAGCGGTGCTCCGTCCTCGTCGAGGAACGTGCCGTCGAGGAACGAACGCGCCGTGAAGCGGCCCTGTCCGTCATTCAGGAAGAACCCGTCGATCTCGCCGTTCTCGATGATGCGACCGGACGGTTCCAGGGTGAACCGCCCGGTCACGGACGGATCGGTGATCGGACGATCGTCGACGCTGGAGACGACGGGACGCCCGTTCACGTGCGTGCCCCGGATGCGGAGGTCGGGTTGGTCGCGAATGGTGACGGTGCGGTAGTTGGCGACGTAAAGGTCGAGGTCGGAGTCCCCATCGACGTCGGCCAGGGCGAGCGACATGCCGCCCTTGCCCACGTTGACCGGGGGCGCGTCGGGGCGGGGCAGGAACCGGCCCCGGCCGTCGTTCCAGAAGAAGTGCGTTCCCGCGCCGATGGAATTCACGATGAGATCCAGATCCCCGTCCCCGTCGAGGTCGGCGAGGGCGGCCCCCGTGGCGTCGATTTCACTCGCCGCCACGCCAGCCGGGGCGGTGACGTCCTCGAACCGCCAGCCGCCGAGGTTGCGGTACAACGCGTTCCCTCCGTCGAGGCCGCAGAAGTAGAGGTCGCAACGGCCGTCGCCGTCGATGTCCCCGGCCGCGACGCCCGACCCGTTGAGGTGGATTTGGTTGGTCGTGTACCGGGCGCGGGAGAGGCGGTTCGTGAACGCGATTCCGGTCCGCTCGGAACCGAGCCGGGTGAACCCGGGCGCGGAATTCGTGCCGGGATCGAGCAGCGCCACGCGACGATGACCCGGGCCTGGCTGCCATGGCCGGAGGTCGTCCGCGAGGGCGGGCAACGCCAGCAATAGGATGGTCCACCAGGGCGACATGAAGTCCCAAGGCGAACATGCCTCCCGCGCACTTGGCAAGGCGACGCGCGGAGTCCAGGCGGGAAAGCCCGCGTCGAACCCCGGACCGGCGCGTCAGAGCAGGCTCCGGAGGTGCGGGAGATAGGTCCGGCGGAATCGGTCGAGGTCGTAGGTGGCTACCGTGGCGCGCGCAGCCCGCCCCATCTCGGCGAGACGACCGGGGTGGGCATGACACCAGACCAGGCGGTCGCGCAGGGCGTCGAGATCCCCGGGTTCGACGATGAACCCGTTCACGCCGTCCTGGATCCAGTCCGCGGCCCCGGTCGTGCGGGTGACGATGGCGGGGAGTCCGCTGGCCATGGCTTCGGCGACCGAGTAGCCGAAGCCGTCGGCGAGGGAGGGATGGACGAAGACGCTCGCGCGTCCGAAGACCTCGGCGAGTCCGACCGAGCGGATGGGAACGGGCCGATGGACGATGCCCCGGGCGCCGGCCAGCAACCGCTGGAAGAGGAGATGCACGGGGCGTTCGCCGGTCCCCCCCCAGAGGACCAGTTCGCTGTCGGGCAGCCCGGCGGACCGGAACGCCTCGATGACGTGGTGGAAGCCCTTGCCCAGCACCAGGCGCCCGACGAAACAGACGCGGAACACGGGCTCGCGGAAGGTGGCTTCGGGGAACTCGGCGACGTCGAGGTAGGGATTGAGCGCGAAGACGCGGTCGGGCGCGAAGCCGCGTTCGAGGAAGGTGTTCCGGGCATGGGAGGACATGACCCGGATGAGATCCGCGGCGGCGTATTCCTCGCGTTGGCGGCGCAGTTGCCCCTGGTGGATGCGCACGGGGCAGTTCCGGAGAACGGACTCGTCGAACACGCGGCGATTGCCGTCGTCGACATGCACGGTGACGACGTCGAGAACGGTCCGGGCGCCCAACTCGCGGGCGCGCCGCAGGGAACGGAGGCACTGGCCGGTGACGCCCTGGAAGATCCGGGCGGGGGCGAGGCGCGCTTCGACCTGGCGATCGAAGTGGAGATCGGCGAGGTAGGCGTACCAGTCCCCAAACCGGCGGACCAGGGGGAGGCGGAAGGTGCGATCCAGCAGGGGGGAGGGTGGCAGGAGTTGGACCTCGGCGGCGGGATCCGCGCCGCCGCGGCACAGGACGCGGGCCTCGAATTCGGCCTGCGCGCCGCGGAGCATGTGGAGGAGGTTGAGTCCCTGGCCGCCGTCGCCAAGTCGGGCGGAGGCGGCGAGGGTGATCGACGGTGGTCCAGCGGAAGCGTCCGACGTGGGCATGGGAGATGGGCGGGGCGGGAATCCCGGGCTAGGACTCGGGAAGGCCGCGTTGGAGGCGGGACGTCCTGACGACATGGCTGGGGAACAGCGTCAGCAGGATCAACTGCCGCCAGGCGGTGGTCAGGGAGGGGCAGACGCGCAAGGCGAGCAGAAGTTCCCGCCGGGCGGCGGCGAGGTCGCGTTCCGCGGCGTAATGCCGGGCCAGCGTGATGGACTCCAGTGCCCCGAGACGCGCGAGAAGATGGCGTTGTCGTGGAGTGGCCCGGTTCTCCGCGCGGACGCGGAGGATCACGTTCCGCAGGCCGGTGGTGGCACGGACGTATTTGGCGCTGAGACTGCCGGCATGGGTGGTCTTGCGGTAGCCGAGCGTGGGGCAGGTGGCCACCCGGGCCTGCTGGTTCACGGCGAGACGGAGCAGCATGCCGTGGTCGGCCGAGAGATCGTCCTCGCGGGTCGTCTCCCACACGGCCCAGGCCTCCCGGCGGCGGAAGAGGCCGGCGCCGAAGAACATCTGCATGCCGGCGACGGCGTGAAAGAACTCGTCGGGACCCGCGGACGATCCCGGCGGGAACGGGGGGGCAAAGAGCCGTCCCCTTTCGCCGGAGAGCATCTCCTCCTGGTATGGGGAGGCCACCATGACCACCTCCGGGTGGGCGTCGAACACCGCGAGATGGTCGGCGACGAAGGTCGGGCTCAGGTAATCGTCGTCGCCCAGAAACGCGAGGAACTCGCCGGTGGTCTGCCGCAGCGCGGCGGTCCAATTCTCCCAGACGCCCACCGGGCCGGCGTGCGTGATCACGCGGAGCCGGGGGTCGGCAATCGCGCGAAGCGACTCCACGGTGCGGTCCTGGCTGAAGTCGTCGCTCACCACGACCTCGAGGCGCGGGTAGGTTTGGTTCAGGGCGCTCCGGACGGCGCGCAGGACCATTTCCTCCCGGTTCCACGCGGCGACGGCGATGCTGACAAGGGGACCATCCGGCGGGGGCGTCATGGGGGGATTCAACAGGGCCGGTCGTGCAGGCAGGTTCCCGTTCGGTCCGGCGGAGGGTTCGAGCGGGGTGCCATCCACGCGGGCCGGAAATCAACGGCGTCCGGCCGAGGGACGGGGGAACGCTCGCTGGGGGAGGGGGAAGGTGTCAACCTTCGCGGCAGGCTGGACAGGAGGTTCGGGATGAACGCAGCCTGACCGGGTCCGCCGCGGTCTCCCGCGGCCCCATTCCGCCTGTCTGCCATGCCCATCGCCAATTCCGTCGTGCTTGGATCCGGGGTGAAGGTGTTTCATCCCGAGTTGGTGAATCTCTACGGGTGCACCATTGGGGACGATTCGCGGATCGGAACCTTCGTGGAGATCCAGAAGAACGCCGTCATCGGGGCCCGCTGCAAGATCTCCTCGCACACGTTCATCTGCGAGGGGGTGACCATCGAGGACGAGGTCTTCATCGGCCACGGGGTCGTATTCATCAATGACCTGCACCCGCGCGCGACGGCTTCGGGGCGCTTGCAGACGGAGGCGGATTGGAGCGTCGTCCCGACCCGCGTGGGGAGGGGCGCCTCGATCGGGAGCGGGGCGGTGATCCTGTGCGGCATCACGATCGGCGCCGGCGCGCTGGTGGGCGCGGGGGCGGTCGTAACCGCCGACGTGGCACCGGGGGCCGTGGTGGCGGGGGTGCCGGCACGGTTGCGGGGTCGCGCGCCGGACGCGGACGCCGGGGAAGCTCACGCACCGGACGAGGGTGCCGCGAGCAGTTCCGCCAGTTGATCGGCCACGCATCCGATCTGATCGTTCGTCAGTTCGGGATAGATGGGCAGGGAGAGGCAGCGCGTCGCGAGGGCCTCGGAGTGCGGGAAATCGCCGGGACGATGCCCGAGCTCCCCGTACGCCTTTTGGAGATGCACGGGGACCGGATAATGAAGGCCGGTCTCGATCCCGCGCCGCCCCAACTCGGCACGAATCGCGTCGCGCCCGTCCAGTTCCACCACGTAGAGATGCCAGACGGGTTCGGCGTAGTCCGGCACCGTCGGCAGGCCCAGCGGAAGCCCCTGCAACCGCCGCCGATACTCGGTCGCGCGGGTCCGCCGGGCCTCGTTCCACGCGTCGAGATGGCGCAGCTTCACGGAGAGGACCGCCCCCTGAATGCTGTCCATCCGGTAGTTGTACCCCAGTTCGTCGTGATGATACCGCTGGGACTGGGCGTGGTCCCGCAGGCGGCAGGCGCGAGCCGCGATCTCCGGGTCGTCCGTCAACAGCGCTCCGCCCTCGCCGCAGGCGCCCAGATTCTTGCCCGGGTAAAAGCTGGTGCACGTGAGGTTCCCCGTCCCACCCAGGCGGGTCCCCTTGTACCGGGCGCCCTGCGCCTGGGCCGCATCCTCGATCAGCGGAATGCCGTGCCGGTCCGCCACCGCCCGGATGGCGTCCAGGTCGGCCGGGAATCCGTACAGGTGAACCGGGATGATGGCCTTGGTCCGGGTCGTGATGGCCCGCTCAAGCAGGTTCGGGTCCATCGTCCGGGTGCGGGGGTCGATGTCGACGAACACGGGGCGAGCCCCCGCGTAGCTGATCGCCCAGACCGTCGCGATGAACGTCATGGGAACCGTGATGACCTCGTCCCCCGGTCCCACGTCGAGGCAGCGCAAGGCGAGATGCAGGGCGCTGGTGCCGGTGTTCAGCCCGACGCAGCGGCGGGCCCCGCAATACTCGGCAAAAGCGCGCTCGAATTCCTCCGCCGCGGGCCCCTGGGCGTACCGCGCCGAATCCAGCACCTTCTCCACCTCCGGCAGGATCTCGTTCCGCAGGGAACGAAACTGCGCCCGCAGATCCAAAAACGGTATCGAACTCATACGCAGAAAACTCAACGCCCGCCGAGATTGACCGGGGCCCCGCGTTGCGCCAGCGACGCGGAGGCCGCCTCGAGCATCCGGACCAACCGCAGGCCGGCCTGCCCGTCCGTCAACGGCACGCGCCGGTTCCGGATGCAGTCGAGGAAATGCGCGATCTCGACTCCCAGCGCCTCCGTGGCCGGAAGGTTGGGAATCCAGGCATCGCCCGTCCGGTACGACACCAACAGGCGGTACCGCCCCTCCGTGTCGTCCGTCAGGGTGACGCCCTTGTCGTACACGCGCACCTTCTCGCTTGGCTCCAGATCGTCGTAGACCGCCATCCGGCGCGAACACCCGATGACGGTCCGCCGGATCTTGACGGGCGACAGCCAGTTCACGTGGCAGTGGCCGATCAGGTTCCCCGAGAAGAAGCACGTCAGGTACGCGACGTCCTCCGGGCGCCCCGGGAAGTGCGAAACCCCGGTCGCCGAGACCGCCTCGGGCGCGCGGCCCACCAGGAAATCCATGATCGAAAGGTCGTGAACCGCGAGATCCCACAGCACGTTCACGTCGTGCTGGAACAACCCCAGATTGATCCGGACCGAGTCGTAATACAGCACCTCGCCGAGTTCTCCCGCATCCAGCAACTCGCGCAGCTTCCGCACCGCCGGCGTGTAGACGAAAGTGTGGTCGACCATCAACGTCCGGTCGGCCTTCTCCGCCGCCTCGACCAATCGCTCGCCCTCCTCGGAGGTCATCGTCATCGGCTTCTCGACGAGCACGTGCTTGCCCGCCTGCAAGGCCTCCATCGCCAGCGCGAAATGCGTCCGTACCGGCGTCGAGATCGCCACGGCGTCCACGCCGGGGTCGCTCAGGATTTCCCGGTGATCCGTCGTCGCCCGGATGCCCGGATAGCGCGCCTTCATGACGGCGAGCCGCTTTGGGTCAAGATCGGCCACCCCCACCAGACATGACCCCGGGGTCTCGGAAAAATTACGGGCGAGGTTCGGGCCCCAGTAGCCACACCCGATGACGGCGGAACGAATCATGTTTGGCAAAAAAGCGCGCCAGTTGGTGGCACGATCCCGCTCCGCCCGTCAATGCCGGTCACCGCCCGCGGGTCGGATCAGGCGGCCTTGGTGCGTCCGCGGCGCGGGGTCCGGGGGAGCAGCCAGGCGGGAACGCGTTCGTCGCGCCAGAGGTCGGCGACCTTCTGGCGGGCGCGCACCAGCGCATGGCGGGCACCGTCGACGAGCACTTCGGCGGCGAGGGCGCGGGAGTTGTAGTTGGAACACATGACGGAGCCGTAGGCTCCCGCGCTGAGGAGGGCGAGGTAGTCGCCCTCGCCGACCTTGGGCAGGGGACGGTCCTTGGCGAAGTAATCGCCGCTTTCGCAGATGGGCCCGACGACGTCGGAGGGGAGGGTGGCTCCGGAGCGGCGGCGCAGGGGAACGATCTCGTGATAGGCGTCGTAGAAGGCGGGGCGGATGAGGTCGTTCATCGCGGCATCGACGATGACGAAGTTCTTCCGGCCGGTGCGCTTGACGAATTCGACGCGGGTCAGGAGGACGCCGGCGTTGCCCACGATGAAGCGCCCCGGTTCGACGAGGATGCGGAGTCCGAGGGGGGCGAGCAGGGGTTTGAGGGTCTCCGCGTAGGAGGCCGGAGTGAGGATTCCGCGGGCATCCGGATCGGATCGCCACCACGCCGGGTCGGCGCTGGCGAGGGCGGGGTTGTACACGATCCCGAGGCCGCCGCCGATGGAGAGGAACTCGAAGCCGTACTTTCGATGGAGGCGGGCGGCGAGCGGGGCGACCTTCTCGACCGCCAGCCGGAACGGCTTCACGTCGGTGAGCTGGGAGCCGATGTGCATTTGCAGCCCGCGGAGGTGCAGGTGCTTCAGGCGGGCGGCGCGTTGGTACACGCCTTCGATCTCCTCGAAGGCAATGCCGAACTTGTTCTCGTAGGTGCCGGTGGTGATCTTCGCGTGCGTTCCGGCGTCGACATTGGGATTGACGCGGACGGCGACGGGGGCGCGGCGGCGGAGGCGTCCGGCGACCTGATCGATGCGCCGGAGTTCCGGTTCGCTCTCGACGTTGAACGAGTAAATGCCGGCGCGGAGGGCGAACCGGATCTCCTCCTCGGTCTTGCCGACGCCGGCAAAGACGCACCGGCGGGGGTCGCCGCCGGCCTCGATGACCCGCTGGAGCTCGCCGGCGCTGACGATGTCGAAGCCGCTGCCGAGGTTCGCGAGCGTGCGCAGGACGGCGAGGTTCGAATTGGCCTTGGCGGCGAAGCACACCTGGTGATCGAGCGGGGCGAGGGCCGCATCCAGTTTCAGGTAGTGATCCCGGAGGGTGTGCGAGGAGTAGACGTAGAGCGGGGTTCCGAAGCGCTCGACGAGCGAGTCCAGGGAAACCTCTTCGCAGTGAAGTTGGCCACGGATGTATCGGAAATCGTGCACGGGCAGGGCGTTATGCCACACGAACCACGCCGAAGTCACGCCGGGAAGGGCGCCCGGCGCCATTCCATACAGGGCAACTGACAAAGTCGATGGGGGCCCGCGACCGGCTCCCCGCCATAGCGTCTGCGCGACGGCGGGCCGGGTCGCGGGGCGATCGAAGCAGGCGAATCGAGAGGCGAAGCCTGCGACTCGGCAGTCGCCGGCCCCACATCGCAGTTCCAAGCGGGACTTTGTCAACGGCCCTGTCATCCCATAGGGCTGAATGACGCTGCCTCGCCGGCGCGTGTCCCGTGTCCAGGCTCAGGGCACGCTGCCTGCCGGCCAGCTCACTGCGTCGCCAGTTGCGCGATCTCCTGACGCAACCGGGCGAGCGATACCACTTCGACCCTGTCCCTCAGGGAAAAGCACTCCTTTCCCGGATACACCACCCAAAGCCGTTCCAATTTCAGGTCCGCGAGTGCCGCGTGCATGGACCGCGTGCATCCGGGCGCATCGGCATACTTGACTTCGACTCCGTAGCGTTTGCCGCCCAGGAACAACAACACGTCCAGTTCGGCGCCCGACTGCGTGGCCCAGAAATAGGCGTGGCGCTCGCCGGCAAGACGCACCGTTTCCTCGACCACGAAGCCCTCCCAGGAAGCCCCCAGCCGGGGACTTTCCTCCAACGCCCGTCGTGTGGGCAGGCCGGACAAGGCGTGCAGGAGGCCGCTATCGCGCAGATACACTTTCGGCGATTTCACCTGGCGCTTGCTCAGGTTCTCGAACCAGGGCGGCAACTGCCGGACCATCAGTGCGCCGGTCAGAACGTCGAGATGTCGCTTCACCGTGGTATGCGCGTCGCCCAGCGACCGCCCCACCTCCGAACTGTTCCAAATCTGCCCGTGGTAATGAGCGACCATGGTCCACAGGCGCCGCAGGGTATCCGGCGGCACGTTGATGCCGAACATCCGGATGTCCCGCTCCAGGAAGGTGCGAATGAAATCCTCCCGCCAGGCGAAACTCGCCGCGTCATCCTCCGCCAGAAACGACCGGGGAAATCCGCCCCGCAGCCATAATTTCCGTTGGGCGGTTTCACCCACCTCCCCCAGGTCGAATCCGCCCATGTCCACGAACGCCACCCGGCCTGCCAGCGTCTCCGACACCCCCTTCACCAGATCCGGCGACGCGCTCCCCAACAAGAGGAAGCGCGCGGGCAGTGGCTCCCGGTCCGCGAGAACCCGCAGGACCGGGAACATCCCCGGACACAGTTGCGCCTCGTCCAGCACGACCAGTCCGCGCAACGCTTCCAACGCGGCCATCGGTTGCTCCATGCGGCGGCGTCCGGCGGGGCTCTCCACGTCGATGAACTCGGCGCCACGCTCCGCCGCGAGTTGGCGGGCGAGCGTGGTCTTGCCGCATTGCCGTGGACCGATGAGTGCCGCGACCGGGCTGCGTCGAAGCGCGCGTTGGACGGTCGCGTCCAGTTCGAGGCGCTGGATCGACGGGGTTGGCATTCGTGCATTTTGAGTGTTCATCGCTCAAAATGCAAGGTTGGCGCCCGGGGGCGTTGAGCGAAGATTCCCCGGGCGTGGCCGGCGTCCGCGTTCCCGACGGCCCGCCAGGGTCCTGGAGTGCGGCAGTCCTCTGCCGCTTTGGCGCCCCAACCCGCCGCGCCGTGTGGGGAGGGGCTGGAGCCCTGGCGTGCATCGGGCGGAACGGCTGGCGATGGCTGGCGATGGCTGGCGATGGCTGGCGATGGCTGGCGATGGACCGATCCGGCCTGCGCGGCGTAGCGTCGCCGGACATGGATCTGGTCCGGCAACGGCGCGGGTTGTGCCTGCTCTATTTCCTCTCGGGCGCTCCCGGGCTGGCCGCGCAAATGGCCTGGACCCGCGTGTTCGGGGCGTTGCTGGGGCACGAATGGCCGGCGCTGGTGGGGGTGGTGTCGGCTTTCTTCGCCGGACTGGCCGCCGGGGCGTGGGGGTTGGACCGGTGGGTGAGTCGGAGCGCCTCCCCCCTCCGGTGGTACGCCGCCTTGGAGCTGTTTTCCGCCGGCTGGATCCTGGCCGGGGTGGTCGTCTGGGAGTTCCTGGTGGAGACCCTGCGCGGGTGGTCCGGCCTCGAGATTCCAGGGGCGGCCCGACTGGCGGTCGCGTTCCTCGTGCCGTTGGTCGTCGTCGGGCCGGCGGCGGCGGCAATGGGGGCCACGCTGCCCGCCATGGACCGGGCCCTGGCTCCAGCGCTGACCGGGGGCGGGGCGGTGGGCCGCCTGTACGCCTGGAACACCGCGGGGGCCGTGTTGGGGGTCTGGGGTGCCGTGGGGTGGTCGATGCCGCAGTGGGGATTCCGCAGGACGCTGTTGGGGGCGGCGGCGGTGCAGGTCGCGTGCGCCCTGGGGGCGTGGTGGTGGTTGGGTCGCCGGTCCACGCCCGGGCGGGAGGAGGCAAGACTTGGCGCGGATCCGGGGGTTCCGCCGGTCGGCGATGGACGCCGGCGCGGGTGGGGGATGGGCTTCGTCTTCGTGTTGGGCTGGCTGGGCATGGGGTATGAATTGCTGGGATTGAGGGTGCTGGCGCAGACGACCGAAAACACGGTCCACACCTTCGGAGCGGTGCTGTCGGCCTGGCTGGCCGGCACGGCGCTGGGCGCGGGTTGGGCGGGTCGGGGGGGCCGGCACGGAACCGCGTCGGAGCCCCCGTTGCGACGCGGCGCGGGGATCCTGGCGCTGGTGATCCTGGGCGAACTGGCCCTGAGCCGTTGGCATGGTGCGCTCCTGGCAGGATGGCGCTCGGGGGGCGGGGGTTGGGGCGCGGAACTGGGGTTGGCCCTGCTCATGTTCCTGCCTCCGACCGTGCTCATGGGGATGCTGTACGTCTGGACGGTTCAGGCCGCGCGGGGTCCGACCGGCGGGGTTGGGCGCGCCGTGGCCTGGAATGCCCTGGGCGCGGCATTGGCGGGCCCGGTCTGGATGGCCGGGTTCCTGCCCTGGCTCGGGAGTGCAGGGACGATCACTCTGGTGGCGGGCGGGTACCTGGCGTCCGGCTTTCTCCTCGGCGGTTCCCGCCGGGGGCGGTCCGCCGGGCCGGCCCCGGCCCCGAGGTGGTCGTGGCCCGTCGACGGGGGGATGGCGGGGGCCTTCGGGTTGCTGGCGCTGATCCTGGGCGGGCTGCGGTGGCCGGCGTGGGAGTTGCCGGACGGCGCCACGGTGCTTCGGCGGGAGGAGGGTTTCCAGGCAACGGTGGCCGTGGTCCGGACCGGGGACGGCCACCGTTCGCTGCGGGTGAACCACCATTTCCAGCAGGGCGGAACGGCCACGGCGGTCGCGGCGGCCCGGCATGCCCATCTGCCGTTGCTGTTGCACCCCGGGCCACGCCGGGCGTTGTTCCTCGGCGTCGGGACCGGGATTACCTGGGGGAGTGCGGCGGGACATCCCGGGTTGCGGGCCGACGGGGTGGAATTATTGCCGGAGGTGGTTCGGGCGCTGCCGTACTTCGAGCCCGAAAACGGGGGGCCGCAGCGGCGGGAGGGATTTCGGATCTTCGTGGCCGACGCGCGGCGCTACGCCCGGGGGGCGCCCGATCGTTACGACGTGGTGGTGGCCGACCTGTTTCATCCGTCGGAAGACGGCGCGGGATTCCTGTACACGCGGGAACATTTCGCGGCGTTGCGGAAGCGCCTGGCCGAGGGTGGCGTGATCTGCCAGTGGCTGCCGCTGCACCAGATGGATCTGGGCGTGTTCCGTGACGTGACGGCGACGTTCCGTTCGGTGTTTCCCGGGGCGTCGCTCTGGCTGCTGCGTTTCAACGTGGACGTTCCCGTGGTGGGGCTGATGGCGCGGCAGGACGGCAGCGACGTGGCCGTGGATCCGGCGGCGCTGGAGAGCCGGGTCTGGGGGGCTGGTTTGAGGGAGATCCTGCGTCCGGCGGCCTTGACGGATGCCGTGCGGGTGATGGGTTGCCGGTTGGCGGGACCGGCGAGCCTGGGGCGCCTGGGGACCGGCGGGGTGGTGGCGACCGACGATCTTCCGCGCGTCCTGTACCGGGCGGCCGGAACGGTGTACCGGCCCCGGGAACTCCCTGCATCGAGGCTCGCGGCCCTCCTGGGGGAGGCCGAACCCGGTTTCGAGGAGTGGCTCGGCCTGACCGGCCAAGGGGAATGGAAACGCCGGCTGGCGTCGTTCCGCCGGGCCCGGGACCACCATCTGCTGGGGTTGGCGTGGGATGCCGAGGGTCGAAGGGCCGAGGCGGTGCGGGCCTATCTGGAAAGCGCGGCGGAGGGGACGGAATACACGGGCGGGTACGCCCAGGCGGTTATGGTGGCCTCGGCTTACGCGACGACGGACCCGGAGTATGCCCGCCGGATCCTCGAGACCTTGGTACGGACGCGTCCCGAGCAACGCCTCGCGGGGGAGGTGCTGAGGCGCCTGCCCCCTGCTACCGGGGGCGGGGGCGACGGGGGGCCGGCGAGGAGGTCGATGCCGGGCGACGACGTCTCGCCCTGAAACCAGGTCGGCGCCCCGGGCAGACCCGTCGCGGACTTCGGAATCCGAGGGAGGGGCGGGGGGACGAGTCGGGCTCGAAACACTGGCCAATAAGAAATGGACGGGCGGGGGGCAGGGGATCAGTTTCGCGGTCCAACCCAACCCCAAGATTCCATGCATACCCAGGCCAAGTTAGAACGGGTTCCAGCGGCGGACGGACGGCGGCGGCAGACGTGGCGGGAGGCCTTCACGCTGATCGAGTTGCTCGTGGTGATCGCGATCATCGCCATTCTGGCGAGCATGTTGCTCCCGGCGCTGGGCAAGGCGAAGGAGCAGGGCAACCGCACCATGTGCACGAACAACCAGAAGCAGCTCATGCTGGCCAACGTGCTCTACACGGGGGATTCCGACGAGTGGCTGCCGCACAACAACTGGGACTTCCAGAACTGGCCGGGTTGGCTGTGTACGCCGCCGTACACGAAGCCCGAGACGAACATGCAGACGGGGGTGTTCTGGCGCTACCTGTCCACGCCGAAAATCTTCCGGTGCCCCCTGGATCGGACCAATACGCCGATCTTCCGGTCCCGGGGCCAGAAGTACACCAGCTACATCATGAGCGGGTCGCTGACGGCCTTTCAGATCCGGCAGAAAACCTTCAAGATCCACGAGTTCAGTCCGAACGACATCATCATGTGGCAGGCGGACGAGCGGAACGCGGGCGATTACAACGACGGCTCGAGCAGTCCCGCCGAGGGTATCACCCGGAGCCACAACGTGGGCACCACGGTCGGGGTCGTCGACGGTCACGTCGAGTACCTGAAGATCCGGGAGTTCAACAAGCTGGCGGTTCAATATCCCGGACGGCTGTGGAACGTGCCGGGAAGCAAGCGCGGCGACGGGACTTGATGCCCTACGTTCCAGTCACCAACCCGATGCCAGGCGATTGAATCGAGTATGACGAAACAACATCCGTGGTGGGACACCGGACGGGGGACGTTCGGGATGGCAACCCTTCTGGCGGCCGCCGTGCTGCTGGCGGGTTGCGGGGACGGCGGGGACAAGGTGGACCCGACGGCCCTGGAGGCGGCGTTCAAGGACGCACCGGCGGAGGCGCCGGCGCCCGAGCCGGCGGAACCGCAGGAGAGCACAACGGACACCGTGGTGCCGGTGCGGGCCGCGGGAGAGCTGCCGGTGCGGGAAGTCGCGGCGCAGGCCGCCGCGGCGATGCGGAGGGACGAGGTGAGCGAAGCCATGGTGCTCCTGCAGTCCCTGCGTCGGGCCCGGAACCTGTCCCCGGACCAGCTGACGGCGGTGCAGGATCAGATGGCGGCCTTGCAGGGGGATCTGGCCAACAAGGCGGCGGCGGGCGACATGAAGGCCAAGCAGGCGCTCGATTTGATGCAGCAGAGCACCCGGTGGTGAGCGGGGCATGCCGCGGTGAACCGGATCGATCGATTGATGGCGATCCTGCTGCTGCTGCAGGGGCGCCGGTTGGTGCGGGGCGAGGAGATCGCGAGTCATTTCGAGATCAGCCTGCGCACGGTGTATCGGGACGTCGCGGCGCTGAGCGAGGCGGGGGTGCCGGTGGTGGCCGAAGCCGGCGTCGGGTACAGCCTCCTGAAGGGGTACTCCATGCCGCCCGTGATGTTCACCCCGGAGGAGGCCGGGGCGCTCTTCCTCGGCGGCGAGTTGGTGAATCACCTGACCGATCCCTCGCTGGAGGGGCCGATGCGGTCGGCCCTGCTCAAAATCCGCGCCGTCCTGCCCCGGGCGCAGCAGGATCGGTTGGACCGGCTCGAGGGAACGACGGCCCTGATGATGCGTCGACCCCCGGACCCGGACGCGGGGGGCAGCGGGAAGGCCGCGCTGATCACGATTCAGGAGGCCCTGGCCCGCCGGCGGGTGCTGGAGATCGATTATCGGAAACCCGGAATCGACGCGGCGACGCGCCGGGCCATCGAGCCCCTGGGGTTGATTTACTACGCGGACCACTGGCATCTGATCGCGTACTGCCGGTGGCGCGGCGACGTGCGCGATTTCCGTCTGGACCGGATTCTCGACCTGCGGCTGACCGGCGAGGAATACGCGGGCCGGGGGGAGTTCTCGTTGCGGGACCACCTCGATTCCTGGCGGGAACGGGCGCGGAGCGAACCGATGGTGGTGCGGTTGGAGGAGGGGGTGGTGGATCGCTTCCGGCGGGCCTGGATGGGAGGCATCGCGAGCGAGCGCAGGGAGGCGGATCGGTGGGTCATGGAAGTGATGGCGGGAGACTGCGAGTGGCTGGCCCGATGGCTCCTGTCGTTCGGGACGGCCCTCGAGGTGCTCGCCCCGGAATCGTTGCGGCGGCGCATGGCCGAGAGCGCGCGGGAGTTGGCCCGGCACCACGGGGCCGGGGGTTAACGGTGGGGCGATGATCCGCGAAGGGGGGTGCGGGCAGTCTGCTGACATAGGGCTGTCAGCGACGCGCGGCAGGGTGATGGGCATGGACGCTGCCGACGCCGCGTCCGATTTCGTTCAACGAGAATCGATCCATCCCCCAAATACGATGAATGCACATTCGAGGAACGCGGTGAACTGGTTCGAACTGGCGGTGGCCGACCTGCCGCGGGCACGGCGGTTCTACGAGGCCATCTTTCAATGCACGTTGCAGGTGTTCGAGACGCCGGAGCACACGATGGCGATGTTCCCGTTCGCCATGGACAACGGCGGGGTGGGCGGGTGCCTGACCCTCATGGAAGGGATGCGGCCCGGACCGGGGGGGACGATGGTCTACCTGAGCGCCGAAGGAGATCTGGACGGCGTGGTCGGGCGGATTGCCGCGGCGGGCGGGACGGTGGTGCAGGCCAAGAAGAGCATCGGCGAGCACGGGTTCATCGCGATCCTGCGCGACACCGAGGGCAACATCGTGGGGCTGCACAGCTATTCGTGAGGGGCGGAAAGCCCCGGCCGAAACGGCCTTCGTAGCCGCCGTCGTGAGAAGGCGGGGCGAACGCGGTCCGCGAAGTGCTGGATCGTAGCCGCCGACATGAGGAGGCGGAGCGTGTGAGGTGAACGAAAAGGCTCCACCTCGTCACCTCGCTGGCCACGAGGTGCAGGTCCGCGAAGTGATGGGTCGTAGCCGCCGACATGCGGAGGCGGAGCGTGCGGGGTGAACGAAAAAGGCTCCACCTCGTCACCTCGGTGGCCACGAGGCGCGGTGCGCGAAGTGCTGGGTCGTAGCCGCCGACATGCGGAGGCGGAGCGTG